>JAGAQG010000065.1 GCA_017622875.1 Lachnospiraceae bacterium
GGGGGTTCGAATCCCTTCGAGCACATTTGCCAACCAGATTGGCACTATGGTGGGTATAGCGCAGCTGGTTAGCGCGCCAGATTGTGGCTCTGGAGGCCAAGGGTTCGAATCCCTTTATCCACCCTCAAATTTAATGGGCTATCGCCAAGCGGTAAGGCACAGCACTTTGACTGCTGCACTCGTTGGTTCGAATCCAACTAGCCCAGCTAGGGCAGTTGAAACGGGCTGTTCAAAATTAAATAGTATGGGATATTAGCTCAGTCGGTAGAGCACTTGACTTTTAATCAAGTTGTCCGGGGTTCGAATCCCCGATGTCTCATTGGAAGATGCGGAAAACCTGATGGTTTTCCGTTTTTTTATGTTCTGACAACAGGATTGACCAAAAAGAAAGTTCAGAGCAGGTTGATCTGCTGGCAGATATATTAATGTTTGAAAATATTGATCAAAAATAGAAACCATGCGAACATAAGGCACACCTCCTAATCTAAGTATATGTATTTTGAAGAATTTTGGCCAGAGATAAGCCGGAAAAAAAGTGATTAAGAAAGTGACAGCCACACTAAAGGTTTAGTGTGGCTGCTCTTTTTACAAATGGATCTATCTGCTGTTCTTAGATGCGTTTGATCCGGAAGCGTTGCTTGATTTGTTAGAACCGGAATTGTTTGCATTATTAGCGTTAGAACCGCTGTTTGTTCCATTTGCAGTATAGTTGCTGTTTGTGTTGTTAGCGTTTGAAGATTTGTTTTTACTATTGTTCATGATTTAAACACCATCCTTTCACTTATAGAATGTGCAGAAAATATTTTTTTATACAAATTAATTTTTACGAAAAAATGAAAGAATTGTTACAACTTTACTTGAGGTCAAAGTTCTCAAGTGGTATATTAAAAGAAATTAAAAATATGTATGCGATGTAGCAATATTAAGGGGGAAACTACATGATTGCAAAAGTATTGATTGATAATATTACAAAAAATGATTTGCTCAGCGAATGGGGATTATCATTTTATATTGAATATAATGGACATAAGATTTTATTAGATACGGGAGCCAGCGGAAATTTTGCAGAAAATGCAAAACAGCTTGGTGTGAATCTGGAAGAAATAGAGTATGGTGTGCTTTCTCATGCGCATTATGACCACGCAGATGGTATGCCGACTTTTTTCTGGGAGAATAAGACTGCAAAGTTCTATTTAAGAAAAGGTGCCGGAGAGAACTGCTATGGAAAAAAGAATCTTTTTATGTATAAATATAACGGGATTCAGCAGGGAACATTAGAGAATTATGCTGACCGCATCGAATATGTGGAAGGAGATTATGAACTGCTGGAAGGAGTATATCTGATCCCTCATAAGACCCAGGGACTTGAGAGTATTGCAAAAAAAGTTGACCTGTATATTAAGGAAAACGGAAAAATGTTTCCGGATGATTTTGCCCATGAACAGAGCCTTGTGTTTGATACACCAAAAGGGCTTGTAGTTTTCAATAGCTGTTCTCATGGCGGAGCGGACAATATTATCACAGAAGTTGCGGCTACTTTCCCAGACAAGGAAATCATCGCATTTATTGGCGGTTTCCATTTGTATAAGTCACCGGAAGAAGATGTGAGAGCGCTGGCAGAGAGAGTGAAGGAGACTGGAATTAAAAGAATTATTACGGGACACTGCACGGGAGATGAAGCATTTGCAGTTTTGAAGGAAGAACTGGGCGATATCGTAGAACAGATGTATACTGGAATGGAGATGGAATTTTAGGACGAAATACGAGGAGGAAGAAACAATGTCGTTTGAAAATGTGAAGAAGTATTTTGATGAGTTTGGAATGGGAGACCGCTGTGTTTTGCAGGAACATACCAGTGATACGGTGGAACATGCAGCACAGGCAATTGGCTGTATTCCAGCGCAGATTGCAAAGACTATGTCATTTCTGGCAGCAGAACAGCCAATAATGATTGTAATGGCGGGAGATGCGAAGGTGCATAATTCAAAATACAAAGCATTTTTCCATCAGAAAGCGGCGATGATTCCATGGGACAGCGTGGAAGCGCTGACAGGGCATATGCCAGGCGGTGTTTGTCCATTTGCGAGAAAAGAAGGAATTAAAGTATATTTGGATGTTTCATTAAAGCGATTTGAGATTGTATATGCAGCTGCAGGTGCGCCAAATGGAACGATTGGATTATCTATCGAGGAGCTTGAAAAATATTCCGGTTTTGAAGAATGGATAGATATCGCAAAGGATTGGGATGAAACATTATAAGGATGATTTTAAGGTCTGTATGAAAATACGGATCTTAATTTTTTCTTAAGAAATATTTTCAAATATTTTCCTATACTTAAAACTTTTTTCGCTGTATCATAATCTTAACTAAAAACGGGACATATATTTAGAGAGAAAAAATGAAGGAGAATTGAAAATTGGGAGCAGATAAGAAACCGGTCATTCAGGTTCGAAATCTTCATAAAGTGTATTCCATTGGAAAAAATAAGGTACATGCCTTAAATGGCGTAAGCCTTGATATTTACGAGGGTGAATTTTGTGCCATTGTAGGTACTTCCGGGTCAGGAAAATCCACCATGTTAAATATGCTGGCGGGTTTGGAAAAGCCTACCAAAGGACAGGTTGTGATAAACGGAGAACATATAGAGACGATGAATGAAAATCAGCTGGTCAAATTTAGAAGAGACCATGTAGGATTCATTTTTCAGTCGTTTAATCTTTTACAGACGATGACCGCACAGGAAAATGTGGCACTGCCTCTGGTATTTCGTGGAGAGGATAAAAAAGTAAGACTAAAGAAGGCAGGAGATTTGCTCGATTTGGTGGGACTTCCAGAGCATAAAAAACATAAGCCAAATGAAATGTCAGGAGGTCAGCAGCAGCGTGTGGGTGTTGCCAGAGCGTTGGTGGTAGATCCGGAGATCATATTTGCGGATGAACCTACGGGAAATCTGGATTCGAATACTTCCAGAGACATTATGAATATGATGCAGAAGGTTGTAAGGGAGCAGAAAAAGACGTTGGTGATGGTTACTCATGATAATCATCTGGCAAGTTTTGCAGACAGAATATTCCATATTATCGATGGGAAGATCGTGAAGATAGAAGATAACAGACAAGGAGAGAATGAGGAATGAAAAGATTATTAGTGTTATTGCTGTGTGCGGTGCTGGCAGTACCGGCAGTGGGGATGAATGTACAGGCGACAGAGCCGCAGGTACCGATAGGGGATACCAATGTGCCAAATACAGTGTCTGAAAACGAAAAAGAAAAAAGTGCAGAACAGAGTGCCGACCAGGTTGCGATGGCGAATGCCTCAGTTTTAAATGATTATTTAAAAAATAAGAAATTTACTGATGCCGAAATGAAAAAGGCAGATGAGGTAATGAAAAAAGCAGCAGAAGCTTTGGGACTTTCCTACGATGAAACAAATCATAAACTGTCAGACGGACCAACAGGAACTATCTATGAGACAGCTGATGGGGTTGTTGATTATGTGAAATCAGTTAAAGAAGAGCTTGATAACTGCAAAACCAAAGAAGTCGTACAGGAAACTCCGACAGAATCTGAAACTGAAACAGTGAATGTCAACAGCAATATCATCATCGGTGGTAAAGAATATGACACTACAATCGCGAACGCAGGCCAGCAGTGCGAAATCGCAGTACCGCTTGTAAACCTTGGTGATACAAAAGTAACAAATGTGGTAATCACTCCGGTACTCAGCAGTGATGTGACTGCATGGCCATTTGACATCGAAAAAACTGACTATTCTCAGACCTGTGACAAGCTTCGCGGTGAAGACTCAGGAAAATCTGTAGTAGACAGAAAACATACTTTCCGTTGGACCTTAAAAACAAGAGATGATGCCATCACAGGCTATACAAAACTGACCTTTAATGTAACCTACAATGAAGCTGATGGAAGCAAAGGCAGCGTTGCATTAGATTACTATGTACAGGTCAATGGAGTAGAACCGACAGATGAAAATGGAAAACTTTCAACACCTCGTGTCATTGTTACCGGATTTACGACAACACCGGAAGAAGTTTATGCAGGAGATACATTTACATTAACTTTAAACCTGAAAAATACATCTAAGACAACAGCAGTTTCTAATATGCTCTTTGATATTCAGGGAACACAGGAAGGAACTGACTCAACCAATACATATGCAGCATTTTTACCAACTGCTGGTTCCAGCACTATTTATGTGGACAGCATTGGAGCAAACTCTACAAAAAGTATCAGTATTGAGCTGAAATCAAAGGCAGACCTTGCACAGAAACCGTATGTGGTAACTGTCAATATGGAATATGAAGACAGTGAAGCAAACCCATTTACAGAAGTTGCAAGTGTATCTGTTCCGATTAAACAGGAACCGAAAGTTGATATTAGCAGCGTTACATTAATGCCGGAAACTATTGAAATTGGAAACGAAGCCAATGTAATGTTCAGCATATATAATGTAGGAAAAACAAAGCTATATAATGTGAACGTAAAATTTGAAGCAGATTCGATCAGTGGAGGAGATACATTTATCGGGAATCTGGAACCAGGTGCAACAGGAAATGTAGATGCTTATCTTGCAGGACAGGCAGCTACTATGGACGACGGTACTGTAAAAATCATCATCAGATATGAAGATGAAGAAGGAAAAGAAGCAACTATAGAAAAGACAATGACATTGTATGTCAATGAACCATATTACGAGGAGTTCTATGAAGACCCAATGATGATGGGAGACATGGAAGAGGAAAAGGGACTTCCTTGGTGGGGCATTGCCCTTATTGCTGTAGGTGCTGCAGCCGCAGCAGTCGCAGCAGTTGTTGTGATTAAAAAGAAGAAAAAAGCGAAAAAACTTGCACAGGAAGAATTAGAAGCAATTGAAGCAGCAGAGCTTTTAGAGGACAACAGTTTGGAAGAATAGGAGACAGACTATGAGGTTTATTGACTTACTCAGAATGAGTGTTTCAAATCTCTGGCGCAGAAAGCTTCGTACATTTTTGACGGTTTTAGGCGTA
The DNA here is from genome assembly GCA_017622875.1 of Lachnospiraceae bacterium. Classification (GTDB taxonomy): domain Bacteria; phylum Bacillota; class Clostridia; order Lachnospirales; family Lachnospiraceae; genus HGM12587. Next base: position 5,025 of record JAGAQG010000065.1, read on the forward strand.
ATTATCGGTACAGCTTCTATTGTAGTTATGATTTCTCTGGGACTTGGGCTTAGCAAATCCACTATGGAACAGATTGAGCAAAGCGGCGGTCTGACGACGATTACTGTCCGTGAAGGCGGCGGAGTCAGTTATTCCTCCGGGTCCGTGGCGGTGGCAGTGGACAGTTCCAGCAGTGATGAAAATTCAGGGAAGATTACGGATGAAACTGCAGAAAAAATCATGGCGATTCCTCACGTGGAAATTGCATCGCCGGTGCTTTCCCTGTATCCGATTTTAAAGTGCGGAGCTTATGAAGGAAACATATCAGTCAGGGCAATGACGACGGAAGCGTTGAAAGCGATGGATATTCCATTAGCAGAGGGGGCAAGTCTGCCACTGGATGAAGAAAATCTCCAGTTCCTGTATGGAAACCAGATCATTACGAATTTCTATAATGCCAAGACCAATGAGTATTACTGGGACACGGGAGTGCTGCCGGATATTGACCTGACAAATGATCCGGTCTTCTTCATTATGGATTCTGATGCCTACTGGAATGCCAAATATGGCGGAACTGATGAAAACGGAAACCCGGTTGCTCAGCCGAAAAAATATATGTATGAATCAACAGGGCTTGTGGCAGGGACCGCAGAAGAGTATAATGAGTTTAGCTGGGAAGCATATTGCAATATTGAAGCACTCAAAACACAGTTAAAAAGAATTTTTAAAAACAGCAAAATTCCAAATCAGCCGACCCGTTCCAATGGAAAACCATATAAGGAATGGTATTACGAGGAAATGTATGTCAAGGTCGACGAAATGGAAAATGTAACAGAGGTGCAGCAGCAGATCAGTGATATGGGATACTATGCCTACAGTAATGCCGAATGGGTAGAGCAGATGGAAGGACAGTATGCCATGGTACAGGCGGTACTTGGTGGTATCGGTGCAGTGTCCTTATTTGTAGCAGCTATCGGAATTGCAAATACTATGATGATGTCCATTTATGAACGTACCAAAGAAATCGGTATCATGAAGGTTCTCGGATGCAGTCTTGGAAGAATTCGAGATTTATTCCTGATGGAAGCCGGCTTTATCGGACTCTCCGGGGGAGTTGTGGGACTGATCTTAAGCTATGGAATATCAGCTCTTATCAATACTTTGCTGTCAGAGAGCTATTATTCGAGCATTTCCTATATTCCACTGTGGCTGTCAGGAGTGGCCTTGGTATTTGCGGTACTGATCGGTATGTTGGCAGGTCTGATGCCAGCCCTTCGTGCAATGAGATTATCAGCTTTATCAGCACTGAGAAATGAATAAAAGATCTAAGGATACCAAAGGCGGTGTGATGTTCACACTGCCTTTTTCTGATTATCGCAGGGCTTTTCGTTGACAGAATGAAATCCGACGTTTAAAATCGTAAGTTAGAAAACAAATGTCAGGAGACTAACGATGTTAGATAGAAATTCTTTTATGGAAACGCTGCGTGCTGTGGCTGAGGTCTGCAGAACCTCCACAGATCCGCTGGCAAAAGAAGAAATTTTGAAATATTTTGACGGTATGGAGCTTAGTGAAGAACAGGTTGAAATGATCTATCAGTATCTGCAGCTTCCGCCGGAAGTACAGACTGGAGAGCCAGTGCCGGAAGAAGAGGAAGAAGAACAAGCTTCAGCCATATCAGAGGATGAGGAAGAAGAAAACGTATATTTTCAGATGTATTTAGATGATTTAAATGCCATCGAGGAAATGTCTGAGGATGAGATGCAGCAAGCCTATCAAAAGCTTCTGACTGGAGATTCTTCAGTAATTGGGACAATCTGTGAAAGCTGGCTTCCAGGGATTGCAGAACTGGCAATTCCTTATGCTGCGCAGGGAGCAAATCTGGAGGATGTTATTCAGGAAGGAAATATGGGGCTTCTCATTAAATTGTCTGAGCTTGTGGGTGCTGGCGATGTACCGGGCGTTGATGCGATTTTAGAAGGTGCCGTGACAGCAGCAATGATTGCCTATACGGAAGAAAACCTGGAAGAAAAGGTAGCCAATATGGTTGTGAAGGAACAGGAGAAGAAAAATGATTAGATTTAACTGTGATTATCTGGAAGGTGCACATCCAAGAATCTTGGAAAAACTGACAGAGACCAATTTTGTGCAGACTCCGGGGTATGGAGAAGACGAATATTGTGACCGTGCAAGAGAAGTCATTAAAGAAAAATGCGGCGTGCCGAATGCTTATGTGCAGTTCTTAGTGGGCGGTACGCAGACCAACATGACAGTGATTGCTTCTATATTAAAGCCTTATCAGGGTGTTCTTTGTGCGAATACAGGTCATATCAATGTGCATGAAACAGGTGCCATTGAAGCTACAGGCCATAAGGTGCTGGCACTGCCATCAGAGAATGGTAAGATTACAGCAGCACAGGTACAGGAAGCATATGATACACATTGGGCGGATGCTTCTCATGAACACATTGTACAGCCTGGAATGGTATACATTTCTCATCCGACAGAAAATGGTACATTGTATACAAAAGAGGAACTGACAGCTTTATATGAAACATGTTCTAAACTGGGACTTCCGCTATTCTTAGATGGCGCAAGACTTGGCTATGGTCTGATGTCTAAGGGAACAGACCTTACATGGAAGGATATTGCGGCATACACAGATGTATTTTACATTGGCGGAACAAAGGTGGGAGCACTTTTTGGGGAAGCGGTGGTTATTACAGACCCGGCGCTTACAAAAGATTTCCGCTATATGATCAAACAGCGAGGCGGTATGCTGGCAAAGGGACGTCTTTTGGGAATTCAGTTCTTAACATTATTAGAAGATGGACTGTATGAAGAAATCGCAGGTAAAGCTGTAGAACAGGCAATGAGACTGAAAAATACATTTTTGGAAAAAGGATATCCGTTGCTTTATGATTCTTATACGAATCAGCAGTTTCCGATTCTGCCAAACAGCCAGTTAAAGCAACTGGAAGAAAAATATTCTTTCGAGCTTTGGACTGCTATGGATGAGGAATACAGTGCTGTACGTTTCTGTACAAGCTGGGCAACAAAGGATGAGGATATTGAAGCTTTGATCAGTGATTTGGACAATTTAGAATAAGGAAGCAAAAGAGGAGAATACAAAATGGATAAAAAGGAATTTGCATTAAAACAACATGAAGCATGGGCTGGAAAGCTGGAAGTAGTCAGCCGTGCAAAGGTAGAAACACCGGAAGAACTATCAGTTGCTTATACTCCGGGGGTTGCAGAGCCATGCTTAAAAATCAAAGATGACGTGGAGTTATCTTACACTTACACACGCCGTCACAATATGGTAGCAGTTATTACAGACGGTACTGCAGTTTTAGGTCTTGGTGATATCGGGCCAGAAGCCGGTATGCCGGTCATGGAAGGAAAATGTGTTCTGTTTAAAGAATTTGGCGACGTTGACGCAATTCCATTGTGCATCAGAAGTAAAGATGTAGATGAAATTGTAAATACAGTAAAACTTCTTGCAGGAAGCTTTGGAGGAATCAATCTGGAAGATATTTCTGCACCAAGATGCTTTGAAATTGAGCGAAAATTAAAAGAATGCTGTGATATTCCGGTATTCCACGATGACCAGCACGGAACAGCGATCGTTGTACTTTCTGGTATTATCAATGGTTTAAAAGTAACTGGCAAGAAAAAGGAAGAATGTAAAGTGGTCGTAAACGGAGCAGGCTCTGCTGGGATTGCCATTACAAAGCTTTTACTGACTTATGGATTTAAAAATGTAACAATGTGTGACATTAACGGTATCATTTCTAAACAGTCAGAAAAACTGACTTCTGAACAGAGAAAGATGGCTGAAGTTACAAATCCGGAACAGAAGACAGGAAAACTTGCGGATGCACTGAAAGGTGCAGATGTATTCGTAGGTGTTTCTGCTCCAAACATTGTGTCACAGGAAATGGTTGCTTCCATGAATAAAGATGCGATTATTTTTGCCATGGCTAATCCGGTACCGGAAATCATGCCGGACAAGGCGAAAGAAGCCGGAGCAGCCGTTGTCGGTACAGGCCGCAGTGATTATCCGAACCAGATTAATAATGTGCTTGCATTCCCTGGGGTATTCCGTGGGGCGTTAGATGTTCGTGCAAGCGATATTAATGATGAGATGAAGTTGGCTGCTGCACATGCCATTGCAGGACTGATTTCTGATGAAGAGCGTTCACCAGAATATATTATTCCAAGTCCGTTTGATAAACGTGTCGTTAAAGCAGTAGCTGAAGCTGTTGCAAAAGCTGCAAGGGAAACTGGAGTTGCCAGAATTTAGTGAAAATAGGTTTTTTCTACGCGATTAAAGATCATGAAAGTTAAATCAGACCTTTCATCGCTGTTTAGCCCAGTCATGGAACCGTCAGTATAGAGGTCATAATGACGGGTGTTATAATATCTAAAAGTGAGGTAATGCGCCGCTGTTGTATACAGCGGCGTAATTTTTACGATATAAGTACTTTTTCCTTTTGGGACAATCGGTCCTACTTCCATATAACAATAGTCTTTGTCTAAAATTTCCAATCCATAAAATTCTCTGGCAGAAAGAACGGTGCGGTCTGTCTGGAAAGTCTGCGTAATCGTATCTCCTAGAAGAAGCGGTTCTCGTTCACCGATTGCCATATCCTGAACAATGAATGGAACATTCCTTGTACTCATATTCTGTCAGACAGATTACTTTGGCAAAGGGAAGCACTGTAACGATAAGCATTGCAAGGGTAGAGAAACTGACAATGCCATAGGTGCGAGGGTCAAAGTGTCTTTCTGACAGTCTGCAAATACTCTCAGAAGCAGGGATTACGATCAGCATAGAAAATCCAAAGCTGTAAATATAGTAGGATTCCCAGAAAATGTGAAAAACCATTCCCCCGAGTAGGGTTAAAAAAATCAGGTAGTAAGAATTGTCACATTTTCTGCGAAACAAAGAGATTACAGATAAGAGGAACATTCCCATGACAGCAACATGGAACATATGGCAGTAAAGTGCAAAAAAGTCTCCATGGTCACCCCCGAGGAAGGATTGTAAGGTACTGTAATTTCTGGAAGTGGTCAGAAAATCACCGTAGTCTTCTGTACCGTCGCTCCATGTAAGACCAAGTTTATGGTTGGCAAGGGAAAGGGTGCCCGTCATACCCATGGCTTTTATGCGTTTTTTTAATATCTGAAAAGAAGCCGTCTCTTTCTCATCCAAAGTGTCATATTTGGAAATTAATTGATAGTCATCTTCGTTGTAGGAACCTCTTGTCTGTGGATTTGAAGCGAACATCAGATAATAGATTGGAGGCATTTGACTGTCATGATAATCTTCTGTGATATAAGTGTTCTGCCATATGGTGTAGCCGCCAAAGCAGAGAAAAAATCCAAGAACAACAGAAAATGTAAGTACGGTCAGCTGTTTTGGGGAATAAGCACTTGAATCGACATTTTTGGCACGGATGAACAAATAAATAATGAGTGCAATTCCTGCAATCAGAACAGTGGCACGCAGTCTGAATCCCAGAGCAAGAGAGATACCAGACAGCAGTCCAAGCAGACATTTTTTTATAAAATTCTGCTCTTTTAAGAAACAGATAATGAAAAGCATTGATCCCATAAGAAGCGGCAGCATGAGCGTAGTCGTATAGCAGCCAGCAGCACAGACATATAAAATAGGATTAAATGCGCAGAATAATACTGTTGAATGCGGTGATGGAAATATTGAATGGATAACGGCCAAAGTAACTGTCATTAGCGGTCAGGGATAGCTTTCCGGTCTGAATCATTTCTAAAGCTCCATCAAAAACTCTTAGATGGTCATAGCGCAGGATTGCTTGTAAATAAAATAAGAGCAGATATTGTATGGTTACACCGACTGCAGTTAACAAAAGTGTCAGAAAAATCTGACTGCGTTTAGAAAGAACGTGGAGAAATTTACCAATTACAAGGAAAAAGCAGACCAATAGAATGGCGCCACAGATTGTCCATATGGATAAAGCCCTGCGGTTCATAACTTTAATTAAAAAATTCATGCCTGTGATATTAAAAGTTGCTTGTGCGAGGATCAGCACAGATAAGCATAGAAGGATGGATATGCTGATCAGGTATAGAAGATGTTTGATTTTTTCCTGATTTATGGAAAATGAGCTCGTCATGTAAAAGTCCTCCGTTCATCTATATTTTGGGATAGTGTGCCCAATAAAATATATTCAAAACAGAGAAGAAAAATTAAACTCCCGGAAAGATGCGTTTTCCGGGAGTTTATGATCTTGTACAGGTATAAAAAATAGTTTAGTGGAAGTAGCCTGAGGTTACATTTAAAAATACCATAAAGGCTAAATCTGATCTTTCATCACTATTCAGGCCGGTCATAGAACCGTCGCTGTAAATATCATATTGGTGTGTATTGTAATAGCCAAACATTAAATAATTTTCATCCGTTGTATGGAGTGCTGTAAGGCGAATCCGATAAGTTTCCTCGCCATTAGGAATGATATCATTAAATTTTAAATAGCAGTAACCACCGTTTTCGGCCTCTGCACCGATAAAATCACGACTGGACAGCACATCATCGTTTGAAGAAAGCAGCTCCATACGGTAAATGGAATCATTGGATGCTCCCGTGTCATTGTAAACTTTGCAGCCCACGTGATTGAAAGGAAGGTCTGCTTTGAAAGTCTGAGTAATGACATTTCCGCTCAAAAGTGGCTGGCACTCTCCAAGAGACATATCCTGAACGACTGCGTAGTCATTATGCTCGTATTCGGCATTGTCCATGGTTTTGATGCATGGAATGAGCAGGAAAAGGAAAAGCAGAAGGGAGGTTCCTCCCAGAATACCTGAAGTAGGGAGGGCAAATTGCTTTTCCGATAATTTACGGACACTCTCGGAGGCTGGAATGATCAAGAGCATGGAAAATCCGAAACTGTAAACATAAAAGGATTCCCAGAAAATGTGAAAAACCATTCCTCCAAGGAGTGTTAAAAATATTAAATAGTAGGAGGAATCACATTTTCTTTTTAATGCAAACACTACCGCGAGACAGAACATAGCCATAATTGCAACGTGATAAATATGGCAATAGAGAGCAAAGAAATCTTTATGTTCCCCTGCAATCCATGAATGAAGCTTGCCGTAGTTTCTGGAAGTAGTCAGAAAATCTCTGTAGTCCTCGGTTCCATCACTCCATGTAGTGCCAAGCTTATGCTCTGCAAGGGAAAGAGTTCCGGAAACCCCGTAGTTTTTTAGACGCTCTTTTAAAACCTGTATGGAAACTTCTTTCTTTTCAGCCAAAGTATCGTACTGAGAGATCATTCCAAAATCATCTTCATTGTAGCTGCCCCTTGACTCTGGATTTGCAGCAAACATCAGATAATAAATTGCCGGCATCTGGGTATCTGTGTAATCTTCCGTGATGCAGGTATTCTGAACAGCTGTATAGCCTCCAAAACTAATCATACTCCCGAGCAGAACAGAACAGATCAGGAGCGCTGTCTGTTTACCAGAATATTTTATAGAAGTTTCATTCTTTTTGCGAATAATCAGGTAAATGACCAGTGCGATTCCTGCAATAAATACTGTAGCACGCAGTCTGCTTCCGAAAGCGAGAGCAGCACCGGCAAGGAAGCCAAGGAGCCATTTTTTTCGAAATTGCTGTTCTTTTAAAAAGCAGATGACAAACAGAAGGGTTCCCATAAGAAGCGGGAGCATGAGAGTTGTTGTATAGCAGCCCATTGCACAAACATAAAGTATTGGGTTTGCAGCACACAGGATTGCAAAAAGGGTGGCATTTTTAACAGAATGCAGAATTTTTACGATCTGCCAGGAAAAAAATATGCCAAGATCTATAAGAAAAAGATAGACACATTGCAGGGAAAGCAGGAAAAATTTTTCCGGAAGTCCCAAAAGAGTAACAATTCGTAAAATCATACTGTTAAAGAAAGCAATAGAGATGTTAAAAGGATAAAGCCCAAAATAACCATCCTTGGCAGTCAGAGAAAGCTTTCCGGTATTCAGAATTTCCAATGCACCATCGAAGACCCTAAGATGGTCATATCGGAGTACTGCCTGTATATGAAACAAAAGAAAATACTGCAAAATGATAACGAGAACGGATAAGCAAATGGTCAGTACAATCTGATTTCGTGAAGAAAGTGCAGATAAAAGCTTTCCAATGAAAAGGAAACAGCAGAGAAACACAGCGGCGCCCAAAATGATTGCAGCAGACAGATGGTGCTGACTCATGATCTTATCAAGATAGCTCAGCAGAGTAAAATTAGAGACTGACTGAACTAAGACGAGTGCAGACAAGCCTAACAGTATAAAAATACTGATAAGATATAAAATATGTTTTATTTTTTCCCAATTTGTAGAAATGATATTTTGCATAAATAGTCCTCCTGTTATTAAATTCTTTCAATAAATTGTCTGAGAGCAGGACTTTCATCCTCCTTTTTCCATACGGCAAGAATTTGTTCAAATTCACCCTCGCCAATCAAAGGAATAAAAGTCAGGTTATCGGCATCTGTCAGTTTACTGGTGACATAGGATGGCAGAATGGAAATTCCCTCTTCCGCAGCCACCATCATTAGAATGCTTTCAATATCACTGGAACGAAACAGAATATTTGGCTGATATCCTGCCTGCTTATATAGTTCAAGGAAATGATTGTCCCCGTAAGACTCCGGAGAACCGGAGGGCGACATATAAAGAATCGGCTCACCTTTTAATTCCTTTCGGCTTAAAGAATTTCTTCGGGCCAGTGGATGACTGTTATACAGTGCCACGGATAATGGGGCAAGCTCCATCAGTTTATATTCAATGGTACCTTCTTCAAGAATATTGGTACTGTCCCATGTAAAAATAATGTCATATTCATTGTTGAAAAGCCCTGCAGCCAGCATATCGGTATCGCAGCGGTAGCAGGTAATGAGAATATTCGGGTAATCTAAGTGAAAGCTTCTTAATATATTTGAAAGATTACTTCTTTCATAGCCCTTTGTATAACCTATACGCAAAGTACCGACCAGACCGGTAGATGCGTCATGGACACGGCTTAAAGCAGTATTGATACGCTCTACGATTGCTTTTGCTTCTATTAAAAAAACATTTCCGGCAGGAGTCAGGGCAATCGGACGTCTTGTACGGTCAATTAAGGAGACTCCCATCTGTTCCTCTAATGCGTGAATCTGCTGAGTGATGGCAGTCTGAGAAATATAATATTGATTGGCGGCTTTGGTAAAGCTCTGGTATTCCGCAACCGCTATGAAATACTTTAGCTGATTGATATTCATAGGATTCCTCACAGTATAAGTTTTTCTTATTTTAATATGAAGAACATGAATTTGCAATCACTATTTCACAGAGGTATAATCTTAAAATGTGATATTGCGCAGGCAAATTTATGGAAAAGATAGATTTTTGCGCATTTATTTATGTCAGGGACATAAGAAAATGAAGATTTAAAGGGGTAAAAGAAATGAAAAAGTTATTAGCAACAATGATGGCTGTTTTAATGGCGGCAACAATGTTAGTTGGATGCGGCGGTTCTGAAGAAGCAGCAGCACCAGCAGAAGAAGCGGCAGCTGTAGAAGAAACAGCAGAAGAATCAACAGAAGCTACAGGCGAGATGGTAAACATCGGAGTTATTCAGTTTATGCAGCACGGTTCACTTGACGAAAACTATAAAGGTTTCGTAGATGGTCTTGCAGAAGCAGGCTATGTAGAAGGCGAAAATCTGACAATCAACTTCCAGAATGCATCTGGTGAAGTAGCAAACTGTCAGCAGATCTGTGAATTATTCGCAAACAGTGACACAGATTTAGTATTTGCAATTGCTACACCAGCAGCTCAGTCAGCAGTCAATGTATTCCAGGAAACAGAAATTCCTGTATTATTCTCATCTGTAACAGATGCCGTAGGTGCAGGTCTTGTTGACAGCAATGAAGCTCCAGGCAAAAATGTAACAGGTACTTTAGACATGCCGGTCATCGCTGATCAGATCGCAGTGATCAAAGACGTTCTTCCAGAAGCTCAGAAAGTAGCAATCCTTTACACATCAAGCGAAGCAAACTCTGAAATTCAGGCAGAAGAAGCAAAAGCAGCAGCAGAAGCACTTGGTATGGAAGTTGTGATCCAGACATCTTCTTCCTCAAACGATATCCCACAGGTTATCTCTTCAGTTGTAGGTTCTGTAGACGCAATCTACATTCCATCTGACAATGCATTTGCAAGTGCTATGGCAACAGTTAATAAAACCGCAGTTGACAACCAGATTCCTGTATTCTGTGCAGTAGAAGCAATGATTCAGGAAGGCGGTATTGCTACAACAGCAATTGATTACTATGAACTCGGAAAACAGACAGCAGCTCAGGCAGTTCGTGTATTAAATGGTGAAGCAGCATCTGAAATCGCTGTAGAAACACAGAAAGAATGTGCACTGGTTGTTAATAAAACATTTGCTGAAAGTGTTGGGGTAGAAGTTCCGGCAGAAGTTTTAGATAAGGCAGTAACAGTATATTAATTAAAGGAAACAAACGATTATGGCAATTACAAATTGGTTATGGGATATTCAGGGTGGTGTGACCCTTGGTATCATCTGGGCGATGATGGCGTTAGGACTTTATCTGACCTACCGTGTATTAAATTATGCGGATATGACAGTTGATGGAAGTCTGACCCTTGGGGGAGCCATTTCGGCAGTGGCAGTAACTGCAGGTGTTCCACCAATCTTGGCAATCCTGATTGCAATGGTTGGAGGTATGGCAGCAGGTTCTGTGACAGGATTTTTACATACAAAACTAAAAATTCCGGATCTGTTAGCTGGTATTCTTACCCAGTTTGGTTTATATTCCATTAATTTACGTATTATGGGAAAGGCCAACTTTGGTCTTTTAAATCAGGTAACATTATTCAGCCAGATCAAGGACTTAGGGGTTCCTTCCAAATGGGCAGGGCTTGTGGTAGGTCTGATATTTATTGTTATTTTAGTTATTGGAATTTACTGTTTCTTTGGAACAGAAATTGGATGTGCGCTTCGTGCCACAGGAAACAACCCGGATATGGTAAGAGCCATGGGCTCCAATACAAAGGCTTATATTGTGCTGGGCCTGGTGATTGGCAATGGTCTTGTGGCAATGTGTGGTGCGATTTTAGCGCAGTATCAGGGCTATGCTGATATCAACATGGGCGTAGGTACGATCGTTATCGGTCTTGCAGCAATTATGATCGGTGAAGTGATCTTCAGTAAAAAATCTTATATGCACCGTTTGACAGGTGTTGTGATCGGTTCTATTGTTTACAGAATCGTGATTGCATTTGTACTTCGTATCAGTCTGAACTCTAATTTTATTATCAAGATTACAGCGGACGATATGAAGCTGATCACAGCAATTCTTGTAGCAATCGCAATGGTATTGCCAAGAATGCAGAAAAAAGCTGCAGCAAAATCTGCAAAGGGGGACCATAAATAAATGTTAGATATCAGTCATGTATATAAATCATTTAATATCGGAACTCCTGTACAGAAGGACGCGCTGATCGATTTAAGCCTTCATTTGAATGAAGGGGACTTTGTTACTGTGATCGGTGGTAATGGTGCCGGAAAGTCTACAATGCTCAATGCCGTGGCAGGAGTATTTGGAGTAGATGAAGGCACGATCAAAATTGCAGGAAATGACGTAACAAAGGATCCGGAATATAAACGTGCGAAATATATTGGACGTGTATTTCAGGACCCTCTTCGCGGAACCGCAGGAGATATGTGGATTGAAGAAAATCTTGCATTTGCCCTGCGCCGTGGAAAACGCAGAAGTTTTAAATGGGGCATCAGCAATAAAGAGAGAGAGCAGTTTGTAGAGCTGTTAAAAACACTGGATTTGGGATTGGAAAATCGCTTAAGTGCGAAAGTAGGTCTGTTATCCGGCGGACAGCGTCAGGCCTTGACTCTTCTGATGGCGACGATTCAGAAGCCACAGTTATTACTGCTTGATGAACATACAGCAGCGCTTGATCCTCATACAGCAAAAAAGGTTCTGGATATTACAAATAAAGTAGTTACAGAAAACAATCTGACGACACTTATGATCACTCACAATATGAAAGATGCCATCAAATATGGTAATCGACTGATTATGATGCAGGATGGAAGAATCATTTATGATGTTGCCGGTGAAGAAAAGAAGAACTTAAAAGTTTCTGACTTACTTGTCAAATTTGAGGAAGCAAGCGGCGGTGAATTTGCAAACGACCGAATGATGCTGGCTCGTTAGAATATTTTGAAATGATACGGGTATGCTGTAAGTGATTGCAGCATACCCTTTTTTCGGGAATTGACTTTTTTTCAGGAAAAAGGTATAGTAACTACAGAAATAAGCGGGTATGGCGGAATTGGCAGACGCGCCAGATTTAGGTTCTGGTGGGAGACCGTGCAGGTTCAAGTCCTGTTACCCGCATAGATAAGCTCAAATCAGTTCTGATTTGAGCTTTTTTGCAATGAGGAGGCATGGATGGATTTCTTAACATTGACATTTGCAGCATTTTTTATCATATCAGTACTCTGCTATTATGTGGTGCCGAAAAAAATGCGATGGGGAGTATTATTGATTTCCAGCATTGTTTTCTATATGTGGTCGGTGCCGTATCTGATTATTTATTTGCTGTTCAGTGCAGTAACGACTTATGCATATGGCAGATGGGCAGAAAAAAATAAAAAACATGGAAAAAGGATACTGGCGCTGGTCATCACAGCAAATCTGGCCGTGCTGCTGTTTGTTAAATTCTATCCTTTGGCAGAAGCAAGATTGAATTTACCAGCATTGAACCTTTTGGTGCCGATGGGAATTTCTTTTTATACATTGCAGGTGATTGCATATTGTGTGGATGTATATAGGGGAAAAGCAGAAGTGCAGCAGAGCTTCCTGAAATATCTGTTGTTCGTATCATTCTTTCCACAGATTCTGCAGGGACCGATTCCAAGATATGAGCAGTTAAAAACGCAGTTATATGAAGGACATGCATTTGATTATCGCACTGCAAAATTTGGTCTTCAATTGATTTTATGGGGGCTGTTCTTAAAAATGGTCGTCGCAGACAGAGCAGCGATTTTTGTCAATGCGGTATTTCCAGAGTATCATTTATATGAGGGAACAGTGCTGGCTGTGGCTGCAGTGCTTTACAGTATTCAGCTTTATACGGACTTTTTAGGATGTGTATGTATTGCCATGGGTGCGGCGGAAGTTTACGGAATTCATTTACAGACCAACTTTGAACGCCCATATCAGGCAGTGTCTGTGAAAGATTTCTGGCGAAGATGGCATATTTCCCTCAGCAGCTGGTTAAGAGATTATGTTTATATTCCGCTTGGAGGTAATCGTAAGGGCAAGCTTCGCAGATATATCAATCTGATCCTGACTTTCCTTGTCAGCGGTATCTGGCATGGTTCAGGGCTTCAATACATTTTCTGGGGACTGATGCAGGGCGGCTATCAGGTGACAGGAGAAATTCTGCAGCCGGTGCGCAGGAAGATACGGAGTATTTTGAAAATCAGGGAAGAATCACCGGTTTATGTTTTGTGGCAGAGAATCTGTACTTTTGTTTTGATAACAATTTCCTGGGTGATTTTCAGAGCTTCTAACCTGCGTGCAGGGCTTTCCATGCTGAAACGAATGGTGACAGATTTTACACCATGGGTATTTTTTGATGGAACCCTCTATCAATTTGGAATCGAAGCGAGAAGCTTTTTTGCACTGATCTTTTGTATTATTTTAGCTGCTGCTGCAGAGCACTATCAGGAAAAAGGAAATATCAGGGAAATGCTGGAGCGCCAGCATATCATCGTGCGCTGGAGTATTTATTTGGGTGCAATCGCTCTGATCATTGTTCTTGGGGTGTATGGACCGGGATACAGCGCAACACAGTTCCTGTATGGACAGTTTTAAGGGGAATATTTATGAAAAAAGGAAAAATCGCAGTCAGAATCGCTGCCTTTTTAGGATGTGCGCTGCTTATGATCTATGGACTGACCGTACTTTTAAAAGACAGACGAGTGACCTTTGATTATGACACAACAAGAAAAGTAGAGGGATTTTACGCAGAAGAAAAGAATAGTCTGGATTTTGTATTTATTGGTTCCAGCCAGATGTTTACTTCTGTAGTTCCGGCGGTTCTGTGGGAGGAGTATGGAATCACTTCCTATGATTTTGGTGCCAACGAACAGCCAATGTATTTGTCCTACTACTATATTAAAGAAGCATTAAAATATCAGAACCCGAAAGCCATTGTGCTGGAGATGTCCTACTGTAATACGGAAGATTATACCCATGAAGGTGTTTTCCACATTAATCTGGATGATTTGAGGATGGGACCGGTCAAGCTGGAAGCAATCTTTGATCTGATTCCGGCAGGAGACCGTTTTCCATACATTTTTGAGCTGGCAAAATATCATGATACATGGACAACCCTGGATAAGGACTCTTTAAGGTCCATTACAGCGGATAAACATAATCCGTACAAGGGATACACACCGTCCACGCAAGGTTTTGCGGATGGCGGCAAATTTGATGAAGACATTGCATCCGTTACGGAAAAAGCTGAGCTTGCGGACCTTTCTGTAGAATATATGGAGAAGATCATTGCTCTTTGCGAGAAAGAGGGCGTAGATCTGGTCTTTTTAAAGACACCTAACGATCATATTCAGAATCAGCCGGAATATAATGCGGTGGCAGACCTTGCGGCAGCGCATGACATTCCATACCTGGATCTGAACAATCAGATGGCGGGACAGCTTCATAACCATGTATTCCATGCGGAAACGATTACAAAACGCATCGGAGAATGGCTGACGGGACTTTACGAAATTGAGGATAAACGGGAAAATCCGGAATATGCAAAGTGGCATGAGGATGCAGATTATTATTACCGCTATAAACATCAGCTGAAATTAAATGATGCGGAAAGCTTTGAAGAATATCTTTCTGGGCTGGCAGGAAAAGACTATGTGGTCTGTATGGCAGTCAATCAGGATGGGGGAGCATATTTGAGCGAAGAGGCAGTTTCACTGATGGAACAGCTGGGAGCTCAGATAGATGTGTCTGCAAATGGAGGAAAGAGCTACCTGGCAGTTCTGGAAAATGGCTTTGTACATGCAGAGAGCTGTTCTGACGAGGTTGTGGCATATGAGAACAGAGTGTATGAACATCATATTTCAATGATCAGTCAGGGAGCCCAGTCAGGCTGCAATGCAAGCATTGTGATTGATGGCGTTGAGTACGCACCAAATGGAAAAGGCTTTAATGTGGTTGTTTACGATCCGAAATTAGATTTGATTCTTACAAGCAGGAGCTTTGAGATTACTGAATAGACGTGAAAAATGCACTTGTGGAGGCATCTGGTTTCCATAAGTGCATTTTGCTATATTAAAGCGTCAAAAAATTAAAGCAGTGACGTTTAATTTGTTGACAAACAAAAAAAAGAGGAGTAAAATCATGTTCATAAATTTTCTTTTAGGAACAATATTGAGGAGGAAAGAAATATGAAAAAGAAACTTTTAAGTGCTCTTTTATGCGTAGCAATGGTAGCTTCTTTAGTAGTTGGATGCGGCGGAAAAGAAGAAACAGCTGAAGCTCCAGCAGCAGCAGAAGAAAGCGCAAGCGAAGAAGCAACAGGTGCAACATTTAAAATCGGTGGTATCGGACCTAGCACAGGTGGTGCGGCTATTTATGGTCAGGCAGTAAAAAATGCAGCTGAAATCGCAGTTGCAGAAATCAATGAAGCAGGCGGTATCAACGGATATCCAGTAGAATTCATCTGGGGTGATGATGAACACGATGCTGAAAAATCTGTAAACGCTTACAACAGTTTAAAAGACCAGGGTATGCAGATGCTCCTTGGTACAGTTACATCTACACCATGTATCGCAGTTGCAGATGAAGCAGCAGCAGACAACATGTTCCTTTTAACACCATCAGGTTCAGCAGTTGACTGTGTAGCTAATGACAATGCATTCCGTGTATGTTTCTCAGACCCTAACCAGGGTGCAGCTTCTGCTCAGTACATCGGTGAAAATGGACTTGCAACAAAAGTAGCAGTTATTTATGATAGCTCTGATGTTTACTCTTCAGGTATCTACGAAACATTCGCAGCTGAAGCAACAAACCAGCCATTCGAAATCGTAGCAGCTGAAGCTTTCACAGCAGATAACAAAACAGACTTCTCTGTACAGGTTCAGAAAGCAAAAGATGCAGGCGCTGATTTAGTATTCTTACCAATCTACTATCAGGAAGTTGCTTTAATCTTAAATGAAGCAAGCAAACAGGCATATGCTCCAGTATTCTTCGGATGTGACGGTGTTGATGGTCTTCTTTCTGTAGAAGGTTTTGACACAGCATTAGCAGAAGGCGTTATGTTATTAACACCATTCGTAGCTGACGAAGATAACGAAGCAACACAGAACTTTGTAGCTAAATACGAAGAACAGTTCGGCGGTGTTCCAAACCAGTTCGCAGCTGATGCATATGACGGAATGTATGCAATCAAAGCAGCAGCAGAAAAAGTTGGCCTTACACCAGACATGAGCATCTCTGATATGTGTGAAGCTATGAAAGTGGCTATGACAGAAATCTCTATCGACGGATTAACAGGTGACATCACATGGTCTGCAGACGGTGAACCTACAAAAGATCCTAAAGCGATGGTTATCAAAGACGGCGCATATACAGCTATGTAAGAAAATCAGCAAAAAAGATTTTTTTATAAATGATTTGCTGAAAAAGCTTGAAAAATCAATAAAAATTTCCCAAAAGAGGGTTGTCAGTTTTGACAATCCTCTTTTTTTCTGCTATAATGTTGCATACTTGTATTCATAAGAGGAGAGAAAAAATAAAAAAGAGGTGCTATTATGAGTTTTTTAGGTTACTTAATTAATGGCGTCAGCCTCGGCAGTGTTTATGCCATTATCGCACTTGGCTATACAATGGTTTATGGTATTGCGAAAATGCTGAACTTTGCTCATGGGGATGTCATTATGGTGGGTGCTTTCGTGATTTATACAGCCATGTCATCAGCAGGGCTTTCACCGATTCTTTCAGTGATCCTGGCAATGGTACTTTGTACAATTCTCGGTATGACCATCGAAAAGATCGCTTATCGTCCACTGCGTAATGCAGGTTCACCGTTAGCGGTTTTAATTACAGCCATCGGTGTCAGCTATTTGCTTCAGAACCTTGGTCTTCTGATCTTTGGTGCTGATACAAAGTCCTTCAAATCTATTGTTAATATGGAAGCTTTACAGTTCGCAGAAGGACAGTTAACAATTTCCGGTGAAACAATCGTAACAATTATTGCATGTGTCATCATTATGTTTGCGCTGACTTCCTTCGTAAAATATACAAAGGCTGGTCGTGCAATGGTAGCAGTTTCTGAAGACCGAGGAGCTGCACAGTTAATGGGTATTAATGTAAATGGTACAATTGCTCTCACATTCGCAATTGGTTCCGCACTGGCAGCAATTGCAGGTGCGCTGCTTTGTTCCGCATATCCATCCTTAAGCCCATATGTTGGTTCTATGCCAGGTATTAAGGCATTCGTTGCTGCTGTATTTGGCGGTATTGGTTCCATTCCGGGAGCGATGATCGGCGGTATTTTATTAGGTGTGATTGAAAACCTTTCTAAGGCTTACATATCTTCTCAGTTATCAGATGCTATCGTATTTGGCGTGCTGATCGTTGTGCTGCTCGTAAAACCTACCGGTATTCTCGGTAAGAACATTCAGGAGAAAGTGTAGGTGATCGTGATGAAAAAAATGAAATTAGACAAA
The DNA here is from genome assembly GCA_017622875.1 of Lachnospiraceae bacterium. Classification (GTDB taxonomy): domain Bacteria; phylum Bacillota; class Clostridia; order Lachnospirales; family Lachnospiraceae; genus HGM12587. The sequence goes on from JAGAQG010000065.1 coordinate 22,819, forward strand.
AATTTAAAGAGTTCATTGATCACTTATGGTATGGTCATTGCAGCTTACATTGTAATGCAGACACTGGTTATGACAGATAATATTTCCAGTTTGATGGAAGGTCTGTTTGTTCCATTGTGTATTTATTCCATCATGGCAGTTTCCTTAAACTTAACTGTAGGTATTTTAGGTGAATTAAGTTTAGGTCATGCTGGATTTATGTGTATCGGTGCATTCGCAGGTGCATTTTTCTCAAAATGCATGAACGGAGCAATGCCGGATGGTATTCGTTTCGTATGCGCAATTCTGATCGGTGCAGTAGTTGCAGCACTGTTTGGATTCCTGATCGGTATTCCGGTACTTCGATTAAAGGGTGACTACCTTGCAATCGTAACACTGGGCTTTGGTGAAATCATTAAGAACCTTGTAAATGTATTTTACGTAGGACGTGATGCAAACGGTTTCCATTTCTCTATGAAAGATGCAATGTCTTTAGGTATGGAAGCGGACGGCGAAGTAATCATCAAGGGTGCGCAGGGTATTACAAAGACCCCACAGGATTCTACATTTACCATCGGTGTAATCTTACTTTTAATTGCACTCTTTATTGTACTGAACTTTATCAATTCCAGATCCGGCCGTGCAGTTATGGCAATTCGCGATAACCGTATCGCAGCAGAATCAATTGGTATCAATATTACAAAATATAAACTGATGGCATTTAGTATTTCCGCAGGATTGGCAGGTGTTGCAGGTGTTCTTTATGCACATAACTTAACAACGTTAACAGCACTTCCAAAGAACTTTGGTTACAATCAGTCCATCATGATCCTTGTATATGTAGTTCTTGGCGGAATCGGAAATATCAGAGGTTCCGTGATTGCAGCAGTTGCATTAACGCTGCTTCCGGAATTAATGCGTTCTCTTCAGGACTACCGTATGCTGATCTATGCAGTGGTTCTTATCGGTGCGATGCTCTTTACATGGGCTCCAAAAGCAAAAGAATTCCGTGAAAAGTATTCTCCTAAGAGACTGCTTGCATTAAAAAAAGCACAGAAGGAGGCTAAATAATCATGGCAATGTTAGAAGTACAGGGCTTAGGTATCTCCTTCGGAGGCTTATGTGCCGTAGACAGATTTAACTTAAAGATTGAAAAAGGCCAGTTATATGGTCTCATCGGACCAAACGGTGCCGGAAAAACAACTATATTCAACCTTTTAACAGGTGTTTATAAACCAAACAATGGCCGTGTAACACTGGATGGACAGAACATCACAGGAAAGAGCACCATCGAAATCAATCAGGCCGGAATCGCAAGAACATTCCAGAATATTCGTCTGTTCCCGAAACTTACAGTTCTTGATAACGTAAAAGCCGGTCTTCACAATAATCATCCATATTCCACATTGGAAGGTATCTTACGTCTTCCGAAATACCGCAAGGTAGAAAAAGAAATGGATGAAAAGGCAATGGAGCTGTTAAAGGTATTTGACCTTGACGGTTACGCAGATGTTCTTGCTGCAAACTTACCATATGGTAAACAGCGTAAGCTGGAAATCGCAAGAGCTCTTGCGACAGATCCAAAGCTTCTGCTCCTTGATGAGCCGGCAGCTGGTATGAACCCAAATGAAACTCAGGAGCTGATGGATACCATCCGTTTCGTAAGAGACCATTTTGATATGACGATTCTTTTGATCGAGCATGATATGAGACTTGTATCCGGTATCTGCGAAGAACTGACAGTATTGAACTTTGGTCAGGTTCTCTGCCAGGGTAAAACAAGCGACGTATTAAATGATCCTCAGGTTATCACAGCATACCTGGGAGAATAGGAGGAAATCTAAAATGGCAATGTTAGAGGTAAAAGACCTGCAGGTTTATTACGGAATGATCCAGGCAATCAAAGGAATTTCCTTCGAAGTTAATCAGGGTGAGGTTATTGCGCTGATCGGTGCCAATGGTGCTGGTAAGACTACCATTTTACACACAGTCACAGGACTCATCGCACCAAAGGCAGGAAGCATTGTATTTGAAGGTCAGGATATTACAAAGGTTCCTGCACACAAGATTGTATCTATGGGGATGGCACATGTTCCGGAAGGTCGTCGTGTATTTGCACAGCTTTCTGTATACGACAACCTGAAAATGGGTGCTTATACAAGAAAAGATAAGAATGAAATTGAAGAATCTCTGGAAATGGTATACAAACGTTTCCCAAGACTGGAAGAAAGAAAGAATCAGATGGCAGGTACACTCTCCGGTGGTGAACAGCAGATGTTGGCTATGGGACGTGCGCTTATGAGCAAACCAAAGATCATTTTAATGGACGAACCATCCATGGGTCTTTCTCCAATCTTTGTAAATGAAATTTTTGACATCATTCAGGAAGTAAGTGCCAGCGGCACAACGGTGCTTTTAGTAGAACAGAATGCGAAAAAAGCACTTTCCATCGCAGACAGAGCATATGTATTAGAAACAGGTACTATTGCACTGGACGGTGATGCAAAAGTCCTGATGAATGATGATTCAATTAAAAAGGCATATTTAGGGGAATAAGGAGGCACACTGTAATGAAGCATTTAGTCATTACAATCGCAAGACACTTCGGAAGCGGCGGAAGAACTGTCGGAATGATGCTTGCAAAGGAACTTGGAATCAACTGCTATGACAGAGAAATCTTAAGAATGGCATCTGATGCCAGCGGTATTAATGAGACTCTGTTTGAAAAAGCAGACGAAAGACTGAAAAGCAACCTTTTCAGAATCAGCAGCAAGGTATACAAAGGACAGTTGATCACACCGGATAAGGGTGATTTTGCTTCAAATGATAACCTGTTCAACTATCAGGCTAAAATCATTAAAGAACTTGCAGAAACAGAATCCTGCATTATTGTAGGCCGCTGTGCTGACTTCGTTTTAAAGGATAATCCTGAAATTACACGCATTTATGTATATGCTGACGAACAGTTCTGCCTGGACCGTTCCAAAGAATTCCTCGGTATGTATGATGATGACAAAGAAGTTTTAAGACATATTGAAAAGACTGATAAATTCCGTGGAGATTACTATAAATATTACACAGGAAAGAACTGGGATGATGCCAGAAACTATGACCTGTGTTTAAACAGTGGTGTTCTCGGATTTGAAAAAACAGTAGAAGAAATCAAGGCGTACTTAAAAGTACGTTTTGGCGAAGATGTTTTAGACAATATTAAATAATAGAAGAAAAGCTACATAGAGCTCGCAGTTTGCGGGCTCTTTTTCGAAATCAGGAGGAGATTGTACAATGATTATTAAAAATGGTTTATTGATTGACCCTGTCAAGGAAGAGGCTTATGTGGCAGATATCAGGATTTCTGAAGGAAAGATCGCTGAGGTTGCAAAAGACATTATGACAGCGGAAAAGGAAGAAATCATAGATGTTTCAGGAAAATGTGTGGCACCGGGATTGATTGACGGGCACGTACATTTTCGTGATCCGGGACTGACTTATAAAGAGGATATTCATACAGGCGCACTTTCCGCTGCGGCGGGAGGATTTACAACCGTTATCTGCATGGCAAACACAAAACCAGTGGTAGATAATGTAGAAACCTTAAAATATGTTCTGGAAAAGGGCAAAGAGGAAAAAATCAATGTGCTTCAGGCTGGCGCAGTATCAAAAGGCTTTAAGGGAGAAGAACTGACGGATTTTGAAGAATTACTTGCCAATGGAGCGACTGGACTGACTGATGATGGAATTCCTTTGAAGGACGCGGAATTTGTAAAGAAAGCAATGGAAAAAGCGAAAGAACTGGATGTTGTATTAAGTTTTCACGAAGAGGACCCTGCGCTGATTACCAATAATGGTGTCAACCGTGGGAAAGCAAGTGAATTTTATGGTATCGGAGGTTCGCCAAAGGAAGCAGAAATCTCGCTTGTAAAAAGAGATTGTGAGCTTGCAGAAGAAACTGGTGCGAAGATCAATATTCAGCACATCAGCTCTGGAGAGGCAGTAGAGCTTGTAAGACAGGCAAAAGCAGCAGGGGCGTTCGTTTATGCTGAAGCTGCACCGCATCATTTTACTTTGACAGAAGCTGCATGTATCGAACATGGAACACTTGCAAAGATGAATCCTCCTCTTCGTACAGAAGAAGACCGGCTTGCAATCATTCAAGGTCTTCAGGACGGAACGATCGATATGATTGCTACAGATCATGCGCCTCACAGTGCAGAGGAAAAGGCAAAATCTATCACAGAGGCACCAAGCGGAATCATTGGACTTGAGACTTCTCTGGCACTGGGGATTACCAGTCTCGTAAAACCAGGTCATTTAAGTCTTGTGGAATTGATAAAAAAAATGTCCCTGAATCCTGCCAGAATTTATGGGCTGGATAAAGGAACATTGAATGTCGGAAAAGATGCCGATCTGGTAATTTTTGATACAGAAACATGCTGGACACCGGAAAAATACTGTTCCAAAGCGACCAACACCCCATTTACCGGCAAAGAGTTATGCGGGAAAGTCTGTATGACTATCTGCGGTGGTGAGATTGCATTTAAGAGTTAGATTTTACTACAACAAAATCAATCAATTTTTGACAGGCATCCTGCTCCTCTTCACTGAGAGAAAGGATGTCTGTCAGCATTTTCGCCTGTTTTGCAGTCAGTGGAATGGCAATGCCTGAAGCATTGACTGCACGATAGAGGGACCGGCTTGCAGCATAATTTATGGACTCCTCAATCTGTCTTGTATGGCGGTAGCTGATGAGCTGATCTACAGTAATGCCATAAAATTGTGCAATCTTATGCATCGTTTCAATGTCTGGTGTCCGTTTATTATTCTCATAATTGGAATATGCCTGACTTGTAATATTCAAATAATTACTGATATCCTTTTGTTTGTATCCATGATAGATTCGAAGTTCTCTAAGAACCTCTCCGTAAGTCAATTCATAAATCTCAGACATTAGAAAACACCTCGTTTTTGTTACGGATTATTATAAACGAAATGTTTCATTGTATGAAAAATACGAAACGAATTGAATTTGCAAAAAGAGATGATAAACAATCTGTTGACTAAATCTGGTTGACGCTTGTGATGAATTGTAAGATAATAAGGGAGTGTTAAAGGAGATATTATGGACGAAAATAAAAAGAAGAAAAAACAAAAAAGACATAAGAGAAAAGACCATTCCTTCTATATTATTCAGGGAGTGATTCTGTTAGCATTTCTTGCGGTTATTTTTCTGTTTGTGAAAAGCGACTATGCAGGTGGAATCTTTTCTCTTCGCCGGGAAGCGCTGGAGGCTGTAGAAAATTCTACCATCGAGGATATGCAGGGGCAGCGTGTGGGAACGATTTATGACGCAGATGGCGGTATTATAGCAGAGCTTAAAAATGAGAGAAATATCCGTTATCTGACTTCGGAAGAAATTCCGCAGACTGTCAAAGATGCGTTTGTCAGCATTGAAGATAAACGTTTTTATAAGCATAACGGGGTGGATTTCTTTGCATTGACTCGTGCTGTAACGAAGCTCATCAACAAAGATGCCATTACCCAGGGAGGAAGCACAATCACCCAGCAGCTTGCCAGAAATGTGTTCCTGACCCACGAGGTCAGCTGGCAGCGTAAAGTAAAGGAAATGTTTATTGCGTGGGAACTGGAGAAAAAGTACACAAAGGATGAGATTCTGGAATTCTATGTGAACAATATCTTTTATGCAAATAATTGCTACGGAATTGAGTCAGCCAGCCAGAAATATTTTGGAAAGACCATTTCAGAATGCAGTATTTCAGAAGTGGCGTTCCTCTGTGCCATTCCAAACAGCCCGAGCAGATTTGATCCATTGGAAAATAAAGAGAATACATTGGAACGCCGAGATGTAATTCTGGATGCAATGTATGATAATGATAAAATTTCCAAAGAGGAATATGAAGCGGCATTGGCAGAAACGATCACAGTAGACAGTCATAGTACGACTTATGAGCAGTCCTGGGCAAAATCTTATGTGATCCATTGTGTTGTAGAAGAGATGATGGCAGCGGATGGGTTTGAATTCCAGTATGATTTTGAACAGGTAACTGACAGGGAAGATTACGAAGAACTTTATGATGAGAAGTTTGCCGAATATCGTGAAAAGCTTTACTTATCGGGCTATCAGATCTATACATCCATTGAACCGGAACAGCAGACTGCGCTTCAAAATGCGATTGATGTGAAGCTGGAAGAGTATAATACCAAGAATACAAATGGAAGCTATGCCCTTCAGTGTGCGGCGACCTGTATTGATAATGAAACAGGACTTGTAACAGCCATTGTAGGCGGAAGAAGTCAGGAAGACGTTTCCTATGATTACAATAGAGCATATCTTAGCTCCAGACCACCAGGAAGTGCGATCAAACCGCTGGTAGTTTATACACCGCTTTTGGAACGTGGCTATACAGCAAATTCTATAGTAAATGATACGAAGGATCCGGAAGGACCAAAAAACTCAAACGGTCAGTATTCGGGAAATATTTCATTGAGAACTGCTGTAGAAAAATCTAAAAATACAGTTGCATGGGCGAAATTTAATGAGCTGGGTGCGGAAACAGCAATGCAGTATCTTTTAGAGATGGAATTTACCGATATTATGCCGCAGGACTATACTGGTTCCTCTGCGCTTGGTGGTTTTACCAGAGGGGCAAGTACGCTGGAAATGAGTGCGGCTTATACGACCCTGGCAAACGGTGGCGTATATCGCAGACCTACCTGTATTATTCGGGTAGAAGATTCTTATGGCAATGTGGTATTTGAACCGAAAGCAGAAGAAAAGCAGGTCTATGAGGCATCTGCAGCAGAGGCTATGACAGATATTCTGGAGGGTGTCATGACAAACGGAACTGCCAAAGGCCAGGGACTTGAGCGTATGCCTTCCGCAGGAAAAACGGGAACGACCAATGAAAATAAGGATGGCTGGTTTGCCGGCTATACGCCGTACTATACCACAAGTATCTGGGTAGGCTATGACAGTCCACGTTGGCTGAAAGGATTGACAGGAAGTGCCTATCCGGCAGAAATCTGGCATAATTTTATGGAAGAAATCCATACAGGATTACCTGTAAAGAATTTTGGAGAATAGAATGAACAAGAAAAAACAGGCTTTAGAGATTATTGAAAGACTGAAAAATGAATACCCGGATGCGGGCTGTACCTTAGATTATGATGATGCATGGAAATTGTTAGTCAGTGTAAGATTGGCTGCTCAGTGTACAGATGCCAGAGTCAATGTGGTGGTGCAGGATCTGTATGCCAAATTTCCTACGATGGAAGCACTGGCAGAAGCGGAAGTTTCTGAAATCGAAGAAATTGTTCGTCCATGCGGTCTTGGGAAAAGTAAGGCAAAGGATATCAGTGCCTGCATGAAAATGCTTATGGAAGATTATGGCGGAAAAGTGCCGGATGATTTTGATGCGTTATTAAAGCTTCCGGGCGTGGGCCGAAAGAGCGCCAACCTGATTATGGGGGATGTATTTGGAAAGCCTGCAATCGTAACAGATACACACTGTATCCGTCTGACGAACCGTATGGGACTTGTAGATGGCGTCAAGGAGCCAAAGAAAGTAGAAATGGCATTATGGAAGATCATTCCATCGGAAGAAGGCAGTGATTTTTGCCATCGTCTTGTTTATCATGGAAGAGATGTGTGTACGGCACGCACAAAGCCATATTGTGATAAATGCTGTCTTGCGGACATCTGTCCGAGGGTCGGCGTAGAAAAGTAAAAATTTAGGGGAACTGATTTTTCAGTTCCCCTAAATTTTTACTCAATATATGGTAAGGATGCAAATCCCTTGGCAAGATCTTCTTCTGTTGGAATGTAATCGCCCATTTCTCCGTCATTGAAACGCTTGTATGATACCATATCGAAATAACCTGTGCCGGTAAGACCGAATACAATGGTCTTTTCTTCGCCGGTTTCTTTACATTTCATAGCTTCATCGATTGCAACACGAATTGCATGGCTGCTTTCCGGTGCAGGGAGAATACCTTCTACTTTTGCGAACTGCTGAGCGGCTGCAAATACGGAAGTCTGCTCTACAGAAGTTGCCTGAATATAACCATCATCATATAGCTGGGAGAGTGTAGCACTCATACCATGGTAGCGAAGACCGCCAGCGTGGCTTGCAGATGGAATAAATCCGTTTCCTAAAGTATACATTTTCTGTAATGGACAAACTTTACCGGTATCACAGTAATCGTAAGCATATTTACCACGGGTTAAGCTTGGACAGCTCTTTGGCTCTACCGCAATGATCTGATAGTCTGCTTCTCCTCTGAGCATTTCTCCTACAAACGGGGAAATTAAACCGCCCAAGTTAGAACCGCCGCCGGCGCATCCGATAATAATGTCCGGTTTGATATCATATTTGTCAAGGGCAGCCTTTGTTTCTAAACCGATGACTGTCTGATGTAAAAGTACCTGAGAAAGTACAGAACCGAGCACATAACGGTAGCCTTCTTTGGAAGCGGCAGCTTCTACGGCTTCGGAAATTGCACAGCCTAAGCTTCCGCTGGTTCCAGGAAATTCCTCATTGATCTTGCGCCCTACCGCTGTTTCCATGGATGGAGACGGAGTTACATTGGCACCATAGGTTCTCATGACTTCGCGGCGGAATGGCTTCTGTTCATAGGAACATTTTACCATAAATACTTCGCAGTCCAGTCCAAAGTAGGCACATGCCATAGAAAGGGCTGTTCCCCACTGGCCTGCTCCGGTTTCCGTAGTAACCCCCTTTAAGCCCTGCTGTTTTGCGTAGTAAGCCTGCGCGATTGCGGAGTTCAATTTGTGGCTTCCAGAGGTATTGTTTCCTTCAAATTTGTAATAGATTTTTGCTGGAGTATCCAGGGCTTTTTCTAAGCAATAAGCACGTACCAATGGTGATGGACGGTACATTTTATAAAAGTCCTGAATTTCCTGTGGAATATCAATGTATGGAGTTGTTTCATCCAATTCCTGCTTTGCAAGCTCTTCACAGAAGACTTCACTTAAATCTTCTAAAGTAACTGGTTTAAATGTCTGTGGATGTAATAGCGGCGCCGGCTTATTTTTCATATCTGCACGGACGTTATACCACTGTTTTGGCATTTCATCCTCTTCTAAATAAATTTTGTAAGGAATTTTCTTTTCTTCGTTCATAATATTTCTCCTACTCATAGTTACTTTATCATACTACAGTGTGAAAGAAGCGTCAATTGAATTTTTTGTACATTTTTAATAGAAATTATGTGAAACTGCCAGATGTCGTTGACTTTTTGCCTTAAATTCATTAGAATTAAATTATTAAATAGGGGAAGTGTGTGCTTTTCCAAATATTATTAAGGGGTGTTTACAATGTACTTAGAAGCTTACAAACGCTGGATGGAAACAGACTTAGAAGACGCTGCATTAAAAGCAGAATTAGAATCCATCGAAGGAAATGATGAAGAAATTAAAGACCGTTTTGCAGTTGCATTAAAATTTGGTACAGCCGGATTACGTGGTGTATTGGGAGCTGGAACAAACCGTATGAACATTTACGTTGTTCGTCAGGCTACACAGGGTCTTGCAAACTGGGTAAAAACTCAGGGCGGAAATCAGTTAGTAGCAGTTAGTTATGATTCCCGTATTAACAGTGATGTATTTGCAAAAGAAACTGCAAAAGTTTTAGCAGCAAACGGAATCAAAGTTCGTATTTATGACGCATTAATGCCAGTTCCAGCATTAAGCTTTGCGACACGTTACTATGAAGCAAACGCAGGTGTTATGGTTACAGCTTCTCACAACCCAGCAAAATATAACGGCTACAAAGCATATGGCCCAGACGGATGCCAGATGACAGATGACGCAGCAAACATCGTTTATGCTGAAATTCAGAAAACAGATATCTTAGAAGGTGCTAAGATCATGTCCTTCGAAGAAGGTATGGCAGCTGGTCTCATTGAATATGTTGGCGATGACTGTAAAGAAGCGCTTTACGACGCAATCAAAGCAAGAAGCGTTCGTCCAGGTCTTTGCAAAACAGCTGGTCTGAAATTAGTTTACTCTCCATTAAATGGTTCTGGTTTAGTTCCAGTTATGAGAATCTTAAACGATATCGGCATTGATGATATTACAATCGTTCCAGAACAGAAGTATCCAGACGGAAACTTCCCAACATGCCCATATCCAAACCCGGAAATTTTCGAAGCTCTTCGTTTAGGTCTTGAATTAGCTGAAAAAGAAGGCGCTGACTTAATGTTAGCAACTGACCCTGACGCTGACCGTGTTGGTATCGCTATGAAATGCCCAGACGGATCTTATGAACTCGTTTCTGGTAACGAAGTTGGTGCACTTCTGTTAGACTACATCTGCGCAGGACGTATCGAAAAAGGTACAATGCCAGAGAAAGCAGTTGCTGTAAAATCTCTCGTATCTACACCGCTCGCAGATGCAATCGCTGCTCACTACGGCGTAGAAATGAGAAACGTTCTTACAGGATTCAAATGGATCGGTGACCAGATTGCGAAGCTCGAAGCAGCTGGTGAAGTAGACCGCTTCATCTTCGGTTTCGAAGAATCTTACGGCTACCTTGCAGGACCATACGTACGTGATAAGGATGCGATCATCGGTTCTATGTTAATCTGTGAAATGGCAGCATATTACAGAAGCATTGGTTCTTCCTTAAAACAGAGAATGGAAGAAATCTATGCTCAGTATGGCCGTTATTTAAACAAAACTGACAGCTATGAATTCCCAGGACTTTCTGGTATGGATAAGATGGCAGGCATCATGAATGACTTACGCCAGAATCCATTAACAGCAATCGGTGAATATAAAGTAGTGAAAGTAATCGATTACAAGAAACCAGAAGAAACAGGACTTCCGGCAGCTGATGTACTTGTATTCAAACTTGAAGGCGGTGCAGAAGCAATCGTTCGTCCATCCGGTACAGAACCAAAAATTAAAACATATTTTACAACGTTAGGAAAAGATTTAGCAGAAGCTCAGGCACAGAAAGATGCCTTGGCAGCAGCTTTAAAACCAATCTTTTCATAAGATTTGTTCAAAAATCAGGCGGATTCCTCAGCAGGGGAATCCGCTTTTTTTAGAAATTATTTTATGCATTCTGTATAATTTAGGTAAAAAAAGTATGTTTAGGCTAGATAATATGGATACTAAGTGTTATACTTAAGCTTGTAGTAATAGTAGACCTAGGTGTTTGTCTATAGTTGCATTTTTCTTCAATGTGCAGAGGCTGAAAAACAGTAAAGATTGGCAAATACAAGGCTTACAAATCAATTTCATAAGGAAGGTGAGAAATTGGAGAACTATACAAAGTATAAGCTGAAAAGCAACGACGAGTTGACTGCATTACTTGCTGATAAGGACAACCTGTTCGTCATTGCTTGTAACAAGTGCTTCAAGGAATTTGAGACCATTGACGAACCGGATTGTGCAGAGTTTGAAAAAATTGCTGCTGAATGCGGCAAAACAATCACAGGCAGTGCAAAGGTCGATTTTTTGTGCAACAAAACACAGACCACAAAAAAATTACAGGATATGATTCCTGAAGGTACGGAAAATGTGATTGTGATTTCCTGCGGTTTAGGAGTTCAGACAGTTGCAGATTTGAAAAGAGCAGAAATGCCAGTTTATGCAGCTGCAAATTCCCTGAACTATACCGGACATCATGGAATGGCACTGACAAAGAAAAGCTGTGATGCATGTGCACAGTGCTATTTGAACATTACTGGCGGTATCTGTCCAATCGTTGACTGCTCTAAGAGCCTGGTAAATGGACAGTGCGGCGGTGCAAAGAACGGAAAATGTGAAGTAGACAGCAACAAAGACTGTGCTTGGGAAAAGATCAACAAGAAACTGGAAAAACAGGGACGTCTTGAAGAATTCTTAGCGCAGCCGGTTCAGGTGCGTGATTACTCTAAAGTGAACTTTAAAGTGATCAATGATTATGTAAAAGCAATCCGCGCAGACAGATTTGAAGGATACTATGGTGGTATTCATCCATCAGAAAACAAGGAACTTGCAGAACATGTAGATATGGTAAGATTCCCTGATCCTGAAACAGTAGTCATTCCATTGTCTATGCATGCAGGAGCTCCTGCTAATGCGATTGTAGCAGTTGGAGATGAAGTAAAAGTTGGCCAGAAGATTGGTGAAGCCGGCGGATTTATCAGCAGCCCTGTACATTCAAGTGTGAGTGGTACAGTTACTGCCATCGAAGTACATAAACATGCTACAAGAGGCGAATGTCTCTCTGTAGTGATCAAATCAGATGGAAAAAATACTCTGCACGAATCAGTAAAACCAAATAAAGACCTTGACAGCCTGACACCGGAAGAAATCATTGATATCGTTCGTGAAGCAGGTATCGTAGGTATGGGTGGTGCCGGATTCCCTACATTCGTTAAGTTAAAACCGGCAAAACCTGTAGATACCATTTTATTAAATGGCTGTGAATGTGAACCATACCTTACAGCAGACCATAAAGTGCTCTTAGCATATGCTGATGAAGTCATCTTTGGTCTGAAAGCAATGATCAAAACAGTAGGTGCTGAAAAAGGTATTATCGTAATCGAAGATAATAAACCAGATGCAATCGAGCTGATGGAAGCAAAGGTTGCTGATATTGATAACATTGAAGTATTTGTTGCAAAGACAAAATACCCACAGGGTGCTGAAAAGATGCTCATTAAGAATGTTATGAAGCGTCAGGTACCAAGCGGCGGTCTTCCAGCAGATGTAGGCTGTGTTGTAGCAAATATCAGTACAACAAAAGCTGTTTCAGATGCAATTCAGACAGGTATGCCACTGATCGAACGTGTTGTATCCGTAACTGGTGAAAAGATCAAGAATCCAGGCAACTTCATCGTGAAGATCGGTACAAACACCAAAGATCTGATCGACTACTGCGGCGGCGTTACAGATGATGATGTAATGTACAAAGCCGGCGGTCCTATGATGGGATTTGTGCTTCCAGATACAAACGTACCGATCATGAAAGGTTCTAACGGTATCATTGCAATTGAACCTCAGGTAAGTACACCTGTAGAATGTATCAAGTGCGGACGTTGTATGGATGTCTGTCCAATGGAATTAACTCCACTGTATTTTGCAAAACTTGCAGATGCAGAAGACTGGATGGGAATGAAAGAAAAGAACGTAATGGATTGTCTTGAATGCAGATGCTGCGAATCTATCTGCTCTTCCAAGATTCCATTAGTAAGCAAAATTAAAGCTGGTAAAGCTGCGATAAGGGGGATGAAGTAATATGTTGATTACTGAAATGAAATCAAAGGAAACTCTTTACTCTCTGATCAGCGGTAAAGTTTTTATCATTAATTGTCATGGATGTAAAGAAGTTCATTTTCCTGAAAAAGATGCAGTAGAATTCCAGAAGGAATTAGCTGCGGAAGGAAAAGTAACTGGAATTATGACAACAGATTACATTTGTAATCCTGAAAATATGAAGCTTCGCCTTGAAAAACATATGAGTGAAATCGAAGCAGCAGATATGGTGCTCGTATTCTCCTGTGGTGTTGGCGTACAGACGATTGCGGAATATTTAGAAGATAAAAAAGTGTGCGCAGCATGCGACACTTATCCATTACCAGGATTCCAGGGTGTAACACCACTTGAATACGACTGTAAACAGTGTGGTGAATGTTACCTGAATATCACTGGAGGAATCTGCCCGATCACTGCCTGCTCTAAGAGCCTTGTAAACGGACAGTGCGGCGGATCTAAAAACGGTAAATGTGAAGTGGACAGCGAAATGGAATGTGGCTGGGAACGCATTTACAGACGTCTTGCACAGTTGGGACGCCTGGATGTGTTAAAATGCCCTGTTCAGGTGCGCAATTACGCAACTGATGATGAAGTGTCCAAATCATGAGAATAATTAAAGGAGCAATCGACAATGAGAATTACAGAATTATTTGATCGTGGTGAATTTGTAGTTACTGCAGAAGTAGGGCCGCCAAAAGGGATTCATGTAGAACATCTGGTGGCAGAAGCAAAAGAATATTTAAGCGGTATCACAGCAGTGAACGTAACAGACAATCAGTCTTCTGTTATGCGTCTGGGTTCTCTGGCAACCTGTAAAGCACTCAAAGATGAAGGCCTTACACCAATTTTCCAGTTAACATGCCGTGACAGAAACCGTATCGCATTACAGTCTGACCTTTTAAGCGCTGCAATGTTAGGAATTGACAACGTATTATGTTTAACAGGTGACCATACAAAGATGGGTGACCACCCACAGGCAAAACCAGTATTTGACCTTGACTCTGTATCTTTATTACATACAATCGGTCAGTTAGAAAAAGGTGTTGACCTTGGCGGAAACGAATTAGTTGGCGAACCACCTAAATTTGCTAAGGGTGCAGTTGTATCTCCATGCAGCGATTCTGTTGATGCACAGCTTGCAAAAATGGAACGTAAAGTAATGGCAGGTGCTGATTATTTCCAGACACAGGCTGTTTATGAACCGGAAAAATTCGCTGAATTTATGGAAAAAGCAAAACAGTTTGGAAAACCTGTTCAGTTAGGTATCGTTATTCCTAAGAACGTTGGTATGTGCAGATACATGAACGCAAACGTTGCTGGTATCCATGTACCTGAATACATGATCGATGAATTAAAAGCTGACAAAGAAAAGACAAAAGCTGGTATTACTGGTGTTGAAATTGCAGCTCGTATCATCAGAGAATGTAAACCATACTGCCAGGGTGTTCATATCATGGCACTTGGATGGGAAGCTAAAGTTCCAGAAATCCTGAAATTAGCAGGAATTTAATCAGGAAAGCTTTTAGAATTAACTAAAAAATGATATAGGGAGTCTGTTTACTGCCGATTGGCGGTATACAGGCTCTTTATTTTTGTGTTTATTTTTCCTTTAGAAAGTTCATAATTATTTCACTAAAAATTTTAGCACTCACTATTGACGAGTGCTAATAAAAGTGCTATAACGTTTACATAACAAAGAAACAGAAATGTTTCGTAAACCAAATAAAAACAAGAAACGGCAAATGTGCCGGCAAGGAGGTAAACATATGTTAATGTCTAGTATTTTAGGTGAAAACTTATTTGATGAATTTTTTGATGATTTTGCAAGACCTGCAAAGAGAACAGTGAAGTATGCAGCACCAGCTGTGATGCGCACAGATGTAAAAGAAATGAGCAACGGATATGAACTGAATATCGAGCTGCCGGGTTACAAAAAAGAAGATGTGAAAGCGGAATTAAAGGATGGAACTCTTACAATTACTGCTGCATCGAAAGTGGAAAATGATCAGAAGGATGAAAATGGAAAATATATCCGCAGAGAAAGATTTTACGGAAACTTCAGCAGAAGCTTCTATGTAGGAGAACATGTAGAACAGACAGATATCAAAGCAAAATTTGAAGATGGTATCTTAAAGATCTATGTACCAAAGAAAGAAGCAAAACCTGTGGTAGAAGAAAAGAAATATATTACCATTGAAGGCTAAGCAATAAAGGATAATCAGGCAGGAGGAAACGGGGATGAGCCAGGAAACGGTCATTCCCGTTTCTTTCATAGTGGGGCTTAATTTGTGAAAGGAGGTAAAGAAAATGGCAAAGAGAGACTACTATGAGGTTCTCGGTGTTTTGAAAAGTGCGGATGAAAACCAGATTAAACGTGCTTACAGGAAACTGGCGAAGAAATATCATCCGGATACAAATCAGGGAAACCAGTATGCGGAGCAGAAGTTTAAAGAAGTAACGGAAGCATATGAGGTCTTAAGCGATCCGGAGAAAAAGAAGCTGTACGATAAATATGGTTTTGCTGCGTTTGACGGTTCTATGGGTGCCGGAGGATTTGATGAACAGAACGGAGGACAGTATAGAGAATATCATTTCGAAGGGGATGATATTTTCGGGGACATTTTCGAGGATCTGTTTGGCGGCGGGTTCGCTCATGGCTACGGGAAAACAGGAAGGACAAAACAGCGAAAAGGACATGATGTACAGTCTGAGATTACCATTTCCTTTGAAGAGGCTGCCCTTGGATGCAAGAAGAAGATTTCTTTTCAGGGAGAACAAAGAACATCGCTGGAGGTTCAGATTCCTGCAGGAATTGATGAAGGACAGAGTGTGCGTCTGAAAGGAAAAGGATATGGTGGAGATTTGTATTTAAAAATACACATTGCAGAGAAACCTGGGTACGAACGAAAAGGTATGGATGTTTATACAACAGAAAATATTCCATATACAACCGCAGTATTAGGAGGAACTGCCGTTTTTCATACGCTTTATGGGAATGTGAAGTGTCAGATTCCACCCGGAACTCAGTCTGGAAGCAAGATCCGTCTGCGCCAGAAGGGTATCGTTTCTATGAAGAATCCATCTGTTTATGGGGATGCCTATGTGACAGTACAGATTGCAGTGCCGAAAAATGTCACGCCACAGGAACGAAAGGTGCTGCAGGAGTTAGAAAATATCAGGTACAAAAATGTAGGATAAAGAATGTAAGAAAGCACAGAACAAAAGTTTGATTGTTCTGTGCTTTCTTTTGTAATGAGTAGCAATATTTTCATTCTAGTATTTTGTTCTTTATATTTTGGGAAGTATGTGCTAAAATTACGAAAAGAACATTTGTTCTAAGGCGGGCGAAATAGAGGTGATGGGAATGACCATACAGGATAAAAAATCAAATATTATCATTTATACCACAGAAGATGGATTGACGAAAATCGAGACAACATTTGATGAGGATACGGTTTGGCTGTCTATTGATCAGATGGCAGAATTGTTTCAGAGAGATAGAAGTGTTATAGGAAAACATGTCAGAAATATTTTTAAAGAAGAAGAACTGGTGAAGGAATCAGTGTGGGCAAAATTTGCCTATACTGCTTCGGATGGGAAAACTTATAATATCGATTTCGCCTAATCAACAAATGGAGGAAAAGTAGGTGCTGGCTTATACATATATTGAAAAAGGGAAATTTGAATTAATTGAAAAGAAACGTCCGGTATTGCTGGATGCAAAGGATGCCATTGTGAAAGTGACATTGGCAAGTATCTGCACCAGTGACCTGCATATTAAACATGGATCTGTACTGAGAGCGGTACATGGAATTACGGTAGGTCATGAGATGGTTGGAATTGTGGAAGAAATCGGAGCAGACGTAAAAAATGTGAAGCCAGGCGATCGAGTAACTGTAAATGTGGAGACGTTTTGTGGAGAATGTTACTTTTGCAAGAAGGGGTATGTGAATAACTGTACGGATCAAAATGGCGGTTGGGCGTTAGGCTGTCGCATTGATGGTGGTCAGACAGAGTATGTCCGCGTGCCTTATGCTGATCAGGGATTAAATAAGATTCCGGACGGTGTCAGTGACAGACAGGCTTTATTTGTAGGAGATGTATTGGCGACCGGTTTTTGGGCTGCAAGAATTTCTGAGATTACAGAGGAAGATACAGTTTTAATTCTTGGAGCGGGGCCTACAGGGCTTTGTACGTTACAGTGTGTGATGCTGAAGAATCCAAAGAGAATTATTGTGTGTGAAAAAGATGAAAGCAGAATTAGGTTTGTAAGAGAGCATTATCCGCAGGTCCTTGTGACAGTTCCGGAAAATGTGAAAGCGTTTGTGTTGGAAAACAGTGATCATGGCGGGGCGGATGTTGTTTTGGAGGTAGCAGGGGCAGATACTACTTTTAGAACTGCATGGGAATGTGCACGCCCGAATGCGATTGTGACAGTTGTGGCATTATATGATGAGGCACAGGTGCTGCCATTACCTGATATGTATGGGAAAAATCTGACGTTTAAGACTGGCGGTGTAGATGGCTGCGATTGCAAGGAGATTCTGAAACTGATTGAAGAGGGAAAGATTGATACGGAACCGTTGATTACACATACCTATCCTTTGACTGAGATAGAGACTGCGTATGAACTGTTTGAGGGAAAACAGGATGGTGTGATTAAGGTAGCGATTGAGTGCTAGATGAGAGGATAGAAATTCGATATGAAGATGAAAACATCTGGTTGACACAGAAGATGATGGCCGTGTTGTATGATGTGAATGTTCGTATAATTAATTATCATATAAAAGTGTATGTAAAAATTATTTCTATACCTATCCGGACCGCATCAAATTTTATATTGAAGCATATTGGGAGCTGTGGGGAGATGAAGAAAAATAGTTGTGAGATAGTGCAGACAGAGTCTGTACAATTGGAAAAATAGAGAGGATGGTAGTTGTGGAAATAACAAAACAGATGGAAATGGTCTTATACCACTCAGAGCAAAGTGATATTACCGTTAATGCAATTATAAAAGATGAAACAATTTGGATTACACAGAAAGCGATGGCTGAATTGTTTGGTGTGAAAGTCCCGGCAATTAGCAAACATTTAAAAAATATATTTGAGGACGGAGAACTTGATGAACAAGTGGTTATTTCCAAAATGGAAATAACCACTCCACATGGTGCAATTCCGGGAAAGACACAAAATTCTCCAACTAATTATTATAATCTGGACGCAATTATTTCGGTTGGATATAGAGTTAATTCAAAACAGGCAACTCAATTCCGTATTTGGGCAACGAATGTATTAAAAGAGTATATGCAAAAAGGCTTTGCTATGGATGATGAACGCTTGAAGCAAGGGAAGACTTTATTTGGTAAAGATTATTTCCGCGAATTGCTTGAGAGAGTTCGTTCCATCAGAGCTAGTGAAAGAAGAATCTGGCAGCAAATAACAGATATTTTTGCTGAATGTAGTATAGACTATGATAAAACTTCAGAAGTTACATATAAATTCTATGCTACAGTACAAAATAAATTTCACTTTGCCATAACAGGAAAAACGGCAGCAGAAATTGTATATGATACGGCAGACCATAGAAAAGATAATATGGGATTAACTACATGGAAAAATGCCCCAGATGGAAGAATTTTAAAATCAGACACATCAATTGCCAAAAACTATTTGAGTGAAAGACAGATTCGTCAATTGGAACGTGCTGTCACGGGGTATTTCGATTATATCGAAGATTTGATTGAAAGAGAAAATGTTTTTACGATGCAGGAATTTTCAGATAGTATTAATGCCTTTCTGGAATTCCGTAGGTATGATATTTTAAAAGATAATGGAAAAGTATCACATAAGCAGGCACTAGAAAAAGCGTATCAGGAATATGAAATATTTAATAAAACACAGCCTATCGAATCGGATTTTGATAAAGTTGTAAAGCGAATCGCAGAAAAGATTTAAGTTTATTGAACAAAATGATCGGAATCGTCAAAAATATTCAATGAGAAGCAATTTACATCACCAATGGCGATGATTGGGGCAATGATAATGGCGATGAATTTGGCATAGAAATAAAGCATTCAACATTTGAATGGAAATGGTATTGGATTTTTATTTGAACATTGATTATAAAATTGAAATTTGAGAGACAGTGACTCACGAATATCTACCTAAATATTTTGTACGTATTACGATTACAAATTTGTGACCTAAATTCGTGTAAAGCGGAAATTACACGAATTCACCCGAATTTTTACACGAATCAGTCAGGAAATTACCCGAATTTTTGGCTGATAGTAGTCATATCAATTTGCGCGGATGGCATAAGCCAAGCAGAAATGCTTGCATTTCTATTTGGCGCCGCCCGCGAATCTGAGAAACTCGCAAGGATAGTTTCTCAAGCTTTCGTCTAAAAAGGAGATTTTTGATGGAAAAATTCATACTACACTCCGAATATAAACCAACCGGCGACCAGCCGGAAGCCATAAAAGCACTGGTGGATGGCTTCAAAGAAGGCAATCAATTTCAGACTTTACTAGGAGTTACGGGCTCTGGTAAGACTTTTACCATGGCAAACGTCATTGAACAACTAAACAAACCAACACTCATAATTGCTCACAATAAAACCCTCGCAGCACAGCTTTACGGAGAATTCAAGGAGTTCTTCCCGGAGAATGCGGTGGAGTATTTTGTATCTTAGTATGGCTTTGACCTATTTGGGGTGCTGAAACGTCCATTTTGTCCAGATTTTCTGTATAATTCGGACTGAAAAACATGGTTTGGACGGAATAACACAAATCGGATTTGTGACCTGAATTCGTGTAAAGAAAACTGTAATATATAAAGTGATAAATTATTATAAGAGATATATTATGAATAAAGCAAAAAATGTAGAAAGAATGACAACCTATGTTAAAAAGGTGAATGCTTTGGTCGAGAAGAAAAAGCAGAATAGGAAATAAGGTGTGAGAGGTAGCGGAAGCTGCCTCTTTTACATATCATAGGATATTTGTAAAATGAATATTTTATACGGAATCGTATTAAATATGCAATGAAGGAGAGCCACCATCGCTTGTTACAGCTTTTTCCACAGCTTCGGAGATTGCACAGCCGATGCACCGTATGTGCGCATGACTTCACGTCGGAAAGGTTTTTGCTCATAAGAGCATTTTACCATATATACTTTATAGACAAGGTCAAAGTAGGAACAAGCCATGGAAAGGGCAGTACCCCATTGACCGGCTCCGGTCTCTGTTTCATATCGGCACGCAGATTATACCATGCCTTTGGCATCTCGGATTCATTCAGATAGATTTTGTATGGGATGTTCTCGTTTTTCATAGTCATTACCTTCAGATAAAAATAAATGTTGTTTATGTGTCTTTGATTCGCTCTGTTACTTCGGCGCCATCATTCGACGCCATCGTTTGGTTAATAACATTATATTCGCCTCCTCGTAATACAGGAAAACTCCATTGGTTTTTATTCTGAGCCAGGGATTTTGAAAACAAAAAACGCCCTTGACAGAATATAGCTATCTGTCAAGGACGAATCACGTACAAATATAAAGAGTACGACACTATCCGCGGTGCCACCTTGATTCATAGGAATGCTCCTATGCATTTAGCAGGATACCAACATATCCCCGGCACTGACGTATGCCCACACGTTGCAGAATACTGGGTGTCAATAGGCGGTTTCAAAAAAATCAAAACATTTTTATGGAAGAACGCAGTTCGATGCTGGTTCAGGCATATATTCAGATGATGCTCATTTCAGAAATTCGAAAAAACTTCTTTGAGTTGGATTTATTCTTGAACATACTGTTGCATATACAGCATGTCCATTACAAGAATCTTCTGATTCTGAATATCAATTATCCCCTGTTCTTTTAAATTGTGTAGGATGCGGTTAACGCTGTTTCTGGTAGAAATACCACAGAATCCCGCAATATCTTCATTTGTAACAGGAAAATCTATCAGCCAACCATTTTTATGTTCTTTCCCAAATTGATGAACTAAAGTATAGAGGAATGCGCAGACGGCACCAGTTCTTCCATTCATGCTCATTAGCTGTTGCCGTTGGATGGCTTCGGCCAGATTTAAGCGATAGTATTCCTTGACGTAATCTTGGAGTTTCCTATCATTATTTATATAATTCCAGAATTCAACTCTGGGGATTAAATAAAATGTAGCTTCTTCTGTTTCGACACGAACATTGAATGGGGCTGAGGTATAGCTGCTGATCTCATCTCGAAGCAGAGAAATAATGTTAGGTCCTTTCAGATAAGCAATGTTAAATTCTCGTCCGTCCTTGAGAATAATACTGGTTTTAACGACTCCTTCTTTGAGAATATAGGTATACTGCTGCTCCAGCCCGCAATATGTCAGGTAAGCATGGCGTTTACGGGTAATGGTGGGAATATTTCTTTGACTTAAAAAGGATAAAAGATAGCTGTTATTCATCAAACCCCTCCTTATTTTCTGTTTCTCTGCTTATTCTTATAAAGCAAAACGCAAAAAACGTCAACAAATGTTACTATCAAATGTGGTTTTTGTATGTATTGAAATATGCCATACTCTTTCAAAAATGAAAGGAGTTATAAATTATGTTTAAAATGGAAGTACCTTATGACAAAAGAATAATGCAAATAAGTCTGGAAGATAAGAATTTAGCTGGAGTACTTGTAGGGAGACAAAGTGATTATGTTAGTGACAAAAGTGAAAAAGAGATTGTGGAGGAATCTTTGGATCATGTCATTGGTTCACAGACATTAGAGGAACTTGCAAAAGGTAAGAAGGACATTGTAATTATCAGCTCTGATCATACTCGTCCGGTTCCATCAAAAATTATTACGCCAATCCTTCTTCGAAGAATTAGGAGTGTGTCACCAGATGCAAGAATCAGAATTCTTGTTGCCACAGGATTTCACCGTCCAAGTACCAAAGAAGAGCTAATTGATAAATACGGAAAAGAAATCGTTGAAAATGAAGAAATTGTCATGCATATTGCGAAAGATGACAACTCCATGAAAAAAATCGGAACTTTGCCAAGTGGAGGTGCATGCATTATCAATAAGATTGCGGCAGATGCTGACCTTCTTATTGCTGAAGGATTTATTGAAGCACATTTTTTTGCAGGATTTTCTGGAGGTAGAAAGTCTGTTCTTCCAGGAATTGCTTCTTATAAAACAATTATGGCGAATCACAGCGGAGAGTTCATCAATGATAAGAACTCACGTACAGGAAATCTAAAGTTTAACCTGGTTCATGAGGATATGGTTTATGCAGCACGCAAAGCTGGACTTGCCTTTATCGTTAACGTAGTTTTAAACGGGGAACATAAGATTATCGGTTCTTTTGCAGGAGATATGGAGAAAGCGCATGAGAAAGGTTGCGATTTTGTGCGTTCTCTGGCATGCGTTAAGAGAGTAGACTGTGACATTGCAATTTCCACAAATGGCGGATATCCTTTGGATCAGAATATTTATCAAGCCGTTAAGGGAATGACTGCTGCAGAAGCAACGCTTCCGGAAGACGGTGTAATCATCATGGTTGCGGGCTGCCGTGACGGTCATGGAGGACAGGATTTCTATGATAATATTGCAAATGTAAAAGAACCGGGCGAATTTCTGGAAAAAGCAATTCATACACCAAGACTAGAGACAGCTCCGGAACAGTGGACCAGCCAGATTCTTGCCAGAATTTTGGTGCATCATAAAGTGATTCTCGTTTCTGATCTTGTAGATCCTAAGCTTGTTTTGGGGTTGCATATGGAACTGGCATCAACAGTGGATGAAGCTTTGGAAAAAGCATTCGCTCTTAAGGGAAAGAATGCAAAGGTCGCTGTCATTCCAGACGGGTTGGGTGTTGTAGTGGAAGAACAATAAGAGAAAATACATGAAAGGATATTTAAGAGATGATACATAATATAATGTCAGAGTTCTTAGGAACTGCCCTGATGATTGTTTTTGGTGTTGGAGTTCATTGTGACGAAGTATTGAATAAAACAAAATATAGAGGAAGCGGACATTTATTTGCGATTACTACATGGGGATTCGGGATTACCATCGTGTTGATGGTATTTGGAGGAGTCTGCATCAATCCTGCAATGGCTTTCGCACAGGCAATTCTTGGCATGATTCCGTGGAACTGTTTTATACCTTATTGTGTGGCAGAATTTCTTGGAGGATTATGCGGAGCATGCATTGTTTATGTAATGTATGCAGATCATTTTAAAGCGAGTGAAAACGTTGTTGATTCGGTGGCAATTCGAAATATATTTTCTACGAACCCAAATATCCGAAATCTTTCGAGAAATTTCTTTGTGGAAGCATTTGATACTTTTGTCTTTTTGTCATCAGTTCTTGGTATTGCAAAATATTCTGAAAAAATGCTTCCTATCGGAGTGGGAATTTTGGTATGGGCAGTAGGTATGGGCCTGGGAGGCCCTACAGGCTTTGCCATGAATCCAGCCCGAGATTTAGGTCCGCGTCTGGCATATACATTATTGCCAATTAAAAATAAGACGGATAATGATTGGCAATACGGATTACTTGTTCCGGGGATTGCGCCTTTTGTAGGGGCTGTATGTGCGGCATTATTTGTAAGAGGGTTTCTTGGAATTTAATATATAATTTCTGATTCAAGATCCCTGTGTAAGTTTAGTTAAACAATTTAAAAAGATACTATATGGTAATGGAAAATGATAGATGAAAGGAGAAAGCCAAATGCATAAAACAACAAAAAAACTTACTTTATCAGCCATGTTTATAGCGGTTGGTATGGTTCTGCCTTTTTTGACAGGACAAATTCAGCAAATTGGAAATATGTTGCTTCCGATGCATCTTCCAGTTATTCTGTGCGGCTTGATATGCGGATGGCAGTACGGAGCATTAGTCGGTTTTATTCTTCCGTTTCTGCGTTCGGTTACATTCGGGATGCCGCCTTTGTTCCCTACAGCCATTGCGATGGCATTTGAATTGGCTACTTACGGATTGGTTATAGGATTTATCTATGGACGTTCTCACTGGCAATGTTTGATTTCTCTATATAGATCGCTGATTGCGGCTATGATCGCAGGGCGAATTGTTTGGGGCATTGTCCAGATTGTATTGCTTGGACTAATTGGAAAATCTTTTACATGGCAGATGTTTATAGCAGGTGCCTTGTTAAACGCCGTTCCTGGAATTCTTGTGCAGTTGACATTAATTCCTACTATTATGGTCGCATTAAATCGTACGGGTTTGGTAATTTTTCAGAGAAAGCAGCCGTTAGAAAATTTGGCTGTTCGGTAAATAAAAATGTTGATACAAGATATTGCA
>JAGAQG010000066.1 GCA_017622875.1 Lachnospiraceae bacterium
GCTATGTCCGCAGATTTAGACCGTGCAGAGGGTGCATTCGCAGCACTGTTTATGCTTGATTTAGAAGACTCCAAGCTGAGCGCACTGGATGTTACCGGAGCAGACAGCTCCTGCTTCATCGAAGGCAAGGCATCCGTTGTAGATGCAATCAATGTAGCAGATGCAGCTAACATTACTTTAAATGCTGCTACAGGCAAGATTGTGGTTGGCGAAAAAGCAACCGGCGCCAAGGTAAGAGTATACTCCCAGGTAAACGAAGTTGTAGTAAAGGGTGATGCAAACAGCATCGTACTGCCTACCTGTGCAGAAATCGGCAATGCGGTAGTAGAAGGAAACAACGTAAAGATTTACGGTTACGGTGAGCTGGAATCCGCAGTGATTACCGGTACCGGAGCAAACGTGGCAGTATACGGCACCGCAGTAGAGGGTGACAATGACAGCACACCTCCAGCAGCAATGATTGCCATGAATCCGTATAAGAATCTGACAAAGAACGAAAGACCTAGTGCACCGAGTGAGCCGGAAGCAGTATATACATTCACCTATGAAGATTATGCTGCTGTAAAAGCAGAAAATGCCGATGCTGCTCCTTATTATCAGTTTGAATTGAAGAACTTTGGCCTCAGTGAATTTGAAGCAAAGGACAAAGTAAAAGTGACTGTTACCTTAAATAGTTCTGGGACTTACCATGCTAATTTTGGTGCGAATGTATGGGATGGTTCCGAATACGGAAAGTGGAATAATGTTGTTAACCAAAGCGGTAGCGGTAAAGTAGTATTAGAAGGTACTTATGAATTACCACATGCTCAGAGTTGGATAAATGCCCAAGTTCAGATTTGGTATATGGCTGATAATTCTGCTGACATTGAAATTGAATCTATTGTTGTTGAAAAATTAGAAAGTGAAATTGAAGAGCAAGGACCTATCCATACTTATGAATATGTGGAAGTTGACGGTAATTTTGGAAATCCTAAATATTCTTTTTGCATTAAAGATTACTTAGGTGAAGTAACCAAAACTGACAAGGTTAAAATTACTTTAACATTTTCCAGCGATTCTTGGTTTGGTGGAGAAGTAGCAGGTAACTCATATAATGCGGAAACAGACACAAATGACTGGGTTAAATCTCCTCAATTTTCCAATGATAACCCAACTGCAGAAATTATAATTATTGATCCATGGAATGGTGGCGGTAGTATTGATGTCACATTATATTGGATGGATTCTGCAGCTGAATATGTAAACATCGATTCTATCGAAATGGAAATTGTAACGGAATAAAATATTTTTGTAAATTAAATAAGAGACGCTAGTTAGCCGTCGTAAAATAAAAGAGAGCAGGTTCATCCGGACCTGCTCTCTTTGCCTACAGACAGTCTAAATCTTATCAAACATTTTGACCCCGCTCTTTCGGCTAAAATTTGTCCGATTTTTGTGCATTGTGCCGAATTTTCACCCGCCAAATAATTAAAATAATGCCTTTCAGACTGCATAAACAGCGACTTTTTCGTAAAGTTTTGATGCTTGTGCGGTTTTTGTATGGTGTTGTAAAATAAGGACCGCAATGTTATAATGTACACAAAGCAGGTATTCAAATTTCAATTTCCCGTCAAATCAGGTGGTCGTGTAACGGCTTGCCATTCTTTTGTCTGAAACAAATCTTGCTTTTATATCCCATAAAGGCAGGAGCTTACAAAGGAATACTCCTGTGTAAAACTACATAGGAGGTAAAATGGAGGAACGGCCGAAAAAGTTACTGCAGTGGCATCCGGCATTTTATGCAGGAATCCGGATAGAGCTGGAAGAGGAAGCAGAACAGCTTATTTTTGAAAATGAACATATGCTCAGTACAAAACCGATGCAGATAGATGTCCTTATTATAAAAAAGGATGCAGACAGAAGTATTCAAAAAAATATCGGGCAGATGTTTAGAAAATATAATTTAATAGAATACAAAAGCCCGGATGATTCCTTAAGCGTTAATGATTTTTACAAGGTGCTGGGTTATGCATGTTTTTTCATGGCAGACACCCCGCATGTAAAAGAAATTTGCAGCGAGGAAATTACAATAAGCTATGTATGCTTTAAGTATCCGCGTGAGTTAATCAGGCATCTGCAGGATAAAGGGTATGCAGTGGAAAAGAAAGAAGAGGGTATCTATTATGTGCAGGGAGTTGAGTTCCCAGTGCAGATAATAGTGAATTCTAAATTGCCGGAAGAAAAGAATCTCTGGCTTAAAAATTTATCGAATAAGATTAGTGAAACAGAAGTGGTGGAACAATTGGCACGCGCGTATGAGGATAAAAAAGATAATGAGCTTTATTCCTCTGTAATGGATGTTTTAATCCGTGCCAACAAGGAAAAATTTAGCGAGGTGAAAGCTGTGTGTGAAGCATTAAAGGAACTGTTTAAAGAAGAGCTGGAAGAACGATGGAATGATGGGGTTAAGGTTGGAATCAGTCAGGGCGTTAGCCAGGGAGTTCTTCAAGGACTGGAAGTTTTAGTGCGCAAAAAGATTCAAAAGCAAAAAACATTGCAACAAATTGCGGAAGAGTTGGAAGCCGAAGTGGAGGAAATCCGACCAATTTACAACAGAATCAAAAAGGCAATGGTTTAAGATGCGCGCAAGGATACAAAGGCATTTTGCCCCTGCTCTTTCGGCCAAATTTTGCCTGGTTTTGTGCATTGTGCCGAATTTTTGCCTGCCAAATAATTAATATAATGTCTTTTAGACCGCATAAACAACGACTTTTCGTAAAGTTTTGATGCTTGTGCGGTTTTTGTATGGTGTTGTAAAATAAGCAGCGAAATGTTATAATGTACACAAAGCAGGTATTCAAATTTCATTCCCCCGTCAAATCAGGCGGCTTCAGAGCTGCTATTCTTTTGTCTGAAACCATTCTTGCTTTTATATCTCATAAAAGCAGGAGCTTACAAAGGAGTACTCCTGTGTAAAACTACATAGGAGGTAAAATGGAGAAGCAGAAAAAACTTTCGTCATCCGCATCGACACAAACATCATTAGAAGCTATTCGTAATAAGCGCGCAGGGTTGACGCAGAAAAGGGAAAAGATATTGTCGCAAGCGCCTAATTCGGGCGATTGGGCAACATTTCATAAGGATACCATCGACATTAAAGATTTAGCTTATTTAGCAGCTAAAACAGGCGATGAATTTGCACTTCTTCGCGGAAAAGCTAAGGATATTGTTTTTCACGGAGTTCCCTATCATTGCCATATTGAAGGGGAGCTGTTGGAGTTATTAAAATCCAAAAATTTAAGACTGGTTGCCCACACACATCCAGACTACGGAGAAATATCTCCATCAAATGACGATAGAGATTTTCTCAAATATATTGGACAAAAGACAAGTAAAATTATTTCATCTATTACGGGAATTGAGCAAACTTTTTCTGAAAATCTGTTTGATGATATCTAGGAAGGAGGAAAGGTCATATGCTTACAACAAATGAAGCAAAAAAAATTGGAATCCGGGCATGTATAGAAAAAATAGGCTATGAGTTTTGCAAGCAGCATGCAGATAACTCCACATCTGCTTATAGCGAGGAAGGAAATATTGTTAATTGTTTTGTAGGAGTTAATGACACGCCTGCGCCGGACTATGATATTTCAAAGGTTACCAGGCTTGTTTTAACCTCCAACGAGAAATGGAAATATTCTGCCCGGTGTCATGTTGATAAAGTTTCGGGCACTGTGATTTTTGTGGAACCATATTAAAAATAAGTAATGGAATCAAATATATAAAGAGAGCAGGTTCATCCGGACCTGCTCTCTTTGATTTTTATAAAAATATAATTTCCGCTATAACAATTACTCGGTAGCCCAAATTCACTCAACTCTTATGATTACCCGATTACTTTTGTTTTAATGTAATGGAGATAATCTTTCCAGTGTTATATGTACCTAATGCAAAATAACCTAAGGTAGTTTCATCTGTAATACCCATGGCTTCTTTTAATTCGCCAACTGTTTTTGTTACAGTAACTTCTTTGGTGGAATCTGTGCCATCTGCGGAATATTCCAGACCATCAGTCCAAACCTCATCTACATTTCCGCCCCACTTGGCAATTCCCCAACCGTTTTTACCAGTATCCGCATTATACACAACGATAACTTCGTCTTCATCTGCTGCATTGACAAACCAAGATGGATTACTTGTACTATAACTGGTTTCTGTTTCTGTTCCTGTAAAAATCACAGTTTCAGTAGAAGTATCTGCTCCAGCAGCTTTCTGCTTTAAAGTAATAGAAATAATCTTTCCGGTATTATATGTACCTAATGCAAAATAGCCTAAAGTAGAGTCATCTGTAATACCCATGGCTTCTTTTAACTCACCGACTGTTTTTGTTATAGTAACTTCCTTAGTGGAATCTGTACCATCTGCGGAGTATTCCAGACCATCAGTCCAAACCTCATTTACATTTCCGCCCCACTTAGCAATTCCCCAGCCGTTTTTATCAGCACCTGCGCTATATACAACGATGACTTCATCTTCATCTGCTGCATTAACAAACCAGGATGGATCGCTTGTACTATAACTGGTCTCTGTTTCTGTTCCTGTGAAAATCACAGTTACAATATCCTCTACTTCTTTTGCTTCACTATTATCCTTAATTACAATCTTCTCAATATGAACATTCTGACCCTGGAAGCCAACAGATCCCTTGGATACAATTGTTGCAACGTTTTCAGCAGAAAGATCAAATGTTGCACTTGTTGTACCGTATGCACAGGAGAAGTAACCGCCATCTGCACTATTATACTCAGCCAAAGGAAGCACTGTCCAATTTGCGTTGAAGTTGAACTGTCCCCATTCACATCCATCCATCAAATGGTAGTATACATCTACAATAACAGCTCCAGGATAAGAAGCAAATGCAGATGCAGGAACGGAATTTGGCAGTGCGCCATAGCTAATATCAGTATCAACCACAACTTCGGTATCGGCAATTCCTTCCGGTTCACTCGGTGCACTTGGTCTTTCTTCCTTCACCAAATTCTTATACGGATTCATGGCAATCATTGCTGCAGGAGGTGTGCTGTCGTTGTCACCCTCTACTGCGGTGCCGTATACTGCTACGTTTGCTCCGGTACCGGTAATCACTGCGGATTCCAGCTCACCGTAACCGTAAATCTTTACGTTGTTTCCTTCTACTACCGCATTGCCGATTTCTGCACAGGTAGGAAGTACAATGCTGTTTGCATCACCCTTTACTACAACTTCGTTTACATCAGAGTATACTCTTACCTTGGCGCCGGTTGCTTTTTCGCCAACCACAATCTTACCTGTAGCAGCATTTAAAGTAACGTTAGCTGCATCTGCTACATTGATTGCATCTACAACGGATGCCTTGCCTTCGATGAAGCAGGAACTGTCTGCTCCGGTAACATCCAGCGCACTCAGCTTGGAGTCTTCTAAATCAAGCATAAACAGTGCTGCGAATGCACCCTCTGCACGGTCTAAATCTGCGGACATAGCACCATTGAATTCTTCCACTTCAACGTTCATGCGCTCTTCCACATCTGCCACTGCTAAATTGATCTGATCTACTTCGCAGTCGTTAGTGTCAATCTTTGCACTTGCCTTTACATTAAGTTCTTTTACGGTTGTGAAATAGGTAGTTACCAGCTCTACCTGGGCTGCTTCCGCTGCCTTCTTTGCTGCGAAATCTTCCTGGAACTGTGCAATCACAGCTTCGGTATCTGCATCCTCTGCATTCAGGGCTGCATTCAGCTCTGCAATGGTCATTACCTTTACTTCAGGAGCTGTTACATCCAGCTTGTCAATATCACAACGATATAACGTAACGGTGTAGTCTGCACCGCCTTCTACCACAACTTCATCAGCCTTAACAGTCTTTAACAGAACATCGGCCTTAAGGTTAGCAGGGATAATGATGCTGTTGTACTGGGCTCTTTCCACAGTAACAGTACCATTTTTTACCATATCTTCTGTAACTAA
>JAGAQG010000067.1 GCA_017622875.1 Lachnospiraceae bacterium
ATGTAAAACCTGAATACATGGAGAATATATTAAGGTATTTAAGAAATAAATATGAAACAGTAGAAGATTATCTGTTATCAAAAGGAATTTCAAAAACAGAAATATATAAACTGAAAAGCAAATTGCTGGATTAAACAAATTCAAGTTGTCGAACACTTGAAAATTTCAGCTTTCAGTGGACAATTTAATATGGTTAAACAAGGCAGTCATACATTACGGTGTACGACTGCTTTTTCATCTGCAAGTATTATATACTCTTGAAAATCACTATTAAAAATGGTATGATTTGTATGAATAATCATACTTCGGAGGATTGGATATGGACTTTAAAAATGGAAAATATGCTTGGATGGTAAAGATTGGCGAAAAAGGACAGTTTGTAATTCCTAAAGAAGCAAGAGAACTCTTTGATCTTCAGCCAGGGAATGAAATTCTGGTTCTTGGAGATGAGAAAAGAGGAATTGCAATCCTACCAAAAGAAATGCAAATGGAATATATCCAAAAGATTTTTTCGGAAATAGATGAATAAAGGATGGTGTGGTACATGAGTAAAATAGTTTTCTTTTGTATTCCGGCGCATGGTCATACAAACCCTACTCTTGGCGTTGTACGTGAATTGGTTTCTCGTGGACATCAGGTATGGTACTATTCTTATAATATCATGCGTGAAAAAATAGAATCCGCAGGAGCTACTTTTGTTTCTTGTGATGATTATGATATGGAGCAAAAGCTCACACCTAAAGATTCCGTACGTGTTGGTAAAGACCTGGCATTTTCGACGAAAATTTTAGTAGACACAACCTTAGCTCTTGATGATAAAGTGTGCGAAGATATGAAACGGCTGAAGCCGGACTGTATTGTTGCTGATTCAATGGCGGTATGGGGAAAAGCAATTGCCATAAAATTAGGAATACCTTTTGTTTCTTCCACTACAACTTTCGCATTCAATCAATATTCTGCAAAAATTATGAAGCAAGGTATTGGCGAATTAGTACGAATGTTAATTTCTATGCCTAAAATCACAAAAAATATAAAGCGCCTGCAGGACAAAGGGTATCCGATTAAAAGTGTACTTGATATTATCCAGAACGATGATAATACACACACGATTGTATACACTTCTTCTGATTTTCAGCCTTGTGCAGATACATTCTCAGACAAATACGTTTTTGTTGGTCCATCTATCCGCCCTGCTACTGATAAGATTGTAAAAACCAAAGAAAAACTGATCTATATTTCTATGGGCACCGTAAATAATGATATGATGCCTTTATATAAAACTTGTATTACCACCCTTGCAGATACGGAATATCAGGTAATTATATCTGTTGGTAATTTGGTATCTATCAATGAATTCGGAAAAATGCCAGAGAATATCTCTGTATATGAACACGTCGATCAAATTGCGGTGCTTCAAGCGGCAGATATATTTCTGTCTCACTGTGGAATGAATAGCGTAAATGAAAGCCTTTATTTTGGAGTTCCTTTACTTATGCTTCCACAGACTGCTGAACAGGGAGGTGTTGCTGAACGTGTGCATCAACTTGGAGCAGGAATTAAACTAAAGAAAACTGACGGGGCTTCTATAATATATGCTATAAATAAACTTTTCTCGGTAAATTCTTACAAAGACAATGCTCAGAAAATCTCTTGGAGTTTTAGACAATGTGTAGGTTCTAAAGGAGCAGCAGATAAGATTGAACAAGTT
The DNA here is from genome assembly GCA_017622875.1 of Lachnospiraceae bacterium. Lineage (GTDB taxonomy): Bacteria > Bacillota > Clostridia > Lachnospirales > Lachnospiraceae > HGM12587. The sequence continues at coordinate 1,709 of JAGAQG010000067.1, forward strand.
TGCCAGGACTAAAATTGTATAAAAATTTTGATGGCAGTCATGCACTACGGTGTGTGGCTGCTTTTCTTTTTTGCTCAATTTCCACTCAATCTACGCTCAATGAGTTTTGTGCCCTCTTTCAGTAGAATGAAATTGCAATGAAAACAGCACCAAATCAGAAAATCTGGTGCTACTTCAAAGCAAATCTACTGAAAGGGGGCATTTTTTATGAACACGAACAAGCACAAGGAGGTACAGAGCAAATGAGAGAACTGAACAACATCAAAATCATTGCCGTGGATCATGGCTATGGCAACATCAAGACGGCTAACACAGTGACACCTACCGGAGTGACCGCCTATGAAACAGAGCCAATCTTCTCCGGAAACATTCTGGAGTATGGCGGCATCTATTACCGCATCGGGGAAGGTCACAAGGAATTTATCGCAGACAAGGCTATGGATGAGGACTACTACATTCTGACACTTATGGCGGTTGCCAGAGAACTGAATGTATATGGCATCCGTGAAGCAGATGTTCATCTGGCTGCCGGTCTGCCGCTGACCTGGATTCGCAAACAACGTGAAGATTTCCGAAGCTATCTGCTCCGTAACAAGGAAATGAACTTCCGCTTTAACGGCAAAGATTATCACATTCGATTTGTCGGATGCAGTTTGTTCCCGCAGGGATACCCTGCCATCATCAATCAGTTAGGAAATTTCAAGGGAACGAATCTTCTGGCAGACATTGGAAATGGCACCATGAACATTCTGTATATCAACAACAAAAAGGCTGTAGAGAGCCGTTGCTGGACAGAAAAGTTCGGTGTCAACCAGTGCATGATTGCCGCTAAAAATGCGGTACTGGACAGCTTCGGCGTGAAAATCGAAGAATCTACCGTTGAGCAGGTACTTCGCTTCGGAACTGCTGATATCAGCAAGCCCTATCTGGACTGCATTACTTCCGTAGCCAAGAAATATGTAGCTGATATTTTCGCTACACTTCGCCGCTATGAATATAATCCGGATCTGATGCGACTGTATATTGTTGGTGGTGGCGGCTGTCTGGTCAAACATTTCGGGCAATACGATGAAAGCCGAGTGACCATTCTGGACGATATTTGTGCGACAGCCAAAGGTTATGAATATCTCGCCGCTATGAACCTTCGCAGGAAGGAGTAAGCCATGAGCAAGAATATCCGCAGCACAAATCTTCGCTTCAATCTGGAAAAGGACACCCAGAAGCGAGCATGGCAGTATCTTCAGACCATGGACAAGCAGCAATTCAAATCTTACAGCAATGTGATTGCCGTAGCTCTGGTGGATTACTTTGACCGCTATTATCGCAGTCAGGATGACCCTTACTTTGAAACCAGGGAACGTGAGGAACGATTTGTAAATCAGATTGTTTCCTCTGTAGAAAGCGCCATGGAGAGAATCCTTCCGGTATTTCTTGCAGGCTGTATGGCAGGAATGTCGCAAGTGCCGGTTGCAGCAGTTCCGGTCACACAACAGGAACCAGATGAGGAAGTGGATTGGGATTTTCTTGGAGAATAAGTTTCCTACAAGCTGATCTCACAGGAGGGAGGTGAACACATGACACAATTTCTGAAGCAAAACAGCCCGATACCGCCGTATATGGCGTTCCCAAGATTTTTACTGGACAAGGATGGTCTGAATGAAACTGCAAAAATTCTCTATACGATTCTGCTCGACCGAGCAAGGCTGTCCCAGAAAAATGATGGTTGGGCTGATGAACAAGGTCATGTGTTCATTTTCTTTCCCATCAAGAGCCTGGCAGAAACCATGCACAAGAGTGAAATGTCTGTCAAAACCGCATTGAATGCTCTGGAGAAAGAAAATCTGATTGCCCGTAAACGTCAGGGAGCAGGTTTTCCAAACAGGATATACGTTAAATATCCACCGGAAGCATTGAATCAGACGGACAGAATTCTTTCCGTAAGACAGACAGAAAACTGTTCTACAGATGGAAAGAAAACTGTCTCTGTGACAGACAGTAAACTGTCTAGTAGTAATAAAGAGAAGAACAATATAAAAAGAACAAATTCAGAGAGTAAGGATGACCGCACCGTTTATGGCCCGTATCAAAATGTTTTCCTGAGTACGGAAGAACTGATTTCTTTACAAAAGGAAGTTCCTCACTATCAGGAATACATTGAAAAGCTGTCCAGCTATATGGCATCCAGCGGAAAGCAGTATTCCAGTCACGCAGCCACCATACGAAGCTGGGCATTGCGTGACCAGCCTGCTCCTGTCCAACGAACCTATGAATGTAAGGAGGATGAAAGCCTATGAAACCAATTACCAATACTGTGGACGAATTATTTCAGCCGAGAGAACTTGCTGAGGACGAATATCTGAACAAAGCTGACGGACTGATCTATTGTTCCAAATGCCACACGCCCAGACAGCACCGAATTGAACTGAAGGAACGAGTATTCCTCCCTACGGTTCGCTGCCGGTGTCAACAGGAAATATACGACAACGAAGAAGCCGAACGCAAGCATCAGGAATTTCTCATGCAGGTATCTCACTTGAGGGCAAACGGATTGCAGGACAAATCTTTGCATGATTACAACTTTGCTAATGATAAAGGCTACAATCCAGAAATGCAGAAAGCCCATGAGTATGTGTCCCATTGGGAAGAAATGAAAGCGAACTCGTTGGGACTGCTTCTCTGGGGAGATGTGGGAACAGGTAAATCCTTTTTCGCCGGATGTATCGCAAATGCCCTGTTGGACAAAGGCATTCCGGTTCTGATGACCAACTTTTCCAGAATCCTGAATACGTTGACCGGAATGTATTCCGATGACAGGAACCAGTTCATTGACAGCTTTAATAAATACAGTCTGCTGATTATTGATGATCTGGGAATTGAGCGAAGTTCGGAATTTGCTCTGGAACAGGTATTCAATGTGATTGACAGCCGATACCGAAGCAAGAAACCTCTGATTGTAACCACCAATCTAACTTTGGATGAGTTGAAACATCCGAAAGATCTGGCAAGAGCCAGAATTTATGACCGAGTATTGGAGCGTTGTGTACCTCTGAAAATTAACAATCAGAACATCCGAGAGTTGAATGCAGCCGCCAATATGCAGGAAGCACGAAAAATATTAAATTCCGGTACTTAAATTCACAGACGATGGTGCGGAACAATTCGCTTGTCAGTACACAGAAAGCCTATAGTTTGCAAAGCGAATTGTATCTGCACCATCTACACCGGATTACAGTACCACCCCGATACCAGAAAGGAGATTTTATGGCAAATAACAGACCTATGACCGAAGATGAAAAGAAATTATTGCAGGCACAGCACAGAATGGAAGCTACCCAAGCCCGCAACCGTCAGAAAGAGCGAAAAGCAAGAACCAGACGATTGATCCAGATGGGAGCCGTATTGGAAAGCGTGTTCCCGGAAGTTCAGACCATGGAGCTTGACGATGTGAAGATGGAGCTGGAAAGACTATTGAATACGGAAGAACGATTGAAGGCATAAGCCTTGGCAGCTTTGCTGCTATCCCGAAGGG
>JAGAQG010000002.1 GCA_017622875.1 Lachnospiraceae bacterium
GTCGAAGTCGGCGTTGAACGCTGTACATACCAATGGATGCAGCTTAATGGCTTTACCTTCTACCAGAATCGGTTCGAAAGCCTGGATACCGAGTCTGTGAAGTGTCGGAGCACGGTTCAACATAACCGGATGCTCTTTAATAACATCTTCGAGAACGTCCCAAACTTCCGGCTGAAGTTTTTCAACCATCTTCTTAGCGCTCTTGATGTTATGAGCTGTACCGTTGCAAACAAGTTCTTTCATTACGAAAGGTTTGAACAGCTCGATTGCCATTTCTTTTGGAAGACCGCACTGATAGATCTTAAGTTCCGGTCCTACAACGATAACGGAACGTCCGGAGTAGTCAACTCGTTTACCGAGCAGGTTCTGACGGAAACGTCCGGATTTACCTTTTAACATATCGGAAAGAGATTTTAATGCTCTGTTACCAGGACCTGTAACTGGACGTCCGCGACGGCCATTGTCGATGAGTGCATCAACAGCTTCCTGGAGCATTCTCTTTTCGTTACGAACAATGATGTCTGGAGCTCCCAGTTCAAGGAGTCTCTTCAGACGATTGTTACGGTTGATGATTCTTCTATATAAATCATTTAAGTCAGATGTAGCAAAACGGCCACCGTCTAACTGTACCATTGGACGTAAATCTGGTGGAATTACCGGAATTGCATCCATTACCATCCATTCCGGTTTGTTGCCGGATTCACGAAAGGCTTCTACAACTTCCAGACGTTTTACGATACGTGCACGTTTCTGGCCTGTTGCATCTACAAGGCCTGATTTTAATTCTTCAGCCTCTTTTTCAAGGTCGATGTCCTGCAGAAGCTGTTTGATCGCTTCTGCACCCATGCCTACCTTAAATTCATTACCATATTTTTCCCTTGCATCCTGGTATTCCTTTTCAGATAATACCTGTTTGTAAGTTAATTCTGTTGCATTGCCTGCATCCAGAACGATATAGGAAGCAAAGTAGAGAACTTTTTCCAGGATTCTTGGTGAGAGATCCAGGATAAGTCCCATTCTGCTTGGGATTCCCTTGAAATACCAAATGTGGGAAACCGGTGCAGCCAGTTCGATGTGACCCATACGTTCACGACGTACATTGGATTTTGTTACTTCAACACCACATCTGTCACATACGACACCTTTATATCTGATCTTTTTGTACTTACCACAATGACATTCCCAGTCCTTGCTTGGTCCAAAGATTCTTTCACAGAACAGACCGTCTCTTTCAGGTTTCAGTGTTCTGTAGTTAATTGTTTCAGGTTTTAATACTTCACCATAAGACCATTCTCTGATTTTTTCAGGGGATGCAAGACCAATTTTGATCGCATCGAAGGTCATTGGCTGGTAAACTTCATTACTTACTGTTTCTGGCATCTTCGGCGCTCCTTTCCGATTTATTCTTCAATATCTGATTCTTCTGAAGCTTCGTCAGCTACGGCTACGAGTTCATCACCCTGGAATTCCTGAGTTGTATAACCGTATGCTCCGTATCCTCTCTCTTCATTTCTGAAGTGTCTGTCTCCTTCAATGATGGAACGTAAATCTGTTGATTCGCCATATGCGCTTGTTTCCATAATTTCTACTTCTGTATTATCATCCTTTAATACTCTTACATCGAGACCTAAGGACTGTAATTCTTTTAAGAGAACCTTGAAGGATTCCGGAATACCTGCTTCTGGAATGTTTTCGCCCTTGATGATTGCTTCGTATGTCTTCACACGTCCAATTACATCATCAGACTTAACTGTCAGGATTTCCTGAAGTGTGTAAGCAGCACCATAAGCTTCCAGTGCCCAAACTTCCATTTCACCGAAACGCTGTCCACCGAACTGAGCTTTACCACCCAGAGGCTGCTGTGTAACGAGGGAGTAAGGACCAGTAGAACGTGCGTGGATCTTATCATCTACCAGGTGGTGGAGTTTCAGGTAATGCATGTGACCGATTGTTACAGGGCTGTCGAAGTATTCACCTGTTCTACCATCACGAAGTCTTACCTTACCATCTCTTGATAATGGCACGCCTTTCCATAATTCTCTATGGTCTCTGTTTTCATACAGATAATCCAGTACTTCCGGAAGAAGTTCTTCTCCGTGTTTTTCTTTAAATTCATCCCACTCAAGATTTACGTAATCATTTGCAAGATCAAGAGTGTCCATAATGTCATTTTCGTTTGCACCATCGAATACCGGTGTTGCAATATTAAATCCAAGTGCTTTTGCAGCTAAGCTTAAGTGGATTTCAAGTACCTGTCCGATGTTCATACGGGAAGGTACACCCAGTGGGTTCAATACGATATCCAGTGGACGTCCGTTTGGAAGGAATGGCATATCTTCTACTGGTAATACGCGGGAAACAACACCCTTGTTACCATGACGACCAGCCATCTTATCACCCACAGAGATTTTTCTCTTCTGAGCGATGTAAATACGAACTGCCTGATTTACACCTGGAGATAATTCGTCACCATTTTCTCTTGTAAATACTTTTGCATCTACAACAATACCATATTCACCGTGTGGAACTTTCAGGGAAGTATCACGTACTTCTCTTGCTTTTTCGCCGAAGATCGCACGAAGGAGTCTTTCTTCTGCTGTCAGTTCTGTTTCTCCCTTAGGAGTTACTTTACCAACGAGGATATCCCCTGCACGAACCTCAGCACCAATGCGGATAATACCTCTTTCATCGAGGTCTTTCAGTGCATCATCACCAACGCCCGGAACATCTCTTGTGATTTCTTCCGGTCCTAATTTTGTATCACGAGCTTCTGCTTCGTATTCTTCAATGTGGATAGATGTATAAACATCATCCTGTACAAGTCTTTCGCTTAATAATACAGCATCTTCGTAGTTGTAACCTTCCCATGTCATGAAACCGATGAGTGGGTTCTTACCAAGTGCTAATTCACCCATGGATGTGGATGGACCGTCTGCGATTACCTGGCCGGCTTCTACGTGTTCACCCTTGAATACGATTGGTCTCTGGTTGTAGCAGTTGCTCTGGTTACTTCTTGAGAATTTAGACAGATGATAAACTTCACGAGTTCCGTCATCGTCATATTTCATTGTGATCTGGTTAGATTCTGCTCTTTCGATCACACCAGCACGTTTTGCAACCACACAAACACCTGAGTCAACAGCTGCCTTTGGTTCCATACCTGTACCAACGACCGGAGCTTCTGTTAACATCAAAGGTACTGCCTGACGCTGCATGTTAGATCCCATCAGCGCACGGTTCGCATCGTCATTCTGTAAGAATGGAATGAGTGCTGTCGCAACAGAGAATACCATCTTAGGAGAAACGTCCATGTAATCGAACATTGTCTTTTCATAAGACTGTGTTTCTTCGCGGTAACGACCGGATACGTTTTTGTGGATGAAATGTCCTTCTGCATCCAGTGGTTCGTTCGCCTGTGCTACATGGTAGTTATCTTCTTCATCAGCTGTCATGTAAACTACTTCGTCTGTTACACGTGGGTTTAATGGATCTGTTTTATCAATCTTACGATATGGAGCTTCTACGAAACCATATTCGTTGATACGTGCATAAGTTGCAAGGGAGTTGATCAGACCGATGTTTGGACCTTCAGGTGTTTCGATAGGACACATTCTTCCGTAGTGGGAGTAGTGAACGTCTCGAACCTCGAAACCTGCACGATCACGGGAAAGACCACCTGGACCAAGTGCTGATAAACGTCTCTTATGTGTTAATTCACCCAGTGGGTTGTTCTGATCCATGAACTGGGAGAGCTGTGAAGAACCGAAGAATTCTTTCACTGCTGCTGTTACCGGTTTGATATTGATCAGAGCCTGTGGTGTAATGTTTTCTAAATCCTGAGTTGTCATTCTTTCACGAACAACTCTTTCCATTCTGGAGAGACCAATACGGTACTGGTTCTGTAAAAGTTCACCAACCGCACGAATACGTCTGTTTCCTAAATGGTCGATATCATCATCGTTACCCATGCCATATTCTAAATGCATGTTGTAGTTGATGGATGCAAAGATATCTTCTTTTGTAATGTGTTTTGGAATTAATTCTGTAATATTTCTCTTTACAGCTTCAATTCGATCTTCCAGGCTCTCATTTTCTTCCAGAATCTTTTCAAGCGCTGGATAGTATACTAATTCTGTAACACCGATTTCCTTTGGCTCTACATCGAGGTAAGCAGATAAATCCACCATTAAGTTAGAGAGAACTTTGATATTGCGTTCTTCTTCGCCTTTTACCCAAATGTAAGGAATTGCAGCGTTCTGGATTACATCTGCAAGGTCTCTTGTAATTTCAGCACCTGCTTCTGCAATGATTTCACCTGTTGTTGTATCTACAACATCTTCTGCAAGAACCTGACCTGTTACACGGTTCTTAAGTAATAATTTCTTATTGAATTTATAACGTCCCACCTTAGCAAGGTCATAACGCTTAGGATCAAAGAACATGTTCATGATCAAGCTTTCAGCGCTTTCTACTGCTAATGGTTCACCTGGACGGATCTTCTTATATAATTCCAAGAGACCTTCCTGGTAGTTTGTGGAAACGTCTTTTGTAAGCGCAGCAAGAATCTTTGGTTCTTCGCCAAATAATTCAAGGATTTCTGCGTTTGTACCGCATCCAAGTGCACGGATGAGTACTGTAATAGGTACTTTTCTTGTTCTGTCTACACGAACATAGAATACGTCGTTAGAATCTGTTTCATATTCTAACCATGCACCACGGTTCGGAATTACAGTTGAGGAGAACAATCTTTTACCGATCTTGTCGTGTCCGATTGCATAGTAAATGCCAGGGGAACGTACTAACTGGCTGACAATTACTCGCTCTGCACCGTTGATTACGAAAGTACCGGTTGCTGTCATAAGCGGCAGGTCGCCCATGAAAATTTCATGTTCATTGATTTCATCTGTTTCTTTATTGTAAAGGCGAACCTTTACTTTCAAAGGAGCTGCGTATGTTGCATCTCTTTCTTTACATTCTTCGATTGTGTATTTTACATCGTCTTCACACAGTGTAAAATCTACAAATTCCAGACTTAAATGACCGCTGTAATCTGCGATTGGAGAAATGTCTGCAAATACTTCTTTTAATCCTTCATCAAGAAACCACTGGTAGGAATCTTTCTGGACTTCAATCAGGTTTGGCATTTCCAGAACTTCTTTTTGTCTGGAGTAGCTCATTCTGCTACTTTTTCCGTTTACTACAGGACGGATTCTGTTTTTTTCCATAGACGTTCACCCTTTCTATTTTTTAAAACTTTCGTTTTTTAACTATTTTACCGCATTGTCGGGCACTATAATAAACCTAATTTACCACAATAATGCACCCTACATAGTAACACAAGCTTCTGTAGGTGTCAACAACATTTTTGATAAATTTTGCAAGTTTGTTAGCAGATTTTTTCATTGTCAAGAACAAAAAAGACCTCGATGGAAAACCACCGAGGTCTGTCTTTTTGCTTATTAACTCCCAGCCACTCCAAAGCTAGAAACCCGATTCCACTGCGTTTCATCGTGTTCGCGCTGCGCGCTATAAAAAGAATAAAAAAGGGCTCATTGCAAGCAAGCTTGCATGAGCCTTTTCCATTCTTTTTTCTAGCTTTGCAGTTACGCGCAAATTATTTAAGGTTAACTTTAGCGCCTTCAGCTTCAAGTTTAGCTTTGAGTTCTTCAGCTTCTGCTTTAGAGCATCCTTCTTTAACAACCTTTGGAGCACCGTCAACAACTTCTTTAGCTTCTTTAAGGCCAAGACCTGTAACTTCACGAACGATCTTGATAACTTTAACTTTAGAAGCACCAGCGTCTACTAATTCAACGTCGAAAGAATCTTTTTCTTCAGCTGCTTCTGCTGGGCCAGCTGCTGCTACTACAACACCTGCTGCTGCAGATACACCAAATTCTTCTTCACATGCTTTTACTAATTCGTTTAATTCTAATACGGATAATTCTTTGATAGCTTCAATAAATTCAGCTGTTGTTAATTTTGCCATTTTAATTTCCTCCATTTTGAAATTTATTTAATAGTTTAATGTTCAATAAAACTTACGCTTCTTTAGCTTCTGCGATCTGATTAATAACGCGAGCAAAGTTTGCGATTGGGCTCTGCATAGAACCAAGTAATCTTCCGAGAAGTTCTTCTCTTCCTGGAATCTGGGAAATAGCCTGCATTCCCTTAGCATCATAGAACTGACCTTCTACAACACCTGCTACCATTTCAAGGTTTGGAATTTCTTTTGCAAATTTTGCCACTAAACGAGCTGGTGCTGTAGCATCAGTCTTGGAAATAGCAACTGCATTTGCTCCTTCTAAGCTGTCATTTAAGCTTTCGAATTCTGTTCCAGCAAAAGCACGTTTCATCATTGTGTTTTTGTATACCTTGTAAACGATACCTTCTTCTCTCATTGCTTTACGGAGCTTTGTGTCCTGTTCTACAGTAACACCGCTGTAGTTAATGATAACTGCAGTCTGAGCACCCTCAACGTGAGCTTTGATTTCTTCTACGATCGGCTGTTTTAACTCAATTTTTGCCATGTGAATGGTGTACCTCCTTTTTAGATTTTACACCGCCAAAGCGTCTAGATAAGAAAACCTCTCTATCCGCAGACAGAGAGGTTTTAAAAGTCTTTTCTTATATCTTATCGACCTTCAAGCTCGATAAGCCTAGAATACTTTTCCTCGGCAGGCGTTTGAACCTTATGCCTTACGGCACCTGCTGTCTTCGGCAGTTTGTATTGCGTGAATTACAATACCATATTTATATATTGAATGTCAATCTTTTTTTGCTAAATATCTGCAAAAATCCCTTAAAATTAAGCAAGTTTTGCTGTGTTAATCTTAACACCAGGTCCCATTGTAGGTGTTACTGTAACACTCTTTAAGTACTGACCTTTTAATGCAGCTGGTTTAGCTTTGATGATTGCACCCATAAGCGTCTGGAAGTTGTCGGTTAACTGTTCTTCTGTGAAAGAAGCTTTTCCGATTGGCACGTGGATAATGTTTGTTTTGTCTAATCTGTACTCAATCTTACCAGCTTTGATATCCTTGATCGCTTTTGTTACGTCCATAGTAACTGTACCAGCTTTTGGGTTTGGCATTAAGCCTTTAGGTCCAAGTACACGTCCTAAACGACCAACAACACCCATCATATCTGGTGTAGCAACTACAACATCGAAATCAAACCATCCTTCATTCTGAATTCTTGGAATGAGTTCTTCAGCTCCAACGTAATCAGCGCCTGCTGCTAAAGCTTCGTCAGCTTTTGCGTTCTTAGCGAATACTAAGATACGAACTGTTTTACCTGTACCGTGTGGTAAAACAACTGCACCACGGATCTGCTGTTCAGCGTGACGTCCGTCACAACCTGTTCTGATGTGAGCTTCGATTGTTTCGTCAAATTTAGCTACTGCTAATTTTTTTACTAAAGCCATAGCTTCAGTTGTATCATACTGAGTCTGCTTGTCGTACTGTTTAGCAGCCTCAACATATTTCTTTCCATGTTTCATATTAAATATCCTCCTAGTGGTAATTGCGGGAATTTCCCTCCCACGCTTTCATTGTTACTCAGTTACTGTGATACCCATACTTCTTGCAGTACCAGCGATCATGCTCATAGCTGCTTCAAGGCTTGCTGCGTTTAAGTCAGGCATTTTTAATTCAGCGATTTTCTGAATTTCTGCTTTGCTGATTGTAGCAACTTTTGTCTTGTTTGGTGTACCTGAACCAGATTTAATGTTACATGCTTTTTTCAGTAACACTGCAGCTGGTGGTGTTTTTGTGATGAAGCTGAAGCTTCTATCAGCATATACTGTGATAACAACCGGGATAATCATACCATCCTGGTCTGCTGTTCTTGCATTGAATTCTTTTGTGAACTGAACAATGTTTACACCGTGCTGACCAAGTGCTGGTCCGACTGGTGGTGCTGGTGTAGCTTTACCAGCAGGAATCTGTAATTTAATATAACCTGTTACTTTTTTTGCCATGATAAGGCACCTCCTATGTGGTATTTGCGGGGATTTCCCTCCCACGTTCCGCAAAAGTTATTTTTGCGGGCGTTTTGCTTGTTACATTTTTTTGATTTCTGTGAAACTAATTTCTACCGGTGTTTCACGACCGAACAGGTCTACGTTAATGGTTACGCACTGTTTATTTTCGTTAATTGACTGAATCATACCAACGGTATCTTTCCATACGCCACCGATAACTACGACGCTGTCACCTACTACAAAATCAATAACGACATTCTCATTGCTAATTCCAAGCGGCAACATTTCTTCCTCTGTCAGCGGAACCGGTTTGGATCCCGGACCAACAAATCCTGTCACGCCTCTGGTATTTCTTACAACGTACCATGTATCGTCGTTCATTACCATGTTGATCAGAACATATCCTGGAAATAATTTTTTGGAAACCTGTTTTTTAGCCCCATTTCTCATTTCCACAACATCCTGCATCGGAACTCTAACTTCGAGAATCTGATCTTCCAGGTGTCTGTTTTCAATTGTTTTTTCAATGTTGGCCTTTACTTTGTTTTCATACCCTGAATAAGTATGAACTACATACCAGTTTGCTTCTGACATAAAAATCACCTTTCATCGAATCTTATAAACTCATCAGGAATTCAATACCGTAGTTAATAATAACATCCAGTATTTTAATGATAATGCCCAACGCAATCGTAGATGCTACGACAGCAGCACTTTCGCGTGCAAGTGATTTCTTGTCTGGCCAAACAATTTTCTTAAATTCAGCTTTAAGACCTTTGAACCAGCTCTTCTTTGGAGCTTTAGGTGCAGCTTCTTTTGCTGTATTTTCTCCCATACTTGTCACTTCCTTTGCATCAGACTATTTAGTCTCTTTATGTGCTGTGTGTCTTTTACAGAATCTGCAATATTTGCTTGTTTCCATTCTGTCAGGATGAGCTTTCTTATCCTTTGTCATGTTGTAGTTACGCTGTTTGCATTCTGTACATGCCAATGTGATTCTAACGCGCACAACTTCCACCTCGCTTTTTTCTTTTTTAGTACGACAGCCGCGACACTGTCAAATTTTAGGCATAAAAAAAAAGCCTTCGCTTCTTCCATTCGCTATGATAGAATACCATATACAAATGCAAGCGTCAAGACTTTTTTCCTAATATATCATATTTTTTTGCGAACTTCCGCAGCTGCACTCACCAGTTCCTTAAGGCCCTGATGAGCTTCGTAGAATGCTTCCAGACGTTTCGAAAGTTCAGACCATTGTACTTCCACATTCTTTTTTGCTTCTTCTTCCATCTGCTGACACTTTTTCTTCGTCTCGTTTTCCCATGCAGCACATTTCGCATTTGTCTCAAGTTCCATTGCACTGCATTTTGCTTTGGTCTCTGCCTCCATTTTTTCGCAAGTCTCTTTCTGGCTTCCGCTCAAGAGTGCAACATTCTCCAGATAATGCTCGGCAGCTGTCTGGGCAGCTTCAAAAATCCCGCTGATCTGAAGTGCTGCTTCCGCAATATTTCCCGCATCTTTCAGCCGAATCGTTCTGTCATCTAACTGTTTCTTTAATGCACTCACTTCTTTCTTCAGGCTTTCCACTTCTTTTCCCTGCTCAACCAGCATTTCCAAAAGCTCAGTTCTTTTTAATCTATGAAGATCTTTCTCTGTCATAATTTTCCCTCTAACTCTCAGCTCGTATACATCTTACTGCATAACGCTCATTTCCACCGTAGGTACAAGTAAACAGTGTTATGTCCCACTCTTTTGCATCAGTCATTTTTTCAATATCAGAAGGCTGGAGAATCTCGCTCCATGCAACATTATAAGAGAAAACATTTCCATCTGCATCTGTAAATGTCAGGAGCGTTCCTTCCTGCAATGTTTTCAAGCCAGAAAAATGCTTTCTATAATTATGGCCTGCAATTACCATATTATTTTCATATACATTTCCTTCATAAAGACATGGCGACGTTTTCAGACCACGCTCTGTGCATTCTTCCATAATCGGCAGTTCTAATCCCAATGAGGGAATGCATAAAACTCCGACATATCGTTCTCCGTCAATCTCAATCGCAGGCATTTCCATTCCTGCAATTATATCATAATCCTGTTCTTCTTTTATCGTTTCAACTTCCTGCACAAATACTTTTGCCGCTTTCTCTGAAAGCTCTCCGGCTCTTTGGTCATCATAATTATTTTTTCCGACCAGCATTACCGCAGCCGCGAGGAACAAAACACCCACTGTCATAAACAGACAACTACTTTTCTCCTTACTTTTTACCCAGCCTACAGCAAACACTGTAATTCCCAGAAAAGCAAGCAGCGGTATCGGCCACCAAAGTTGCCCTGTCTGCGGAAGAACATTTTCCGAAGTTGTCTCTGATGTCTGTGGTCTTACAGAAGGAGTTTCCGGCGTATCTTCCGGTGTTTCCGGATCCTTCGTTGGATTTTTCGGCGTGTCCGGATTTTTTGGTGTATCTTCCGGTTCCTTATAAGTATTGGTAACTACAAAAGTATCCTCATCCCTGTCTACAGATACCCGATAGTTCTTCGGAACTTCCTTTTCGGATACTTTCCACGAAAAATCAGCAGGCAGATTTTTCCAGGTATAGCGCCAGTTGTTCTCTTTTGTCAGTTTTACGGTATCATAAACGCCTTCTTCATTCAGAAGCGCGATGGTGATTTCTTTTGGCCTTTTCGATGTATTTCCATCATCCTTCCAAATCTTTACTACTTTCCGATTCACTTTCTGCCGAAGTTCTGTCATACATTTTATAGAAAGCTCCGGATGTGTAACATACACATTATTCTCGGATACTCCGGGAATCATGACCATCACCGGGGTTGATGTATAAATGTAATTTTCATCTTTTGAAACATCACCCATTACAAGGTACAATCCCCTTGTCATTCCATCCCATACAATATTTCCATCTTTATCCGTTGTCCCCGTCAATGTATATGCAACATTATCAGAAATTACGTATCCCGACAATGTTTCTGCCAGGGTTCTCCAGGCCTCACTGTCAATCTCTTTGATATTCAGCCCTTCCAGGTTTACCTGGTAATTTGAAAAAGGCTCTACCAATGTAAAACCATTTCGTTCTTCATAATCTGCTACCCGGTACAGATGAAAGGAAACATTTTCCTTATTATAATGCAGGGATAATCCAAGCGTTCTCGCCGCTTCTGTATTCATGGACACAAAGAACATGCAGAAAACTGCAAATATAAAAGCACTGAACCATTTCAATCTTTTTTTCATTCTTTGTCTCCTTTCTCTTTACTTTCTTTTTCTCCCCTGTACCAGTACAGCAGCCAACAGAATCAGAAGAATCGGTGCCGCAACCACCGGTGCCACCATAAGCGGGTCAATCTGCATAGCATCTGCCGTAACCCTGACATTGCTTTCCTCAACAGTATCAATGCGATGCCCGCGCACCAAAAGTCTGTGAGAATTGATTCCATACGGCGTACAAGTAATCAGCGTACATAAATCCTGTCCATCTATAATATCTAACGCCGACAGATCACTCGGCTCCACAATCAGAATCTGATCTACCTCGTAGGTCAAAACCTCATCCAGAACATGCAGTAAAAATGTATCTCCCACAACCAGTTCATCAAGGTTTGTAAATAATTTTGCCGATGGTAAGCCTCTGTGGCCCGAAAGAACACAATGAGAACTCTCTCCTCCCGCCGGAAGACTTGACCATTCCAGATGTCCCACTGCAATCTGAAGAACTGCCTCATCTGTCCCATGATAAACCGGAAGTTCTACATCAATCTTTGGGATACTGATATAGCCCATAACACCATTATTTTCAAGATTCAACTGTTGATTATATTCTTCCAACTGTTCTTCAGACAACACATAATGTATTTCTCTTGCAGAAAGCTCCGTATTATACAGTAGCGCACGATTCCAAACAACTGAATAGTGCTCATCATCCAATTTTGCAACCTGTTCCGTATAAACTGCCACTGCCTTTGACTGATGAAAGGAATTCCAGTAATCACTAAACGTCGGATACAGCAATAAGGACAACCCTAAAATCAGCACCAATATTAAAACCAAGGTAGAACCTGTGCCTTTTTTCATCTAATACTCTCCTTATCGCTGTACACAGGGAAGGACAATTCCTCCCCTGTGACAACAATTTTTATTAATTTTCGTTCTGCATACGTCTTTTGGTCACAAGCAGAATCACTGCTCCAAGAACCAAGATGCTTCCCAGCACATAGAAAACAGTCGTACCAATACCACCTGTAGACGGAAGTGTGGATCCTGCATTGTTACGCACCTGAAGTGTTACTGTACCATTAGAAACATCTCCTGTACCATCAATACTATCCACCTTGCAGGATAATGATGTCAGAACACTTCCCGTATATCCGGCAGTAATTGTAACCTGAACATCTGTATCAATCTTGTTATATCCTTCCGGTGCTTTTTCTTCGACCAGCCAGTAAGTTCCCTGATCAAGACCTGATACTGAAATAAGACCTTTTGTGTCACCTTCTGCACTTGAGCTGACCAATTTAGTCGCAGCTATTTTATTCTCAGTCCATCCTGTCAGTTTTCCGTCAATCACAATTGCATACTGCTTAACAGTCGCACCACTTTCATCTACCATGTTACGATACAGGTAGAATTCAGCTCCACCCAGTTTCTTGCTGGTATCGCTTCCATCCACTTTGTAAAGATCAAGTTTGAAAGAATATACTTTTGCTTCATCTTCTGGAGTTGTTCCGCCAAAGCCTCCATAGTTCGGATCATTCGTATACTTCAAAACAACTGTATTGTCATTACCTTCTCCGCCAATCACTGCGTTGCCGTTTAACGTTGCCGAATACTTTACAACAATATGATCGCTTGCCAGCAAGCTCGGATATGCTGTTTTTAAATCCGCAAATGTAATTGTGAGTTTTCCTTTGTTTTCCTCGTCCACAATTACATTTTCATGCAACGCTGTAAACTTAGTTCCTAAGTCTCTTGTAATATCCGTTGAGTTTCCGCTCTGATGCAAAATATAAACCTGTTCGATTTTTACGTAAGTCAGCCCCTTAGACAGTATATCTTCAAACACGTATTGATAGTTTTCATACGCACCATAGTTACTTGGAAGACTACCATCCAGTTTATAATAAACCGTATCACCTACATTAACATCCACGTGTTCCCCGAAAGTTGTACTCAGAGAAGTATTTACACCTTTTTCTACAGTTGGTACATCCCCTTTTGGTTTTGCAGTCTGACCATCCCTCACAACACGAACAATAAATTTGGTATAATAATCATGTTCTGTAGTATTGACAGAGTCATGCTGATCTTTAATAAGATAATATCCGCTTTGCAAACCAGAAAGTGTGTACTTTGCAATCCCATTTTCTAAAGTTGTTCCGCCTGTACTTGTAGTGCATGTTGCTGTTAAATTATCTCCCACACATTCCGCAAAAAGATCCAGATTAGCTGAGTCATCTGCCCAGCCCGCTAAAACCTTTGCAACATCTTCTGCATTGTTACAGGCACTAAACAGATTATTTGCTCCCTCTCCAAAACCAGTTTCAGCCTGTAAAGCTTCTAATAAATCAGTACCGTCAACTCCGCTGCCCCAGTCAATGTTTGATAAAACACCTGCTGTAGCACCTTCTGTAGATAATGTACCAGAGAAAATCTGATATGCCTCGTAAATATGCCCTGTCTTTGTTCCTTCAATAGTTAAAGTATGAGTTGTTTCAGCAGCTCTTACCGGTAAAGCAATTACTACCATCAATGCAAAAGCTAAGATTACCGAAAATAATGTTTTTAACTTTTTCATATTCTTCATCTCCTTTAATATTTCTTTTGTTACTTTCATTTTTATACGCATCCAGGCAGCTATCCATCCTCCCTTCTGCGTCTTGTTCTTTGATATCTCAGCATCAATCCTGCGGCAACTACAAGCATACTTCCGCTGATTCGATACCTGCTATTCCCAGTACCACCGGTTGCCGGTAATTCATAACTCACCTCTCCATTGGCCTGGTTTTTAATTACGATCGTGCCATTGACGATTCCGTCATTATTTTCATAGGTCGTATCGTAACCAAACTTACTGATCTCCGTGACATAATAGCTGTAGGTGACTGCCACATCGTTCCCGTTTACATTTTCCGTACCTTTTTTTGTCAGGTCACTGACGCTTATTTTCCACTCCGGCCCTTCCAGTGTGTAGGTACCGATCAGTTTATCTTCTATCACGGTTCCCGATCCGTCCGTCGGTGTACATTTCGCCCAAAGCTGTACCTGAATCTCTCCATCCGCTTTTGACTGTTCGATTCCATCCGTGTCATACCATTTCTTCGTCAGTACGATTTCCGTCGAATCCTTTGCATTTGTCACGTATTCTGTTCTGGATACTTTATTTAAATCTACTGTTTTCGCATCTGATACGAATCCGTACGGGAAGTTATAGACCGGCGCACTGGAATCATAGAAAATAAAGTAGTACTTTGGCGGATCTGCCGGCAGTTCATAGCCATCCGATGCTTTCGTTTCTACCAGATAATACGCTCTGTTAATTTCGAACTGATAATCCTCTTCGTGACCATCTCTCTGCCAGAAAATCGTAAGCTTTCCATCTTCTGTAGTAAATTTTTGACCGGTATCCTGATATCCCGCTGTATCCGGATTATATTGAAACAGTGAAAACTCTGCTCCTGAAAGGCTGTAGGAGTAATCCGCCGAATCTACCTTATAGAACGTATATTTCTTCTGTGATGATACACCACCGGAAGTCTGAGATTCCTCCCATTTTTTCTGTCCGTCTGTGTTGTCAGTAGAAGTACTGTCTCCGATCAGCGTCGCAACATTCGTTACCTCAAAGTATTTCTGATAATCCTGTGTTGGTGTCATATCCACCTGATAGCTGTATTCAAAGATCAGTGCCGTACTGTCCGGAATTTCCACCGTCAGCGTATTCTTTATTGTATCCCAGCCCCAACGTTTTTCGCTGGTACTGTATGTCCATTTATAATCGTTGATAGATACTTCGTCACCTTTTATGAGTTTTCCTTCCTCATCCTTCAACGGTTTTCCATTTTCATCCGTCTGTGCATAATAGAGCTTTACAGAACTTTGGATCAATGAAACTGTCCTGTCACACGGTTCTTCCACATAGGACAGTTCATCAATTAAGGTCAATGTATCTTCACCTATCAAAAGATCCTGTGCCCCCGGATTAATATCAATGGAATAATTCAATCGTTTCGTATCGTTATTCCATGCCCCGGATTTATCAATCTGTTGTGTGATCTCTTCCGGATATTCCACGGTCACATCCTGCGTCTGTTCATCAGAACCAAGTGTTCCTTCCTCTGTGGTTACTACAACCCTGTTTGTCAGGGCACCAATTGCTGCTGTTGTCTCACCATCTTTCGGCAGGTATTCCTCTTTTACCTGACAGGTATAAATCACGTAAAAGACTCCATTTTCTTTGAAGCAATCCGGCCGTGTCGCATCCGGCTTCAAAGTCACCTGTAATGTCACTTCACCTGTAGAAGCATTGTAGCTGCTTCCGGATATATCCAGATTGTAGGTCTGCCCTGTGTCTGCTCCTGCAGTAATACTTCCGTCTCTTCCTATGACAGCCGTAATTTCCGATCCCGATGTTCCATACTGCAGGCCTGTCAGTGTTACCTGTTCAGGAAGCGTATCGGTAATCGTCACTGTGGAATAGTCCCGATCAAACGCAACCTTTACTTTCCACAAAACTGTTCCATCTTCCGTAACAGTGGTTGTTGTTCCCTTATTTCCATCACCATCTGTTTTTGTGACTGCATCGCGATATGTGTATTCTGCATAGTCACCTCTTCCATTGATCGTAATATCATTTCGATAGTTTTCGGAATCCTTCACATTTTCAATCGTAGAATCATATCTCAGTTCTAACGTCTGACCGCCGTAGATTTCTCCCGACAATCCATTTTTAAAGACAATCTTGAACTGTGTATATTCCGCGTCGTCAGTCAGCTGTTCTACCGTATGCCATTGCTGATTCAGACGATTGAAAAATGTGATGCTCGAAGCAGAACTCAGCCATTCGGTCTTACCAGTAGCTGCCCATTCCAGAATCTGCTCTTTGCTCATGAAGTGATCTTCATCCCAGCCCCAGTCCAGCTGATCACTGATCTCTGTTCCGGCTGCCAGACCTCCTTCCGGCACTGTTACCTTTACCAGCCAGTGAATCACGCCCATCTGGTTTTCATCCAGAGCTTCTACCGATTCAACGGATTTTTCCACACTGCCGCTTCCCGGTATTGTCACGCTCGATGTACTGCCCGCTTCATCTCCGCTGTTCGGATTGTCCGGAGTAGGGTCAAAGACCGCTTTATTTATCACAGTCTGTGATTCCCAGGTTGCTTCATGTTCTGTCTGATATTCAATTGTATAAGTATTGGTATTCTTACCCCCATTTACTGCGGTAAATTTAATTCCGGTAATCTTACCATTTGAGTCTTTTAAAATTTCATAGCCGGATGTCGGACTGATCGCTGCCCGAAGTTCAGACTCTGATAATTTCGCAAACATTTCATCTGTAACCGTCATTCCGGCGATGTCATACCCGCTGCCATTTACCGTAATCTTCCAGGTAATGGTTCCATCATTTCCCCAGCTGCCGGTTTTTCTCAGAGTGTCCTTTGTAATCGCAGCATCAACCCATGTCTCATTTTCGACATCCTCCCCTGTTTCGGGGTCCTTAGCTTCTGCTTTCATCCGATTTGATGCATTGACAGACGTGTTCTCCAGTAAATCTGCCAATTCATAAACATATGTAATTGTATACTTTTGATTAGAGTCCAAGCCTCCCAGAGACATTTGGAAAGACTTATTATCACTGCTCGGTGTAAATGTATAATTTGATACATTTACAGTATTTCCGCCCTGCGCAGTATCCGTCTTTGTAACCGAAACAACTTTCAGACTATCTACCGTGAGCCCATCTGCCGTCAGGGTATCTGTAATGATAATCGGATCCGGTGTTCCCTTCTTCGTCGAAACTGTAATGGTGTAATACAGCAGATTACCCTCCATCTGATAGCTTCCACTCTTCTGCGAGTTCATATCATAATTCAACGTTTCATCGTCCGGATATATGATATCCTCTTTTGGAATATTCAAGGTTACTCCGTCACTAAATTTGATCGAGCTTCCTCCGGTATACTTGTCACTGTCAAGATAACCGTTGAAATTAATAAATGAATGGATTTTCTCAGATGCAGCTTCAACATAAGCCTCATCATAAACAATATTTACGCCATAGGTTCCGTCATCGTTCTTTACAAAGGTATATGTAAAGCCTGATACGTCACTGTCCTCTTCATATCCTGAATATGTATTTCCAATCAATATATCCGGGACAATCACACCTTCCGGGAACTGATAAGTAAACTGATAAGCCGCATCCTGAATCTGTTCTTTTGTCATCGTAAATTCCAGATTCAGATTAATCTTATAATCACCTGTTGCCGGATCATATTCAATACTCG
Organism: Lachnospiraceae bacterium; assembly: GCA_017622875.1. Taxonomy (GTDB): domain Bacteria; phylum Bacillota; class Clostridia; order Lachnospirales; family Lachnospiraceae; genus HGM12587. Next base: position 17,501 of record JAGAQG010000002.1, read on the forward strand.
CAGCACTTGCATTTGTAATGTAAGGTTTCAGATCTGTCGGAGCTGCTCTGGCCGTTGCCATTCTCAGCGCCTTCACTTCCGACTCCTGCGTCATCTCCGCCAAGATCTGTTCATCCTGCTGCTCTGCAGCCGCCACTTCATCTTCCGTCGGTTCTTCTGGCAGGGCCTCCTGTACATTTTCCTTCACATCGATGGATTCTTCTGCTTCCTGTATTGTTTCCTCCAAATCGACAGATTCTTCTACTTCCTGTGTCGTCTCCTCCAGATTGGCGGATTCTTCTACCTCCTGTGTCGTTTCCTCCAGATTGGCAGATTCTTCTGTATCCTGTACAATCTCCGCTTCGTAGCAAGCATCCTCATGGATATGCGTTTCCAATTCACAATTCAATACAGCGTCTTCTGTTTCTTCTGCAACTGTATAACATTGTTCCGTATGCTCATGTTCAGTTTTTCCACAAACAGTTTCTCTTTCCATTGTGATGGCCGGTAAAATCAGCATATAAGTCGTCACAAAAACCACAACGACTGCTGCTGTCATTGTAAACCTTCGCCACCATTGCTTCTTTCTCTGGTTTCTGATGAACTCCCTTGCACGTTCAATCCACGTGGAGTTCATTTTTTCCTCCTTCATCCTATGGAATTAAAAATCTCCAATAGCCGATAACGGCCAAATTCGAAAGACCAGCTTACCTACGATCTGCTCTTCTGAAACACAGCCTACTGCTGAGCTTCTGCTATCCACAGATACGCTTCTATGGTCTCCCATTACAAAAAGTTTCCCTTCTGGAACCTGATAAGGCATCTCCAGATCACATTCTCCCAATGCCCTATCTATAAGATACGGTTCTTCAAGAACTTCACCATTTACAGTTACATTTCCTGCTTCATCAATGGCAACCCATTCTCCGGATCTGGCAATAACTCTTTTCACCAGTATCTTATTGTTATAGTAAAATGCCACGATATCCTGTCGTTCAAAATCGCTGCTTTTTACCGAAACAAGAATGTCACCATCATTCAGTGTCGGGCTCATCGAAGATCCATAAATCTGAAGAACGGGCAAAAAAAATGTTGCTACAAGAACAGCCACAGCCGCTACTGTAATCAACACATAAATAGTACTTCTTAAGGTTCTACCATATCTTTCCCGATATCTTTCTCGCTGTAGTTCCTTTTGAAGTTCTTCAACCGTAGGGACTTCAACCTTTTTATCTTTTTCTCTCCTAATCATAAAAAAACCACACTTGTTTTTTGTTTTTTTATATTAACATAAAAATGCGGATAGCACAATATTATTACTATCCGCATTTTTATTCTTTTTAATCTTCTTTTGCCCATCCATAGGCATATTTCACAGCTTTGTTCCAACCTTTGATACGCTTTGTACGTTCCTCTTCTTCAATGGCTGGTGTAAACTCTGCATCGATGGCCCAGTTCTTAATGACGTCCTCTTTACTCTTCCAGTAACCCACCGCAAGTCCTGCCAGATAAGCCGCACCCATAGCCGTCGTTTCCACACATACCGGACGGTTGACCGGTGCATTTATGATGTCAGCCTGCGTCTGCATGAGGAAGTCATTGGCACTCGCTCCGCCATCAACTTTTAAGGCTGCAAGTTCGATCCCGGAATCGGCTCTCATTGCTTCCAGAACATCATTTACCTGATAAGCAATAGATTCCAAAGTAGCGCGAATGATATGATATTTGTTCACACCACGGGTAATTCCCACAATCGTTCCTCTGGCATATTGATCCCAATGCGGTGCGCCAAGACCTGTAAACGCAGGCACCACATAACATCCATTGGTATCCTTTACTTTTTTCGCCATATATTCCGAATCAGCAGCAGAATCAATGAGCCTCATTTCATCTCGCAGCCATTGGATTGATGCACCTGCTACAAAAATAGAGCCTTCCAATGCATAATTTACTTTTCCATCCAGACCCCATGCAATGGTCGTTACAAGACCATTTTTTGAAAATACCGGCTTTTCTCCTGTGTTCATCAGTAAGAAGCAGCCTGTGCCATAAGTATTTTTTGCCTCGCCGGCATTAAAACAGGTCTGTCCAAACAATGCTGCCTGCTGGTCTCCTGCTGCTCCGGCAATCGGGATTGGTCCTCCTAAGAAAGACGGATCTGCATTTCCATATATACAGCTTGATGGTTTTGCCTCCGGCAGCATACATTTTGGAATATTCAGTTCAGCCAGAATTTCTTCGTCCCATTCCAATGTATTAATATTAAAAAGCATCGTTCTCGAAGCATTGGAATAATCAGTTACATGAACTGCTCCCTTTGTCAGCTTCCAGATCAGCCATGTTTCTACTGTTCCAAACAACAGGTCTCCTGCTTCAGCCTTTTCTCTTGCACCTGCCACATTGTCCAGAATCCATTTGATTTTTGTACCGGAAAAGTAGGCGTCAATGACAAGCCCTGTCTTTTCACGGAATTTATCTGTCAGCCCTTTTGCTTTTAAGGAGTCACAGTATTCCGAGGTTCTGCGGCACTGCCATACGATTGCACGGCAAATTGGCTCACCTGTATTTTTATCCCATACAATGGCAGTTTCACGCTGATTGGTAATCCCGATGGCGGCGATGTCTTCTGCAGCTGCACCGATCTTATTCATGGACTCTACTGCGACACCAAGCATGCTGGCCCAGATTTCATCGGCGTCATGCTCGACCCATCCAGGCTGTGGGAAATATTGAGTAAATTCCCGCTGTGCTACACTGCACATTTGCCCCTTTTCATTGAACAGAATACAGCGGTTGCTGGTTGTTCCTGCGTCCAATGCCATTACATATTTTGCCATATTGATTCCTCCAAAATCTCCCATTTCTTTGTGTTTATTATAGCAGATGCTGCTAAAAAGAAAAACCCTGAAGTTCGGGCAAGGTGTTTATTGAAAAAACTTCTTCTGCATGCTATCTTATGATTAAAGCAATGTATTTCTCAAAAGTTTTCTCATGGTTTGTATACCACATTCTTTGGAAGCTGCTCCGTCTACTTTTTTCTGAAATCCTGCTTTATTTCCATGAAAACATATGCAGGATTTCCATAGTGCCGCATTGGAACTCCTGCATGATAACTGCATAGGAGGTTAACAATGCAAGTAAGCAAAATTACAATTCCGGCTGAATTAAGAACAAAGCTAGATCACATGAACTTATTGGACCGCTTTTTATTTAATGAAACTGTCGAAGACCCGGAAATCTACAATATGATTGTAGAAATTCTGATGGACGAACATATCTCTATGGTTTCATGGTCTGAAACCGAAAAGGAACAAAGATTTTAATAAGTTAAATGATCTGACCACGATTTTAGTAGCGCCTTTTGATATTTTCGGTTATGGGTTATATCGGTATACTTTTGAAGAACATTGCCTTGAGGTTCCTAATCTTCGGTTAAATGACGGGGCCAGACGAATTTTTATTAATACCAAAGGGAAAAATCCTGAGAATTTTTCACAGGAGTTTCTTGATTTTATGGACTATATTAATGCTTCTTCTGATACAGTGGCAGAAAAAGCAGATAGTGACAAGATTAAAAGAATTCATGAGCGGGTTCGCACTGTACGGGCCTCTGAAAAGACGGGAGTGAAATTTATGCAATGGTGGGAAGAAAAAGCATACGCACGTGAAGAGGGATGGGCGGAAGGTCATGAAGAGGGGCTTGCCGCTGGTCGTGAAGAAGGTGAACTTTCTCTTCTGGTTCAGCAGGTGTGCCAAAAGCTCAAAAAGGGGCTGTCTCCTGAAACAATTTCAGAACATTTAGAAATAGACATCAAACAAATTTCCTTAATTTGCGATATTGCAAAAGATTATGCTCCTGAATACGACATAAATATAATTATCAGCAAATTATTATCAAAATAATGTTTCAAATGCCATTGGAATTAAATCCAATGGCATTTTTTACCCTACATTTTTATGATCAATACCGGTATCGGCGGATTGTTCGGCCGATTGGCATATTCTGAGATGATGACCAGATATTTTTTTGCATCCAGTCCTTTTATATAGGAAAGAACTGCCTCCTTTTCTTCAAATCCGCTGTCGCCACCACTGTAAATACAAACCGTCATGAGGCCTTTTTTCTTTAAGAGTGCCAAGCCGGTTTCTATTGCTCTGATGCTGCTGTCTGCACGGGTTGCTTTTGCGTGGTCACCGCCGGGCAGGTAACCCAAATTGAAGGTAATGCAGGAAACCGACTCTTCTTTTGCATATCCGCTCATCGTTTCATGAGAATCTAAAATCAGTTCATAATTCGAAGGACAGTTTTCTGCCTGAAGACGCTTCAATGTGTTGTCTAAAGCCATCTGCTGAATGTCAAATGCAACAACTTTTCCTTGCTCTCCAGCCAGTCTGCTAAGCAATACCGTGTCGTTTCCATTCCCCATGGTGGCATCGATACAGAAATCTCCCAACTGCACGTGGTCTTCCAGAAAATGATGTACAAAACTTGTAATCTGATAATTCTTCATTTTATGCCTCGTAAGTCTCCATAAACGCTGCAATGTCTGCTTCGCAGGAACGCATTGCTTCAATAGTCTTTTCCATTAAAACATCCAGTTCCCAGCCAAGACGTTCTGCTCCATCCTTGATCACATCACGAGAGCATCCTGCTGCAAATCTTTTGTCCTTAAATTTTTTCTTTAAGCTCTTAAGCTCCATATCCATCACGCTTTTCGATGGTCTCATAAGCGCTGCTGACCAGATCAGTCCTGTCAATTCGTCTGCCGCAAAGAGTACCTTTTCCATTTCATGCTTTGGTTCTACATCACTGCAGATTCCGTAGCCATGGGAACAGACAGAATAGATCATATCTTCTGCTACACCGCCTTCTTTTAACAGTTCCGGTGCTTTTTTACAGTGTTCGTCTGGATATAATTCAAAATCAATGTCATGAAGTAAACCTGTGATTCCCCAGTATTCTTCCTCTTCGCCATAACCTAAGTCCTTTGCGTACCAGCGCATAACACCTTCTACTGTCAGCGCATGCTGGATATGGAACGCTTCTTTATTATATTTATGGAGCAATGTGTATGCTTCTTCTCTTGTTAAATTGCTTTTCATCTTTGCTACCTCGCAGTATTCTAATATTTCCCTTTATGTTAGCACAAAGAAAAATGTAAGACAATCAGAAAGTGAACCCCGTTGCACCAACCTCAAAGATATGTTACCCTACATCTATCAGAAATTTTAGAATTATTATAATTAAATATTGAAAGGAAAGATACTATGAAGTTAAAGAAAAACCTGCGCACCCTGCTTTGTTATCTTCTTTTAGCAGTTATGTCGCTCACTCTCCTTACAGGCTGCACACCAGAAGAAACTGAACTTGCAGCAGATGTGCTGACTGCGGTTCTTACAGAGGATCTTGAAACCGAAGATAAAAATGAGCAAATTCTGTCAGAAGAATCCGAAGATATTCTCGAAGAAGACATCCTTATTGAACCCGAAAATACATTTCAGGAAGAATCGGTTCCGGATACTCCTTCTGTAACAGAAGAGGAGACCTACACTACCAAAAAAGAAGTAGCGGAATATATTCACGAATATGGTCACCTGCCATCCAACTTTATCACAAAAAAAGAAGCCAAAAAGCTTGGCTGGGTCAGCAGTGAAGGAAACCTGGATGAAGTTGCTCCGGGGATGAGTATCGGTGGAGATTACTTCGGAAATTATGAAGGCCTTTTGCCGGAAGCGGTTGGTCGTGACTACTATGAATGCGACATTGATTTTGACGGTACTTACCGCAATGCCAAGAGAATTATCTACTCTACCGATGGACTGATCTATTATACCGAGGACCATTACGAATCCTTCGAACTTTTATATGGAGAAGAATGATATGAGACAGATTACTTTAGACGGAAATCTTCTGGCAGATGCGGCACAAGTACATGAATATTTAAAGCAATGTCTGGAGTTCCCGGAATATTATGGAAACAATCTGGATGCACTTTACGACTGCCTGACAGATTTAGAAAACATTGAGATTTCAATCACTGCACCGACAGAAGATGGTGCGATTTACCAGAAGATCTTGCGCATCTTCAAAGCTGCGGACCGTGAAAATAAATCTTTAAAATTAAATATTTTATAACAGTGAAAAGCCCGTGGGACTCTCATTTTTTAATGATTGACCTACGGGCTTTTCGTTGGCTATATATGTATGCTTTTCAGCCTATAGAGGACTAGATCAGTTCTAGGAGCTGGCGAATATTTTTCTTCCCGAAAAATACTTTTTCACCATCATTGATAACGAGACAAGGAACACTCATTACCTGATATTTTTCTTTGATTTCAGGAAAATGATTCAAATCATACACTTCAGCTGTGATATTTTCATTCTGGGATGCCATTTTCTGAGCTGCGATCACAAGGTCAGGGCACATCGTGCAGGATAAGGATACAAGTACTTTCATATCTACTCTTCGATCAATGGCTTTTAGAGAGGCTGCCACGTCGTCATCAATCTTCTGTCCTGTACCTGCCGCATTATAAAGTCCCAATACGAAGGAAGTAAATTCGTGCCCGCCCGGAACTCCGTGGAACGCAAGTCCACTGTAACTTCCATCCTGACGGTACACTTCTACACAAGGGTCTGCTTCTGTAGATTCTTCCGCAAGTTCTACTGACAATTTGTCTGTCAGCTTTGCAAGTTCTTCCATATAGCCTCGGAGTTCTTCCGATACCGTACGATGATCCAGATGCAGTTTTAAAACGAGCGGGCTTTCCATGCGGGAAAACACTGCGTTTAACTGCGCCAGCATTGCATCGTCAAATAATGCGCTGTTTCCTGCTGTCGAATTATCACCAGCACCTCCAGATACATTTCCTGTTTCAGCTGTTTTTTCCGGTTGTGGCTGCTGTGGGATAATGCCTGTCTTTTTATGCATTTTAGCTGCATACTTTTCAAGTTCTGTTGCTGCCAATGCACCATCGCCGACTGCTGTAACTACCTGTCTGAGAGGCTTGATGCACACATCACCGGCTGCATAAATTCCGTCTATATTTGTTTTCTGAACTCGATCTGTTACCACATATCCCGCATCATCCAGCTCCACGATGTCTTTTAGAAGACCCGTTGCCGGAGCATATCCTGCAAATACGAATACACCAATGTTATCACCGGCTTCTGCTTTATATTCTGTCATTTCTCCAGTGTTACGGTTTTTGTAACGGATTCCACGAAGGGCGGAATCACCAAAAACCTCTTCCACTGTCGTATTCGGGATCACTGTAATCTTTTCATGATTCTTTGCCGCCTCTGCTGTCGCTGCTGCGCAGGAGAAGTCATCTTTTCTTATTAATATATTGACATGTTTTGCATATTTTGTCAGGAATACCGCTTCTTCTGCTGCGGCAAAGCCGCCGCCTACTACGAATACTTCCTTACCAGTGAAAAATTCTCCATCGCAGGTCGCACAGTAAGCAACTCCGCGCCCTCTGAATTCTTCTTCGCCCTTGAATCCTACCATTCTTGGATGAGCGCCTGTCGCTAAGAGAATTCCAAAGGTCTTTAATTCTCCTCGATTGGTCTTTACAACTTTTACATCACCTTCTGTCACGAGGCTTTCCACCTCTGCCAGAAGAAATTCCGCTCCGAAGCTTTCTGCCTGCTCCCTCATGGTCGCCGTCAGGGCTTCTCCGCTTGTCTTTGCTACACCCGGATAGTTTACCACTTCATGAGTAATGGTAATCTGTCCTCCGAATTTTTCTTTTTCTACTACTACCACGCGATATCTTGCGCGGGCTAAGTAGAGGGCAGCGGTCAAACCCGCCGGGCCGCCGCCGATGACTACTACATCATACATATTCTTCATATCTTTTACCTCCGACGAGTCCGATTGTTATTTTTGCAGGTGGCATAAGCCACCTGCTCGTTTGAGAAACTTAATTCTCTTGGTTTATTTAAGAGAAAAGAAAGGGTCACTGATTAATTTTATAACATACCTACCAGGTCAAGGCTTGGTTTTAATGTTTCTGCACCTGGCTGCCATTTTGCCGGGCATACTTCGTCGCCGTGTTCATGTACGAACTGGCAAGCCTGAAGTTTTCTGAAAAGCTCATCTGCGTTACGTCCTACATTTCCTGCACTTACTTCATAAGAAACGATCTTTCCTTCCGGATTCACGATGAAGCTTCCTCTTTCTGCAAGTCCGTCTTCTTCGATGAGTACTTCAAAGTCTTTGGAAAGTGCATGTGTTGGGTCTGCTAACATTGGGTACTGAATCTTTTTGATTCTGTCGGAAGCATCATGCCATGCTTTATGTACGAAATGTGTATCTGTAGATACGGAATAAATTTCGCAGCCTGCTGCTTTGAACTCTTCATATTTATTGGCCAGGTCTTCTAATTCTGTAGGGCAAACAAATGTGAAATCTGCTGGATAGAAAAAGAATACACTCCATTTTCCTAAGATATCTGATTTGCTTACTTCTTTGAAACCGTTGTCTACGTAAGCCTGCACCTTAAATTCATTAACTTCTTTGTTGATCATTGACATATATTGTCCTCCTTTTATTGTTCTTAATTTTTTACTTATGGAACTGAAAAGGTTCGATAAGATGTTTTTTCTTTGTTAGAAAGAACTAACTCTTTCTTGATTGCATATTACCATGTATTTCCATTCTTGTCAATAGTAGTAATCATTATTATTTTTATTTTCCATAAAGTTACCTATCTAAAAAGGCGACAGCACAAAATGCTGTCGCCCTCTCTTCATTTTCAGATGTATTTAGTTACTTTGTAGTTTTTTATCGGCATCTACTGTCACTCCCCATGCGGAGGTAACTGCCGGAATCGAATCGGTTATCACGATTCCATTGTCACCATATTCGCCATCTGTCATACCTGCAGATTGAATCGTCTGTGTAATAATCTCCACCTTCAGCGTATAACCATCCGAAGGAGCCTCTTTCAATGGCTTACAGCTGTTAATCAGAACTGCTGTATCATTCTCACTCTCAACTGCGTCTTTGTGATAGTAGAAACCGCCTTTTTCAAACCATGCTTTGGAAGTGTCAGTATCTGTATCCACATTCAGATCCAGTTCATAATCAACTCCCAAAACCGGTACTTTTGCATGAACTTCTCCATCACCATTTACCCACGTAACAATAATCGCTGCACGAACATAGACTGAATATTCTGTCTCTCCTGAATTTACAGACACATCTGTCTTTAAATTATTCTCAAAAGTTTCATTCACAGCGGGAACAACAGAAGCCTCTGCATTGAACACATTTTCCACCACTGCGCTCCACCTTAAATAAGCATTTACAGTTAAAGTCGTCACAGTAAGCACTATCAGAAATACAGGCAGAATACATGCCCTCTTCCAAGCAAATCCGTGTTTTTTGTTCGTATGTTTTTCAGACATCGCTTCCGCCTTCTTTCTGTTTATTCTGCAGCTGATGCTTCATAAGCCTTAAATTGATTATCCTCTATGGTTTCTCCACCAAGCCATGCTTTGGAGTTTGCATTATTTGTAAAGATAGCCTCATTCTTTTCATTTTCCTTGACTTCTGAAACGCTTTCCGTATATGCTACAACGCCTGAATTGTCGTACCTCCAGGACCAGTCTGTAAGTTCTGTGATCGTGTAGTTTCCGATTGGTAAGTTACTAATGGTCACTGAGCCAGTACCAGTAATGGATACTGTCAGGTCAATGTTTGCAGTACCGCCTTTCTCACCTTTCACTCGGAACAGGAACGTATCTGTAGAAGAAATACCTGTTACTACTTTTTTAATCGTAAGTTCACTTAAGATCGGTTCAAAGAGTGCGTAGTAAGTCGTATCGTCGCCTGGCAACTTCGTTGGTCTATATTGAACCTCTTCACTCACCCGGTTTATACAGTCTGCCTCCGAATACCACCCAACAAAACGATATCCCGCAGCCGGCATTGCCGTAGAGCCAGCTAAATTATCTACTGTAACTGCCTGCTCAGATGCCAGCGAAACTGCGCCGAAATTTTCTGTCGCTGTTTTACAGACCGGTACATAAGAAATTTTTACCTTCTTAGCCGTATAGTAGAAAATAATTTCTTGATAATTTCCATCTTCTACTACCCCCATAGTAGACTCAACTATAGGGGCACTTTCAAGTATATAGGTTACCGTTCCCACCTGGATTTTTGTATGATCCTGAATTTCATCTTTATACTGATCTTTGGAAATATCAATATAAATACTGTCTCCATATTTTCCGATTACCGTCACCGATTCAATCAAATCCTTCGAGGTTCCGTATTCTACATAACGTTTAATATATCCGGAAGGCTTTCTGGAATAATAAATATACATTTCCAGACCATCTAGTGTTACCTTTCCCGTAACCCCATCTCCATCAACCTTATATTTACTACTAGCGTTATCTTCTGTCATCTTCATATCATAGGTATAACCACTGATTGACAATGCATGTTCCGTTACCGCTTTATCAATATCACCAATTCCTTCAATCCTTGCATATTCTACATATTCCTCATCTGTGTTTTCTACCATATGTTTTACAACATAATATGCATGGGTATTATCTTTGGTATAATAAAAATTAATCACATTTTTTTCATCAGGATAAGACAATACCATCTGCTTGTAATAGGCATCCGGCATGTATCCAGAAATCGGAACAAATTTTTCCGTAATAACAGCATCCGATGTAGTACCCTCTTTAGGATTTGGAGTTGTTTCCATCAAAAGCTTGGTCATCTGATCGATATAATAAACTTTAAAACCAACCTGTTCTTCCCATTCATAAACAAATATATGTTTATTCTCTTTATTTTCCGTCATCAGAATTGAATGGCTTGCTTCCATTGGATAATATTTTGATTGATACCCCTCATACAGCTCATCTCCTACTTTTGCCTTAAAGGTCCTTGTTAAGCCGGCAAAAGAATATCCCGTTGTCGGTTCTCCAATTGCTTTATAAGCATCTCCGTCTTTAATCACATACTCAATTGTATATTCTACAACTTGATTTGATTTCCATTCCATAAAGAGATGCAGATCGCTTGTAACTTTCATGGAAGCGGGATTAAATCTTTTTTTCTCCCTCGTCACTTCATCAATATAGAACCATCCGATTGGTGTGTAGTTCGTTGCATTGCCAATTCCTTCTGCAGAAATTTCTCCTTTTTCCGGATCTATAGACGGTACTTTCATATCTGTATCAGAGATATACAGCCCATGAGAAATCAGCCCGCCAAAGTCTGGAATATACTTTCCATCAATTGCATCCTGATAATGGTTAGAAAATGTGACTGTACGGGTAATTGGCGCCCATTTCGCATAAAGCATCTGATCACCTGCTGGCATCGTATCATTCTCCCAGTTTACCTCCGTACCATCCACACACTCCGGTGATGTATACCAGCCTGCAAAATAGTACGCATTGCTTTCCAGATTCGCAGGATATTCCGGTGTTCCGGGCTGATAATTACTTAATGGCATCTCATATGGAACAGCATCATATGTTTGTATAACATCATCAACACTCTTGAATTCCAGCTTATAAGTGAGACGTTCATAATAAAAATCCATGGTATATGAATGAATATTGTATGTTTCGTTAATAATTTCATTATCGGTCGCTTGCCGCGCGATATTTTTATACCCCTCAATCGCTGTAGCCGTTTGATTTTTCGGAGCGTCATTGGTATTATTATCATAGAGCGTATACGTTGCATCTAATTTATACTTTACACCATTATATTCTTTATTACCATCTTCATCTCCCAAAACAGGAAGATATATATTATAAGTCCATTCGTGCGGCTTATTCCACCCTACACCCTTCTTACCGTTTTCCCAAAACGCAAGAAATCTGATTGTATCAATGTTCGCATCATCTTCTCTCAACAATACATGATCAAGCTTTCGGTAATTTCCCTTTAAGGTTTTATTTTCATTTCTGTTATCATAGTAAGTATTATTTTCCACATTCCATGCGCTGAAATATGCATAATTACCATAATCATTGGTCTGAGATGTCTCTACTGATGAAAAAATCCCAACCGGCCATATGTTACCAATATCTGCACCGTATTTAGCACGAAATTCAAAATAGAAATATTCATATCCATCATATTTTTCGCCAGTTTCCGGTATCCTATAGCCTTTCCCGACTCCTAATTCATTTAATTCCGGTTTTTCCTTAACTCCTCCCCAACAATCGACAGCCTTTAACATTGTTGCTATATCATTACTGCCGCAATTTGCAAAAATCCAGGTGGTACCACCGGCCACTTCATATTGCCCAGTATCAATTTTCTGCCTTGCATAATAAAACTTTAAGTTGTAAGTTTTCCTGGTATAATATACGTTTACCACCGTCGAACCATTACCCATGACTTTAACGTCGGTGTCAGCCTTTTCAAAATCAAAATACTGGTAATCCGTCAGATTCAAATCTTTCGCTTTATCAGTGCCACTGACCGTTTCTTCTGCGCTGACGTCTTCAACCGTCTCATAACCCCAATATTCATATTCTCTTTCTTCCCCATCTGCTACCGGATCTGTGGTCTCTCTCCAGTAAATGACCGTATAACTTGCTCCCGCCTCTTCCGGTGTCCAGACTGCCCGGTAAGAAACGTCTGCAAGACCTACTTTAGCATGCACTTCATCTACTGCTTCCCAACTCTTATCCTCTTTTTGAATTTCCCATCCATCAAATATATAGCCAGGTCTTACAGGATCCGGCACCGCAAGCGGTGTTTCATATCTTGCATAAATCGGATCTACGCCATAGCCTCCTGTACAGTCAAAGGTGTATAAAAAATACTTTCTGTCATAATAAACATGAAATTCTGTACTTCCATCAGCCGCCACAGTGTCCGGCTCATGATAAAGAGAGTTAAAACCACCCACAGTATTTTCATCACCCACCAGCTCTGTAAGACTTAACTCCGCTGTGGTAGGCTCTGCACCGGTTTCCAGCATTCCAGTTTGCACCTTATATTCCGTATAAGAATCATCGGATACATTCTGAATGTAATGGCGTACTATATACGAAACCTGAATTGGTTTGTACTCCACGGTATAGGAAACATTTTCTGTATATTCTTTTTCTTCAATTTTTACAGTTTGCGCCGCTTCATCCCCTATATATGGTGCATACCCCACTCTTGTAGGAGAATCAACGTCTGCAGTAAATTTTGCGCCATAATGAAGTGTTGCTACGTAATCATCAAATACAGCAACGTGCGATTCCGAGTCTACATAACGAATCGTAATCGTAACATATTCCGGCGTTTCTGCTACATCATTGACCTGGCTGATGCCATTATCTGTACTGGCAGTTTCTGTCCCATCCAGTTCACATTCTTCGGCTGTGCTTCGCATACTCATTTCGCGCATCAGCACGGATTCTGATTTTTGCGGAAGCTGTGCAGTAAAGATTGCTTTCGCATCTGGTTTTTCTACTGCATCCTGCGGAATCTGCAGTAAATGTGCATATATATTCAGCACAAAATCAGCAGAAGAATAGTTTTCCCCTACTGTAATCGTATCGTCTTTTAAAATTTTTATTATTTTTGTAGTTTCTTTAGAAGGTGTAACACTGTTATCAGCAGGTGTGAAGGTTTCATCCAAAATCATTGGAACACTGTCTACACCTTTATACACATAGACACTGGTTGGTTTTGATGTGGTTCCGTTAGGTCCGGTCACACCAGCCAGTTTTAACCACTCATCAGTCAGTTCGTACTGAATAGTCTTCTTGATGCTATCCGATGCATCAGACTGCGCCAGACTGTCTTCAATCTCTACATACAGATAGGAATCCAAGGCACTTTTTCCCGTAATTTCAATCTGAGGATCTTTTGGAATATCAACCCCCGGCATTACCTGATATGTATTTCCCCGAATATCCGTCAATGGTTCTCTCGTCTCTGGGTCAATCACGGTGCCCACCTTCACATCTGTCAACTCATAGGAGCCATCTGTCTTACGGTTTGCTTGATGCTCATATAAGCTCAGTGAATCTGCCAGATCTGCCGAAAAGGTTACATTTCCCCTGACACTCACAGAGGTTGTATATTTTGCTTTGATTCCCTGAAGCCCCAGCACTCCTAAGACTGCTATCAAAATCAGGAGCAGCACAATATGAAGTTTTTTGAGTTTTTGCAATTTCTTCATCCTCTATCCTTCTTAATCTATCTGTGTAAATACTACATTTACTTTAAAGTCTATTTCATTCGTGTAAATCGAAGCGTCTTCGTCACTATCTTCATCCAGATGATCGTAAATTGTGCCATCCGAATTTCCCTTTGCATTCGGATCTGGTGCAAAAATTAAATATTTCTGTTCATCTGTATTCGCCTGCATCTGACCTACATCCGCAAACTCATATTTTTGTCCCAGAAGCGCCCTCTGCTCTACTGCAGTTACGTTAACCGGTGTCTCTCCCTTCGAATCATTCGCCAGGTATACATAGATGCCTGTTGGCAAATCCTTCTCCAATTGCAGTTCAACCGAATAATTAACCGCCACCTCCGACTGATTTGTAATCCTCATTGCATACACTGCCAGCGGTTCTGTACTGCCAAGATCCATTTTGAAATCGTCTTCGGCTGTGACGTTTTCCACATTCACGGAAAATCCCGCCACGCGGGCACTATCCTGCGCTTCGGAAGTTGCCGTATACTTCGCCAGAAGCCCCGCCAGCATACAGGTGGATACAAGCACCAGTACAAACAACATAGACGCCAGACGCATCATAACATTGCCACCTTTATGAAGTTTTCTATGCGTCCAAAATTTCATGCTACTACTTTTCTTCCTCTCTCAAACGACGAATCTCTGCTTTTATGCTTTCAAGCTCATCATCGCCTTTTTGTTTTTCTTTACGGAAAGACAACTCTGTCAAAAAACTGCTGCCGCAAGCAGGCCAAAGATTCCTACCGGAGTCTTGATCACCTGAATCATTATTCCCATATTAGGAATACGGGCAATCATTTTTCCTTTCACATTTCCTAAATCGATGGGCTCATCTACCACATTATTGGCATCACCTTGCGTCTGTACCATATTTCCATCCATGCCAACAATTCGATGAATCACCAGATAATTCTTTTCCTGATAAACAATGATATCGTCTGCTTCATAACTTTCCTGCTCTTTTACGATTACTAAATCGTTGACAGACAGGGATGGTTCCATACTGCCAGAAAGTACCACTGCCGCGCCAATTCCAAAAGGCATAGGCATTGCATTTCCTACCAGGTTCTGTGCATTGAACATATAAAATCCGCTTCCGGCACAAACCATCAAAAAAATCACTATCATTCTTCTGATGATACCTTTCACTTTTTTACTCAAGCTCCTCTGCCTCCTTTTGACTGCATCGACGATTTATCTTATAAATACAACCCATTGCCGCCAGCGCAAGCAATAGAATCAGCAGCCACAACAATCCGTTCGCTGCATCACCAGTCTGAACACCTGTTGCAGTTACCCAATCAAAGATTGGAATATCTTCACCTTCCCCGTAAGTGTAAATGATAATTTCCTGCTCCAACAATTCCTGTACCGCCTGGTTTCCAAGAGTTGTATCATAAGTGTCATCCACTTCAAATGGCCAACGCCACTCTAAGGTATAACGTGCATAATTTTTTTCACGCAGTTTACCACTGTGATCCACGGTTTCCAATTCATGAATAGATTCCCATTCACTATCATTTCCAAGGAAATACTCATCACCGCATTTTACACGGACTTCCAATGGAATTTCCATGGAACCATACTGGTTCTCCTCAAAATACACACGATAAGAAATATCGGTCTCACCTGTATTTTTTACCCAGAATGTATATTCCGATTCTGTACCAGGGGCAATCAGTTTTCTATCATCCACATCTCCTGTATTTTCAACAGTCACTTCACTTTCCGTACCAGCTTCTGCTGTTCCTGTATAGTATTTCTTAAAAATATCTACCGCAGTTTCAGTGCCCCACACCTGAACATCATCTTCCGTAATCATTTCGGCCTTCTTTGAACCAATCTGATGCTGCTGTGTCACTGTTCCGGCAGTCTTCGCACCGTTCGTTAATGTACTCCTCGGAACTCCAACCTTAACAATTTCTTTGTCATTCTGTTCCACTGGAACTTCGCTATCTAATTCTTCTGTCTGGGCATCGTCTTCCATAGGAACCAATGCAATAACATCCTCATTTTCCATTGGTACCATCTGCTTTACATTGGAAATGTATACACTTGCAGTAATTGCAACCGCAAGAAACAGTGCGAATGCGATTCCCCATATATATCTATGGTTGCTTCTTTTCATCCAGAATTTCTCCCTTTCCTAAGGATTCCTTTGATCTTATCAAATGTCTGCCAAAGCAGGCTAAATATAGTCTGTTTTGGTAAGCACTCGATAAAACACCAAAAAGGGTTCCCACCGCCCTGCCACGAAGGGCGGTTTTGAACCCATTAGGTTTTAATTAATATGTAGGATTGGTTAATCTAAGAGACTAGATTAGTCAACCTGTGTTACAGTGATGTCAAGAGAGAACTGTGTATTTAAACATGCATATACAGTGTCTGCATCACCTGACGCGAACACAAGATCTGTATCGTCTGCTTTTTCGAGAGTTGCATATCCTTCAGCTGTTTTAACTACAACACCAGGCACTCCTGCAATTAAATTGCCGAGAACTGTATCCGCCTTATCTGTTCCATCTGCTGTATTCCCTACAGAATCAACATCACCAAAAGCCCAGTTCCATGTAAGGACTTCATGCCCAAGTTTTAATGTATCAGCTACTGAAGTGTTAGTATCATGAACAGCAGATACAAATGTTGTTGTTGTAACCATGTTATTAGCTTTAGAAGCTACAACATCTTCAGTTTTTGTGCCAACTTCTCCACTTGTGTTTGCTACAAGTACACTTCCCCCGATTTTTTCAGCAACTGCACTTAAAGTATCTGCTTCAATGTTACCAGTTACTGAAGTCTCTCCACCTAACGCATACACTACAGGATAATAGTTTCCTGTTGTTGGAAATTCTCCTTCTGGGAACGCATCTTCTAATGTGTAATAAGTTGCATCTGTATATGAATCTGCTTTGGAGTACACTCCACTGCTTAATGTGTATAAATCATCTGTAAATTCATCAAAATTTGCT
This sequence comes from Lachnospiraceae bacterium, assembly GCA_017622875.1. Taxonomy (GTDB): domain Bacteria; phylum Bacillota; class Clostridia; order Lachnospirales; family Lachnospiraceae; genus HGM12587. Next base: position 34,648 of record JAGAQG010000002.1, read on the forward strand.
TCTGTAATACCTTCAGCCTCAATCATCACACCATATTCACCCTTGGCAAGGAAAATATTCTGATGTTTCACTACTACAGTTGCTTGATAATCTACTTCTGGCTGACCATTAAGTTTAAATGTTAATCCCTGTTCATTTTCTGTTCCTGGTGCTACAACATCTGCAGTTGCCCCATTAGACTGAACTCGAATACCTGCACCTTCATCTTCAGTATCAGCTACGATTTCATCTGTGTAACTTTCACCATAGAGATTACCAAATGCCTGAAGTTCTACACCCCATTTAGCAACACGTGCTGAATCATTAGCAGAATCCTGTGTTGTATACTTTGCGTATGTTCCACTGATCATACTTGTTGTTGCGAGAACTGCTACCAAAAGACCGGAAGCAAGTCTCATCATTCTGTTTTTCTTCATAATCGAAAAATCTCCTTTCTTCTATATTTCCTAATCTTTCGATCATATTCCTCCCTTTTCCAGGGGGATAGATAAGTACCGGGCTTCCTCCTTTGGAGTTACCCATTCGCGGAGAATGCCGCGGCATATATATTTCATCCCCGGACGTGGCTTCCGAGGGAAGAATCTTAAGTTCTTATTTTTCCTGTTCTTTTGCTGCTTTCTGTGCGCGAAGTTCTTCTAATTCGCGAAGCAGTGCATCCGTATCTTCTTTGTTGCTCTTTTCGTATTTTCTGCGTCGAATCATATCATATCCAACCAACAGGAGGATTGGACATACAACGCAAATGATCAGCCCTTGGGTTGTCTGCATAAACATTGCCACATTACCAAGGCTTGGCACTCTGTTTCTATAAACTGCTACCAAATTTTCTGCCGGAACCAACATGGAGTCTTCTACATTGTTGGCATCACCTTTTGTACGGAATGCAAGTTCTCCGTCCTGAGTTGTCACTTCAGTAACACGGTGAGTTACGATACTTGTTCCATTTCCAGCCGGATCAAAGAATGAAATGATATCTCCTTCTTTGATATTTTCTGCATCTTCCGTATGACAGATGATCAAGTCCCCACTGTGAATTTCCGGGTACATGGAATCTGTCAGTACAATTAGAGGCAGCCAGCCGCTCACACTTGGAACTTCCTCCGTATTTATGTAACTTTTCGCAATCAAAGTGACGTTGATCGCTAAGATTGGAATTAATATCACACATAAAATTGTCCCAATAACACTCAATATTTTGTGCCTAAAAGTCGCTTTTTCTTTTTTGTTTTCATTTTGCGTCTTTTTATCCATTTTTCTTCTCCTTGCCAAACTGTTTAATATTTTTATTATACATATACTACCTTATAAAATCATCTTATGTCAATTTCTTGGTGCATACCATTCGTGTTTTTCGACTTATATTATACGCTCCTAGTATATCTCTTTCAACAGAATGTTGATTTTCTCTGTAAAAATACAGGATTTTTTTTGCTTTTTTCAGAGTATCGTTCTATTATAGCGTAAATTTCTGTTTACCTAATATCCTCGGTGTGAAATGCATTTTAAAAGGTGCGAATTGTAATATAAAATATTTGAGAAGATTTCCTTCTATGTTATAATGATTCTAAATACTTTTAGGGGAAGATAAGGATATGCTAAAGATTGCATTATGTGATGATTGTTCAAATTTTATTGATGACATTAAAATCATGCTTGAAAATTGGAAAAATAAGTCCATCTCTTTCTTATTTCAGTCTTTCGACAATGGTGATGACTTAATTTCTGCACATCATTCCACACCTTTTGACATCATTCTGCTGGATGTAGTTATGCCTATGCTGAATGGAATCGAAACAGCCAGAATCATTCGTCAATATGATAAAACTGTAAAAATTGTATTTCTGACTTCGTCTCCGGAATTTGCCGTTGATTCCTATACAGTAAAGGCCAACAACTACTTACTAAAGCCAGTTGACTCAACTGCTTTGTACAACTGTCTTGAAGAGTTGTGTAATGAAATTGCCCAAAACACTCGGACAATTACTGTGAAAGGATTATATTCTGTTCAAAAACTCCCTTTAGATAATATCGAATATGTTGAAGCACAAAACAAACACATTATTTTTTCTTTAAGAAATGGAACCACGATAGAAACCACAGAGCCTTTACATCTTCATGAAAATAAATTAACAATTTATGATGGTTTTTTCCGTTGTCACCGCAGCTATATTGTAAATATCAATTATATTGACACCTATACATTGAAAGAAATCAAAATGTACTCTGGCTATCGCATACCGATTGCCCGTAGCTGTCAAAAAGAATTTGAATCCGCTTATTTTTCTGTAACTTTCAAAAAGGCTGGTGAAGGCAAATGATTGAAACTTTTTTATTCTTTATTCATAGTATTGCCCTTTTACTTTTGGGGGTTTTTCTTTCTTATTCATTTGCTTTAAATCGTTTATCAAAGAAAAACTGTTTGATTCTTCTTGGTTTCTGCATATTTTCAGGCATTTTGCAGATTATTGTACTAGTTTTAGGAGGAGCCGATGCCGTACGCAAATTTTATCCATTCATCACACATCTGCCACTCCTCGCATTGCTTTGTACCATATTTCATAAAAGCTTTGCAACGGCTACCGCAGCCATTGGCACTGCATACCTTTGTTGCCATCCAGCCAAATGGTTTGGTATCCTTACCTTCGCTTTGACAAAAAACTCTGTTGCAGAATATACAACTCAAATTATTGTTTTACTAATTGTAGCAGTTGCATCGTATCTGTTTCTAGCACCTTATCTAACTGAAATATTTAATAAAAACTACCGTAACATCTATGTTTTCAGTATCATTCCTGCTGTTTATTATCTGTTTGATTACATAGCCGTTGTATATACTGATTTTTGGATAAGCAATAACCGAATTGCATTAGAGTTCTTGCCATTTCTTTTGTGTATTGTATTTATTGTTTTTTGCATGATGTATTCCAAAGAGGTGGAAAAAAATTCATATGCAGAGCATAAGGAACAGATTATCCGTATCGCAATGGAACAGCAGCTCAAAGAATTCGATGCAGTAAAAAGAAGTGAGCATGAGATTAAAATTCTTCGCCATGACATGAGACTTCTTCTAAATAGCGTTGCCATGTGCATTGAAAATGACGATAAAGAAACAGCACAAAAGTTAATCTCAGCATATACAGGCGGCATCAAAGCAACAACCATTAAGAAATACTGCACAAATATTCTTATAAATTATTTGATTTCTGACTTCGACTCCAGATGCCAGAAAAATCATATAGATTTTTCCTACCAAATCGTTTTAGATCGTTTAAACTGTGATGAAATTATGTTTTCTACAATTATTTCTAATGCGCTGGAAAATGCATTGAATGCACAGAAAAAGCTACCACCAGAAAAACGTAATATAAAACTTATGATTAAAACTCATGGCGAGAAACTACTCTTATCTATCAAAAATCCATTCCTGGAACCTCCTGTTTTTATAAATGGTATTCCAGTTTCCAAAAGAAAGGGGCATGGGTATGGTTCTCAAAGTATTTCTTTCCTCACAGAACGTTTAGGTGGGAATTGTCAATTTACAATCGAAGAAGATCTTTTTGTATTAAGAGTTATTATTAACTAAAAAACGTTTGTTTACATAAAAACGGGTGGCAAAGCCACCCAAATTATGCGAATTTTCATATAGCTTGTTACCCTTGACTCACCTATGCATTAAACACATATTTATCTAATCGTTCAAAGGCTTCCTGCACTCTCGCAAATGGCAGCGCAAGATTCAGTCGAATAGAATATTCTCCATGGAATTCTCGTCCGTCCTGCCAAAGGACCCCAATTTCCAGTCCGGCATTTTCCAGTTCGTCCATGGTCTTCCCATGTTCCTTGCACCATTCTTCACAGTCGATAAAGAGCATGTAAGTTGCCTGTGGTCTGGAAACATTCACGCCTTTCCAGTTCTTTTCAATGAAATCGCAGGCATAATCTGCATTTTTTGTCAGAACTTTCAACAATTCTTCCAGCCATTCCACACCTTCCGGTTCGTAAGCACCCATCAGCGCATACATAGAAAGTACATTCATACTGTTGTAATGACTTAAGGAACCTTCCTTGCGGAGACGGTCGCGAAGTCTCTTATTATATACGATATGATAACTTCCGATCAAACCTGCAAGATTAAAGGTTTTCGATGGTGAATAGAACGCGATAGTACGCATCTTTGCATCTTCGGAAATAGTCTGTGTTGGAATATGATGATGATCTGCCAAATAAAGATCAGACCAGATTTCATCGGAAATGACATAAACATCATGTTTTTTGTATAATTCCATGGCTTTTTCAATTTCCCAACGTTCCCAGGCACGTCCTGTCGGATTATGAGGATTGCAAAGAATTGCTGTGTGAATCTGCTGTTCCACAATCTTTTTCTCCATATCTTCATAATCCATGCGCCATACATTGTTTTCATCAAGAACCATTGGGCTATGTACCAGTTCGTAACCCACATTGCATAAAGAATGCATAAATCCAACATAAGTCGGAGAATTTACTAAAATCTTGTCACCAGCAGAGCAGAGAATTCCCGCTGCACTTACAACGCCGCCAAGAACACCATTTTCGTAGCCGATGCATTCTGCAGTTAATCCTTCTACATGATTTCTTTCTGTCTGCCACTTGATGATCGCGTCGTAATATTCCTGACGAGGTTCAAAATATCCATATACCGGATGTTCCATACGTTTCTTGATTGCCCTTGGAATCGATGGCGCTACCGCATAGTTCATGTCTGCAACCCACATCGGAATGATGTCAAAACCATCTTTTACAGGAACACTAAAATATCCTTCTCCGGCTTCTCTGTGCTGTGCCGGTCTGTCAACTGCCAGCGCATCTTGTCCATGACGTTCAATAATTGCTTCAAAATCGTATTTCATAAGTTATACCTCTCGCGTAAATAAATACTTATATTTTCTCATCTGTTCATAGATGATTATTTCCACTCTTTGCTTCTCTTCTTCGGAATATCCTTTTACATTCTCTAACAATTCTTTTACATCCTGTTTCGTAAAATAAAATTTCAAATTTCCTTTATATAAGTTTTCCGAAACATCCAACTGCTCATCAAAATCCGAACAGATTGTTTTTGCCTGCGGCAGTCCCATCAACTCATAGACATCTTCCCGAAGGGGATAATCCATTTTTGTATCGGCAAGCAATCCTGCACCATTGTCAAAAATCGGACAGTACGCAAAATCTCCTTTTTCATTCATTAAGACTGCAATGTTATGTGTATGACGATCTTCATTTAAAAAGAAAGCATCTATCGTAAATAGTTTATTCAGATAAACACCAAAATTTTTCAGTCCTGTTATGCGCTCTACTTGTTCTGTCATAAACTGCAATCTATCTTCTGTCTCTGTAATTGCATAGATAGTTTTATATAGACTCTGTCCAAAAAAATTTTGAAACAGTCGTTCCAAGGTAATCAGCTGCCATCCTTCTTTTAAGAAATTGCTGCTTTTGACTCCGGCATAAACTGTCGTTTTATATTTTATTTCTTCCAAATCATACAACACAAATTCTTCTGCTGAGAGTGTAGATTTCTTTAACAAATGAGAAATCACATATTCTGTCAGCCCTTCATAGCCGGTATAGTCTGCTTTATACCAAATTCCTTCATTTTCCCATTTTAGCTGGTTACCTTTAGAAGATTGTCTGTCATTCGTTCTGATATTCTGTTCAAACAGTTCAACCATAGGACCACCTCTCTATCTTAATCCAAAAATCATCCTCTGCCATCCTTCCCTCCGTTTTTTCAATAATCATAAACGGATCATAAAATGGCAAATCTAAATCTTTTAGAATCAGTTTCATTTTATCACGGCTTCTTGGAAAACATCTTGATTCTAAAAACTCCAGATACTGTTCATAACTCGGCTCTTCATTTGTTCCAAATGCCCGAAACATCACATTATCTGTATAATTACGGATTTTTACCAAACGCTTCATCTCATTTACATCTATTACAGTACATACTCTTTGTCCATGCATATAGTATAACCTGATTGGATATGTTTTTTCCGGAATTTTCATTTTTTCTACATAATCAGGATACTTTTCAAGCATTTTTATAAGAAGACAAATCGGACCCGTAATCGCATCTTCGCTCCGCTCCCAGCGTTCTACTGTTGGCTTTGAGCATCCAATAAGCTGCGCAAACTCTTTTTGCGTAAGTCCCAACTGTCCTCTGACAGCTTTTATCTCTTTTGCAGTTATATATTCTGGTGTAACAAACATCTTTTCCTGCATAAAAGTAAATCCTTTCTTCCTTATACAACAATTAAACCATCAAAATGATTGTTTGTAAAGCAAAAAAACAATCATTTTGATGGTTTTGTCTTAATCTTCCATATGCAGGTATGCCTGTGCCACCCTGTTGTACTCAAATTCTTTTTCGATTTTCTCTACAGTAAAATCATCCCCATCAATATGGCTCAGATAAATATATCTTGCATCATCATTAATGGTATCATCTTCTACCACTGCGCTTACCACATAGTGCTTTTCTTCAAAATCGAATTCATCTACCACTGCCAGTTCCACATCGGAGCCGTCTCTTGCAGTCACATGAAATGTCACATATTCCTGAAATTCATTTTCCATTGGTTCCATCTATTCGTCCTCCTGATTTTCTTAACCTTCTAAATGAGAAATAATCTCTCTTTTATATTGTAAGAAATTTTCGGACAAATTAAAATCCTTTTTTCGAGGTTTTGGCTCTTTTATTACAATTTCTTTTGTAATGGAACCCGGTTTTCCGGTCAGAAGGTAGATTCTGTCGGACAAAAGAATTGCTTCGTCAATATCGTGGGTAATAAACAGCGTGGAAAGCTTAATTTTTTCCATTACATCCAGATACCATTCATGCACGGATGCCTTGGTCAGCATATCCAACGCAGAAAATGGTTCATCAAGCAATGCCACTTTTTCCGAAAACAGATAAGTGCGAAGAAGCGCTGCTCTCTGTTTCATCCCGCCGGAAATTTCTGCAGGATATTTCTTTTCTGCACCTTCCAGACCAAACTCTTCAAAATAGCCGGCAGCCTTTTCTCTGGCTTCTGACTTTTTCATCCCGCGAATTGTAAGCGGCAGTGCCACGTTATCTACGAGAGTTCGATATGGCAAAAGCAAATCTTTTTGCAGCATGTAGCTGATATTTCCCGGTTGCCCGGTGATTTCCTGTCCTTCCAGATAAATGTTTCCTTCATCCGGCGTACTAAGTCCTGCAATGATATTAAAAAGTGTTGTTTTTCCTCCTCCGCTGACACCAAGGAGGGAGACAATCTCTCCCTCCTTTAGCTCCAGTGAAATATCTCGAATGATTTCTTCGCCGTCAAATGATTTTGAAACGCCTTTAACTTCTAAAACCGGCATTTACTTCCTCCTATTGTGGCAGATATTCATTTGTGAAGCCGGCATTCAGCATCACATCTCCTTCTACCAATTCATTTTCATTTACCCATTTATAAAAATTGTTCCAACGGTCTGCATCGATAAATCCCCAGTATGGTGCATCTGACCTGTACTGGTCCGCTAAATATTTCTGGCTTGCAACCACAAGTTCTTTATCAAGCTCCGGTGCCGCGCTGCAAAGAATGTCTGCTGCTTCTTCCGGATTTTCAATGGCAAATTCATATCCTTTGCTTAAAGCACTTAAAAATGCTTTTGCTGTTTCCGGATTTTCTTCTAAGAATTTATTTCCTGCTACGATGACCGGTGTATAGTAGTCAAATACCGGATCAATGTCGGCAAATGCAAAATAATCTGTTGCCAAACCTTCTAATTCTGTCTTTACTCCTGCCCAAGCATAGAAGATCCAGATAGAATCCACGGAATTTGTTTTCAGCGCTGAAACTTCATCAGTCACTGTACTTGGAATCAGCTCTACTTTAGAGTAATCTCCGCCATCAGCTTCTACAACTTTTTCAATTGTTGCAAGTTCAATGGCACCATTCCATGTAGCATAAGAATGTCCTTCCATTCCCTTTGGTGTGTCCATGCCTTCCCCTGCACGGGAAATAATGCCGGATGTATTGTGCTGAATCACAGATGCCACTGCAGTCACAGGGATTGCATCCCCTTCAATAAATGCAGGTGCTAAAGAATCCTGGAACGATACACCAAACTGTGCTTTTCCGGATGCTACCAGTACCACTGCACCATCTTCCGGCGGCTGTACGATTTCAACCTCAAGACCTGCTTCTTCAAAAAATCCCAATTTCTGTGCTACATATAAACCTGTGTGATTTGTATTTGGAGTCCAATCCAATACAAATGTGATTTTTTCTAATTCTTTATTTTCTTCTGTGCTTTCAGAAGTTCCAACTTCTGCTGCCGGTTCTTCTTTTGCTCCACAACCAGTAAGCATCCCAAATGTTAATACTGCTATGAGCAGTAAACTCATAATTTTCTTCATCTTTCAATTACTCCTTTTCCCAAGGCATACATTTCTTCTGCAAAAGGTCCACGCCCTTCATCAGCAGCAAGCTGATAATGGAAATCAGGAAAATGACTGCAAACATTTTGTCGAAAGAAAATGCCTTTTTTACTCGCGTCATATAAACACCAAGTCCGCTGAATCCTCCAAGCCACTCGGAAATGACCGCTCCGACCACTGCGTAGGATGCGGAAATACGAAGTCCTGCAAAAAATTGTGACATTGCTCCCGGCAGTTTGACAATCCTAAAAATCTGCCATCTGCCTGCGCCCATGGCACGCAAGAGATTGATGGAATCCTGATCTGCGGATTTGAATCCATTCAATAATCCCACAGCAATCGGGAAAAATGTGGTAATGACGATCAAAATAACCTTCGGTGCCATTTCATATCCAAACCAGAGTACTAAAAGCGGCGCAATGGCAACTGTTGGCACCGTCTGCGTCAGAACAATTAATGGATAGCATGCCTTATACAATGGCTCGAACTGATCCATCAATACCGCCATCACAAATCCCAGTAAAATACCGAGCAGCAGACCGATAAATGCTTCCGATAATGTCACCAGAGAATGTTCCATCAATGCCGGGAGTTCTTCTACAAATGCCTTTACCACCTGTACCGGTGATGGAAGCAAAAAGGAGTCTACCAGCCCCAAAGAGCAGACTGCCTGCCAAAGAACTAATATCACTGCGATTGCAGAAACTGACCATATTTTATTCGTGGTGTTTTGTAACTTTCTTTTCAATGGTTAATACGTCTCCTTCCGGACGATAGTTGATTTTTACATAAGCGGATACGGATTTTGCTCCAGCGCGAACTGCAATTTTCTGACATTCTTTTACAATGTCCATCAGTTCATCATAGTCCCCTTCAATGGAGGTTTCACATGGTCCTACGAAATAGTTCAGACCTGTAGATTTAATGTATGCGATGACCTCATCCACAATGCGGATCACTTCCTCATCACTGTTTACTTTTGGCAATACCTGAATTGCTACACTTGCATTCATTTTAAATTTTCTCCTTTCAGATTGTTAAATAACACACCTGATTTTAGAGTGCATTTTGTGGCATCCGCTGCGCGCCTGCAAATGCATTTTTGAACCAAACAAAAAACCTGAGCATCCGATTTGGATACTCAGGTATAAAATTTCAATTCTCTACGAAAATGTACTCTTCCTACGCTGGCATTATCCAGATCAGGTTCATGGGTTTGAGAAAACGATTCCTCATCTCAGCCGGCCGATTTACCAGCGCCCCTTCTATTGTCAGAATTTAGTTTACTACTCGTCTTTTTAAATGTCAATTTATATTCGGAATATATTTTCTGTTTTTTGTTTTCCCAATATACTGTACAAGCATGGCAATTGCCGCTGTAATGGTAAAACTTAGGATTGTCACCAACAAAACTTCATATTTCCCGACATACAAATTGCCAAGAATACCGCCTATTGCTGCCATCTTTTTATTTTTACATTTTGATATCAGCTTTATTATATAAAGCGAAAAAATGCAGCCACTAGCATAACAAGATGCAATCCATAAAGTTTTTTTATTTTCAAAAGAGCATATTTTATATTGCCAACTGGTGATAAACTAATTTTGTCAGCCTTTGGTAAATAATTTAACGCCATACAAAATCCCGATAGCACAATAAAAATCGACACGCCAAAGGCACCTGTAAAAAATGTAATTCCGCAATGTCCCAGAAATATTTCCAGAAAAGCAATTGCTCTTAATATCTGTAAGCTTTCTATCTGTTTTTTCATGCGTCAAAATCCACGTGATAGGTATTGTCTCCCTCAAGAATATCTACATAATGAAGATCAAACTGATCATCAATAATTGTCATGCAGCCTCTGTACATTAATTCTTCTGTTTTCTTGATCAGGAATATATAATCACCGTTTTCTTTTTCATCAGCCTCATCGCTGACATCATTGTAGAATTCACGACCGTCAATTTCACCCGGATAGCCGGCAGCTTTGATTTTTTCTTCTATAAGTTTATATAATTCGTTCATCGTTTTTACCTCTATATTCTTAATTATCTGAAAAGATTATAATATAAATCTTTTTTTCATACAATGTGATTTTATCACAGAAAAACACCTGAAATTCCGTTATATTAAACTCAACAAAGAAAACAAACCGAGGCGATAAAAATAAAAACAGAAAGGTTAAACGGTGGATATATGTACGCAGTATTTAATGACAATTTATTAACAGGAAACAACTTAATCGATGAACAGCACAGAGAAATCATTGAAAAGATCAACAAATTAGTAAACACATGTGAAAACGGCACATGCCAGATTGAATCAATAAAAATGTTAGACTTCTTAGCAGACTATACAGAAAAACATTTCCAGGAAGAAGAAGAACTTCAGAGAGAAGTTGGATACCCTGGACTTGTAGAACACAAGAAACGCCATGACGAATTCAGAGTTGCAGTAAAAGAACTTCACGAAATGTTAGAAGAGGAAGAAGGACCTTCAGAAAGATTCGTAAAAGCAGTTCAGGAAAATGTAATCGACTGGTTATACAGACACATCAAAGGCTTTGACTGCTCCGTAGCAGCTTATATCAACATGGCACACTTACCAGAGAGATTATAAGAACCACCCTTTTCTCACCTATATACAAAAAGCACTTACCCCAAACAGGTAAGTGCTTTTTTACATTCTATAGTTCATCCATTTCGAATTCATCTAATAATCTCATACCTGCGGTATCAGTTACCGGGAGTGAGAATACGATTGCTTTTGCTTCTGTTTTGATTCCGGCTTCTTTCATGATGGATTCCATAATTGCTTTTTTATGCTCTGTTTTCGCAACAATAAATACCATTTCTTTTTCCGGAACAAGACTCACACCGAGGAATTTTTCCGCATGGGCTCCGCCGGTACCCTTTGCATGAATAACCGTTCCGCCGGCTGCATGTACCTTTCTTGCCGCATCCATAATCTGTTCCATATATCCCTGATTCGCAATCGCTACCAATAATTCATATTTTGTATCCTTCAACGATGATTCCTCTCCTTTCACGAATTCCTGACCGCATGTTAAGAATTCTAACGCCCTTTTTCCGCCAATGCTGCTGATTGGAATGATAAATGCAATTCCAACTCCCGGAAGATCAATCTTCATCTGAAGCTGTAACTGACGTTTTACCTGTTTCCACTTCGACTTCGTCACAAAATGGAACATGACACCTCTTTCAGAACCGTCTAATCCAAAATAATCCAACACCTGACTGGAAGCTGTTCCAACACCCAGCGTGATGGCTGATACAGGAAGTTCCATTTCTTCATAAAAAGAGGCAAATTTTCGTATAAACTTACGATCTACGATCGTTACCGCCATATATAATTCGTTCACTTTATCCCCTCCTTATAAATCGATGATTGTATCATCATCAAATTCGGCCAGACCATAATCCGGTACGGCATGTTCTTTCTGTTTCAGCATCTGTACAGCGCCCATGATCTGAATCGTGATGAGCGGAGTCATTGCAACCATGGATACGACACCAAATGCATCAGCTACCAGATTGCCACCCACAGCCTGACAGGCTCCCCGGGCAAGCGGTAAAAGAAATGTTGCTGTCATTGGTCCTGACGCAACACCACCGGAGTCAAATGCAATAGCCGTAAAAATCTTAGGAACTATAAATGACAAGATCAGGGCAATGGCATAGCCCGGAATTAAAAAGTAAAGTATCGGCAGTCCTGTAAGTACACGAATCATTGCCAGAGCAACCGATGCAGATACACCTAATGACAATGCCGTTCCCATAGCTTTTGCGGAAATTCTTCCGTCTGTCAGTTCTTCTACCTGATGATTTAAAACGTAAACCGCCGGTTCTGCTTTTACAATAAAGTAACCGATCAGTGCTCCAATTGGAATCAGCAGATAACGGTAAGCGCCGTCTGCAAGCACCGTTCCCAGATAACTTCCTGCCGGCATAAAACCTACATTCGCACCTGTCAGAAACAATACCAGCCCAATGTATGTATATACAAGACCTACGATAATTTTTGAAAGATTTCGTTTTGGAAGCCGCAAGGAAACAACCTGAAAGATTCCAAAAAATACGATGATCGGTAATAATGATACTGCGATTTCTTCCATATAAGCCGGCAGTTCATGAGAAAACATCTGCATCAGCTCCACGGTTGTATCTACCTGTGGAATCTGTGTGATAGAAACACCGCCCTCTGATGGGTGGAAAATCATTCCTAAAATCAGTACCGCCAAAATCGGTCCTACAGAACAAAGTGCTACCAGTCCAAAACTGTCATCTGCCGCATTGCGGTCACTTCGAATCGCTGCAATACCGATACCAAGCGCCATGATAAATGGTACTGTCATCGGTCCTGTGGTTACTCCGCCTGAATCAAATGCCACCGCTCTAAACTCCGGCGAAACCTGACTTGCCAATATAAATACAATGATATAAAAGAACACCAGCAGTTTCGCCAGTGAAATACTGTATAAAATTCGAAGTAATGCCAATACAAGGAAAATCCCCACACCGATTGCAACCGCCATGATAATAGTCATATTCGGTATGGATGGCACCAATGTCGCCAGAACCTGCAAATCTGGCTCTGAAATTGTAATCATAACCCCCAACAGGAAAGAAAGACACACGATGAGCAATACATTTTTACTCTGGGTCATCTTAGCGCCCACTTTTTCTCCCATCATGGTCATAGACATTTCCGCACCCAGTGTAAAAAACATCATTCCAAAGATTACCAGCATTGCGCCCATTAAAAAACTTAATAAAATGCTTGGCGTAAATGGTGTAATAGAAAAACATAACACCAATACGATCAGAATAATCGGCACAACGGCTACAACCGCTTCTGTTAGTTTGTTTCGTAATTTATGTATTCGAAAACTCAATTCGTCACCTCACTTCTAACTTTTTTAAAAATTTCATATTGTCGTTTTAGTTCTGTTTCTTCATCAATTAAAAGCCCTTTTGCTTCTAGAATGCGCTCAATTGCCTGCGCTGAATCCATTGTATGATATGCAGGGAATAGGCCTCTTAACTCTTTCGGTTTGACAATTTTATATACCTGTATTGATGTCATTTCATAGGTATAACAAAAATACCGATATATATATCCAATCCAAAACATTTCATTATGTGTATATTTTACAGAACCGTATTCCGATTTTCCATACTGTTCCTCTATCATATTCAATATATCTTTCTCATGGATATTGGTTTGCAAGACAGATTCATTGTCCATTGCTTTTGCCACATTACTATTCATAAATCTTCTTATAAAAACTTCCGAACTAACCTGTGCAAAATCAACTGCTATTTCAAATGCCTTTGCCTGTAAATCGCATAGCAGCAAGCCATCCTTATTCATTTTTCTCATTCTTCAATCACACCTTTATTAGCTTAATATTTCGTCAATATATCTTCCTTTTCCTCTATATTGTATTTTCGCTAATTTTACTTTATCGTCTCCTAATTTTGTGTCATCAGTTCTGATATTTTTATAGTATTCCTTCTCGTTACCAGAAATATAGCACCGTTCTATCAGCTTTACCTGCTTTATCGCCTTGTCACTAATAAACACATACTGCGAACCCAGATGTGTCGCTGCCAGGCAATGCTTACACTGTTCGTCTGTGATTTCTCCCCCAATAAATGAATTAATTATTTGGAACATCCTATTATCTGCAATTGGAGCAATGATATAATCACAATCTCGAGATTCCTCTATAAGTTTTTTTACAATAGGATGTGATTCATATTCTTCTAACACACCACGATAATATGCGATCGTCATCATCCACTCTTGATTCACTTCATATCTTTTGCACTTTAAATTTTCATCATTAAAATCCAAAAAATATACCGATGATTTTTCAAATCCTGATATAAAGGAAATTGCTTGTTCGTAACTTTCACCGGCATAGAATCCCTGACCGAAATCATTGTTTGCTCTACCTGCATGCAAATTCAACTCTCCTACAATAGAGCTTTTCGCACCATGAAATAACAATTTATGATTACTTTCCAGATTGTCTGTCCAAAGCATCTCTTTTAATCTATTTAATTTGATTTTTTTCTCAAAAGCATAGGAATACACCTGTTCCAACAACCTTGCCGTTGGTTCATTCTTTCCTAATTCATTTCTGGAAATTGTTTTTTGCTCAACGCCTAATTGCTCGGCCAACTCCACTTGTGTTAATTCCAAAATCCCACGGATTGCCTTCAAATCTTGTTTGAAATTATATTCCACAGTTCTCACCTCACTTTATTTATACCACATGACCTAAACAAGTTCAACAAGAACTTTCTTGCACCACATGACCTAAACAAGTTCGAAGATAGTGCAGCGAAAAAAGGACTTTTCTCTTAGCTTCTGCTAAAAGAAAAGTCCTTATAACGTTCCATGAATATCTTATTTATCAAGAGTTTTCATAGTTGGGACTAGCCCAGTGTGATTTTTGTCTGGTTTCGTCTGGTGTTGTCTTTCTTATGAAATCAACACTTTCTCCCATTATCTCCGCTTTTGAGTTTTATCAAGTTTCGTCTAATGTGTTTGAAATGGGTTAAGTCGGCAAGTCCCTCCGGCCAAAGATATAATTTATTGAAAAATCATTTCTCACATGATATTATGAGGTCAAAGCAATGTATTTCTTAAAGGTTTTCTCGTGGTATTTACCACATTCTTTGGAAGCTGCTCCGTCTATCTTTTCTGAAATCCTGCTTTATATCCATGAAAACATATGCAGGATTTCTATACCGCTGCATTAGAGCTCCTGCATGACAACTGCATAGGAGGTTAACAATATGTCATTGGTATGGACGATGACGGCATGCTATATTAGGTGGAAATGCAGAAAGTGGATACGCGTAATCTGCGGAAAAGAAGCCGATACTATCAGGCGCAGATTGATGTCACATTATTGGAACCCGGCTGTAAGGATTTTAATAAATTAAATGATCTTACTACAATTTTGGTAGCGCCTTTTGATATTTTCGGGCATGGATTATACCGGTATACTTTTGAAGAACATTGCCTTGAGGTTCCTGAACTTCGTTTAAACGACGGAGCCAGACGAATTTTTATTAACACCAAAGGGGAAAATCCTGAGAATTTTTCACAGGAATTTCTTGATTTTATGGACTATATTAATGCTTCTTCTGATACAGTGGCAGAGAAAGCTGACAGTGACAAGATCAAAAAAATTCATGAGCGGGTTCGCACTGTACGGGCCTCGGAAAAGACGGGAGTGAAATTTATGCAATGGTGGGAAGAAAAAGCATACGCACGTGAAGAAGGATGGGCCGAAGGTCATGAAGAAGGACTTGCCGCTGGCCGTGAAGAGGGACTTGCCGCTGGCCGTGAAGAGGGACTTGCCGCTGGCCGTGAAGAGGGACTTGCCGCTGGCCGTGAAGAGGGACTTGCCGCTGGCCGTGAAACAGGAAAACTCTTTCTCTTGGTGCAGCAGGTGTGCCAAAAGCTCAAAAAAGGGCTGTCTCCGGAGACCATTTCTGAACATTTGGAAGCAGACATTGCTCAAATTCAGGAAATATGCGATATTGCTAATAAATCTGCTCCGAATTACAACATAGAATATATTATTAATGAGCTTTTAAACAAAAAATAGAAAAAGTGCGTCAAAAAAGGGAAGAAATCCAGCAAGCTGGAAGTCTTCCCTGATTTTTTCAAAAAGTGAGGGAGCCCCGCTCATAACTGCATCCATCAGCTATTTTTCGGCACTCCCTTTATACCTATTCATTATTTAGGAATCACAATCCGCAAATGTAACCATTGTCCTTTGATCTCATAATCTGCGAATCCGCCATATTTTTTACAAAAGCTTACGATAGAGCGGGTTCCAATTCCATGGCCCGGTTCTTTAGATACTGGTCTGCCTTCATCATCCAGTTCAATTGTCCCAGCAAAAGGATTGCTGATCTGAAACATCAGATTCGCTCCTACAGCACTTCTGCATTTTATCATGCGTTCTTCTTCCGGAAGCTTTTCACATGCATTGATTGCATTTTCCAGTGCATTGGCAAACACAACAGAAAGTTCTGTCACATCTACTGACAGTTCTTTGGGAATCGCCAGGGATGATTCGACCAGAATCCCCTTTGACTTTGCCTCAGCAAAAAACAGATTCAATACAATGTCCAGTACCGGATTGTCACAAACACGCTCGATCTTCACCTGCTGCAGCCTTTCGTTGGAAACATCAATATATTTTTTCGCTTCCTCGTAATCTCCTTTTTCCAGCATCAGACGCAAAGTAAGCAGACGATGACGCAGGTCATGACGTTCAATGCGGATACGTTCCTCTGTTTCCAGGGCCTGGATAATGCGCTGCTCAATATGCCCGATCTGAAGTTTCAATCGCTCTTTATCACGCTGTTCCTTATGCATCTTCTGCTCATACCACAACATTCGGAAAATGTTTCCATACATGATTGGCATTAAACTCATCACCAACAGTATAATTGGAATATCTCTCTGTCTTCTCGTGATAAACGTCGGAAAAGTTGTCATCCAAAAGATTATAACTAAAAAACAAAGCGTGCATCCCTATACTTTGCAAGCAAAATAAAGAACAAAAAGCTTGGTATCACAACTGCCATGATAATCTTTCTTGTCTTATTTCTAGGATACCTTGATTCAAAAACAGTACAAATAAGACAAGGATATGTATCATTGACCAGGTCGTTGAAAAAAAGTTCAACCCTTCTCTTATCATTCATTTTCCCCCTCAAACCAGTAGTCAATCCAATTTTTGCGCAATGCACTGCATGCAGTTTTCGGTACTGACAGCCTTTTTCCGTTTGTAAATACAATACAGTTTTTTTCTATAGATTTTATATAGAACAAATTGATTACAAAGCTGGCTCCACACGGTACAAAACGCTTATCCGCAAACAATGGGTTAACTGCCTCCATGAAGGAAATTCTTTGTGATGTGCTTGTAACTACCTCCCCACGAATCATATTAAAACACAGGCATTTGCGTACAAGTTCCACATAACAGATATCATCAAATGCCAACAATTCCGTATCATTTTTCGTCTTTACAGACATTTTTTTGTTTCGCTGCTTTTTTATTTTCTCCACAGCAACATTCATTACTTCATATAGTCTCTCAATTTTTACCGGCTTAAGCAGATAATTAAAAGCGGCTACAAGATAGGATTCCACCACAAATTCTTTCGAAGTTGTAAGATAAATAATCATTCCATTATCATTCTGCTCTCTCAGTCTCTCTGCTGTCTCAATCCCATTCATTACGGGCATAATCACTTCAAGAATATAAATATTATATCTGCCTTCCGATGATACATCTTCGAGCAGCTCATTACCAGAAGCAAATGTACTGATTTTTGCCGGTATCTCGGAATATTTCGCGAAATATTCCTCTATCAAAGCAGCAGTGGTTTCTCTCCACTCCTGCTCATCATCACATACCGCAATTTTTATCACTCGTGTCTCCTCCAACAAGTTACTTATTTAAAAACATATTTATTTAATCTTTCAAAGGCTTCCTGCACCCTCGCAAATGGCAGTGCCAGATTCATGCGGATACCATAAGCTCCATGGAAGGCTCGTCCGTCCTGCCAAAGTACGCCGACTTCCAGGCCGGCCTTCTGCACATTGTCCATTGTCTTACCATGTTCTTTGTAAAAACTTCTTTCAGCTCGTCCAGCCATTCATATCCTTCTGGTTCATAAGCACCGATGAGTGCATACATAGAAAGAACATTCATGCTGTTATAATGACTCAAAGAAGATTCCTTGCGGATTCTGTCACGCAGCCAAGGATTGTAAATAATATGATAGCTTCCGATCAATCCTGCAAGATTAAATGTTTTCGACGGCGCATAAAATGCGATGGTACGCATTTTCGCATCCTCTGAAACAGACTGTGTCGGGATATGATGGTTGTCTGCCAGATAAAGGTCAGACCAGATTTCATCAGAAATCACATAAACATTGTGCTTTTTGAAAAGCTCCATGGCTTTTTCAATTTCCCAGCATTCCCATGCACGGCCTGTCGGGTTATGAGGACTGCACATAATTGCTGTGTGGATCTGCTGTTCCACAAGCTTTTTCTCCATATCCTCATAATCCATACGCCATACATTATTTTCATCACGCACCAGTGGGCTATGTACCAACTCATATCCTGCATTGCCAAGGGCATTGGTAAACCCAACATAAGTCGGAGAATGCACTAAGATCTTATCTCCCTGAGAACAGAGAATTCCTGCAGCACTCACTACACCGCCAAGTACTCCGTTTTCATAGCCGATGCATTCCGCGGTCAGACCCTCTACGTGATTTCTCGTAGACTGCCATTTAATGATAGCATTATAATATTCTTCTCTTGGTTCAAAATATCCAAACACAGGATGTTCCAGACGTTTTTTGATAGCTGCAGGAATTGTCGGTGCTGCGGCAAAATTCATGTCTGCCACCCACATAGGAATTGCATCAAATCCTTCTTTTAAAGGGACGCCAAAATATCCTTCTCCCGACGCTCTTGCAGCTGCCGGCATATCCACTGCCAGCGCATCATTTCCATGACGTTCAATGATCGTCTCAAAATCGTATTTCATCCTCTTCCTCCTATCTCATAAATAAATATTCGTATTTTCTCATTTGTTCATAGATAATCGTTTCCACCCTATTTTTTTCTTCTTTAGAATAATTGTCTGCATGATTCAGGATTTCCCTAACATCCTGCTTTTCAAAGTGAAACTGTAAATTTGATTTATATAAAGCTTCTGAAATGTCCAGCTGCTCATCAAAATCACTGCAAATTGTTTTGGCCTGAGGCTGTTTCATCAGACCATACATATCTGCCTGCAATGGATAATCCATTTTCGTATCCGCCAAAAGTCCTGCTCCGTTATCAAAAATCGGACAATATGCAAACTCTCCTTTTTCATTCATTAGCACAGCAATATTATGGGTATGACGATCCTCATTTAAAAAGAAGGCATCTATCGTAAAAAGCTTGTTAAGATAGATTCCAAATTCTTTCAAACCTGTCATTCGTTCCACTTGCTCCACAATGAAATGCATTCTGCTTTCATGATCTGAAATTTTGTAAATTGCTTTATAAAGACTCTCCCCAAAGAAATTCTGAAACAATCTCTCTAAGGTAATCAGCTGCCATCCCTGTTCAAGGAAATTTGCACTTTTTACACCTGTATAAATCGTTGCCTTATATTTTATCTTTTCTAACTCATATAAAACAAATTCATTTTCCGAAAGGGATGATTTTTTTAGCAAATGAGAAATCACATATTCTGTCAATCCTTCATAGCCTGTATAGTCGGCCTTATACCAAATCCCCTGATTTTCCCATTTCAGCTGATTTCCTTTGGAAGATTGCCGATCATTTTTTCTGATATCTTGTTCAAACAATTCTATCATCCGGCTACCTCTCTATCCTGATCCAGAAATCGTCCTCCGCCATCCTTCCCTCCGTCTTCTCAATAATCATAAACGGATCGTAAAATGGAAGATCCAAATCTTTCAAAATCAATTTCATTTTATCACGGCTTTCAGGAAAACAGCGTGATTTCAAAAACTCCTCATACATTTGATAATCCGGTTGCTCTTCTCTTCCGAATGCCCGAAACATCAGATTCTCTGTATAATTTTGGATTTTGACCTCGCGTTTCATCTCATTTACGTCAATCACCGTACAGATTGTCTGCTGATGCATATAGTATAGCCTGATTGGGAATTTCTTTTCCGGAAGTCTCACATTTTCAACATATTCCGGGTACTTTTCCAACATCTTCAGCAAAAGACAAACTGGTCCATTGATCATATCTTTGCTTCTTTCCCATCTTTCAATCGTCGGCTTGGAGCAATTAACCAGTTGAGCGAACTCTTTTTGCGTAAGTCCCAGCTGCTTTCTCACTCTTTTTATTTCTTCTGCAGTTGTGTATTCTGGTGTAACAAACAGCTTCTCTTGCATAAAGACTTTTCCTTTCCACTCTATAAAACATATTAAACCATCAAAACAATTGTTTGTAAAGCAAAAAAACAATTATTTTGATGGTTTATAATTATTCTTCCATATGAAGATACGCCTGAGCGACCCTATTGTATTCGAATTCCTTTTCGATTTTCTGGACTGTAAAGTCATCACCCTCGATCACGCTCAGATAAATATATCTTGCGTCATCATTAATGGTATCATCTTCCACTACAGCTCCAACCACATAATGCTGATCTTCAAAATCAAATTCATCCACAACTGCCATTTCCACATCGGAACCGTCCCTTGCTGTCACGTGAAATGTCACATATTCCTGAAATTCGTTCTCCATGTTTTCCATATCGTCCTCCTATTTCTAACCTTCTAAATGAGAAATAATCTCTCTTTTATATTGTAAGAAATTTTCGGACAAATTAAAATCCTTTTTTCGAGGTTTTGACTCTTTTATGACAATTTCTTTGGTAAGTGTCCCCGGTCTTCCTGTCAGCAGATAGATTCTGTCAGACAGAAGAATCGCCTCGTCAATGTCATGGGTGATAAAAAGTGTCGACAATTTAATCTTTTCCATCACATCCAGATACCACTCATGAACCGCTCCCTTGGTCAACATATCCAATGCAGAAAATGGTTCATCCAGAAGCGCCACCTTTTCGGAAAAAAGATAGGTGCGTAGAAGTGCCGCTCTCTGTTTCATACCGCCGGACAATTGTGCAGGATATTTCTTTTCCGTACCTTCCAGCCCAAATTCCGCAAAATAACCGGATGCCTTTTCTCTTGCTTCTTCCTTTTTCATTCCTCGGATTACAAGCGGCAGAGCCACATTGTCCACGATAGTGCGGTATGGCAAAAGCAGATCCTTTTGAAGCATGTAACTGACATTTCCCGGTTTTCCGGTAATATCTTCACTCTCCAGATAAATTTTTCCTTCATCCGGCATGCTAAGACCGGCAATCATATTAAAAAGAGTCGTTTTTCCGCCTCCACTGACGCCAAGGAGGGAGACAATCTCCCCCTCCTTTAGCTCCAGTGAAATATTCTCAATGATTTTTTCTCCGTCAAATGATTTTGAAACGCCTTTTACTTCTAAAACCGGCATTTGCTTCCTCCTACTGTGGCAGATATTCGTTTGTGAATCCTGAGTTCAGTTTCACCGTTCCCTCTACCAGTTCATTGTCATTTACCCACTGATAAAAATTATTCCAGCGGTCAGCGTCGATAAATCCCCAGTATGGTGCGTCGGCCCTGTACTGGTCTGCAAGATAATTCTGGCTTGCCACTACAAGCTCTTTATCAAGTTCCGGTGCGGCACTACATAAAATTTCTGCTGCTTCTTCCGGATTTTCAATGGCAAATTCATAGCCTTTGCTCAAGGCACTTAAAAATGCTTTTGCAGTTTCCGGATTTTCTTCCAGGAATTTATCTCCGGAAATAATGACTGGTGTGTAATAATCGAATACCGGATCAATATCTGCAAATGCAAAGTAATCTGTATCAAGACCTTCCAGCTCTGTCTTAACCCCTGCCCATGCGTAGAAAATCCAGATGGAATCTACAGCGTTTGTTTTCAGCGCTGATACTTCATCTGTAACAGTACTTGGAATCAATTCTACTTTAGAGTAATCTCCTCCGTCTCCTTCAACAACCTTCTGAATTGTTGCAAGTTCGATTGCCCCATTCCATGTTGCATAGGAATGTCCTTCCATTCCTTTCGGAGTATCCATTCCCTCGCCTGCACGGGAAATGATACCGGATGTATTATGCTGAATCACGGATGCCACTGCTGTGACAGGAAGCGATTCCCCTTCTACAAATGCAGGTGCCAGAGAATCCTGGAAAGATACACCAAACTGTGCTTTTCCGGATGCTACAAGAACAACTGCACCATCTTCCGGCGGCTGAACGATTTCTACTTCCAGTCCGGCTTCTTCAAAGAATCCCTTTTCCTGTGCTACATATAAACCTGTGTGATTTGTATTTGGCGTCCAGTCCAGTACAAATGTAATCTTTTCCAGTTCTTTTTCTTCCGCAGCTTCTGAAACTTCCGCCGACTCTGCGCTTTGGGTTTCCGCTGCTGGTTCTGTTGTATTTTCTTTTGCTCCACAGCCTGTGATCATACCAAATGTCATGGCTGCAATAAGCAGTAAACTCATTATTTTCTTCATATTAAAATTACTCCTTTTCCCAAGGCATACATTTCTTCTGCAAAAGGTCTACGCCCTTCATTAACAATAAGCTGATAATGGAAATCAGGAAAATGACCGCAAACATTTTGTCGAAAGAAAATGCCTTTTTAACACGTGTCATATAAACACCAAGTCCGCTGAATCCTCCCAGCCATTCAGAAATCACCGCACCTACCACTGCATAGGATGCAGAGATGCGAAGTCCTGCAAAGAACTGAGACATTGCTCCCGGCAATTTTACTACCGAAAAAATCTGCCATCTGCCTGCCCCCATGGCTCTCAAAAGATTGATAGAATCCTGATCTGCCGCTTTAAAACCGTTTAATAATCCCACTGTAATTGGGAAAAATGTCGTAATCACGATCAGAATGACCTTCGGCGCCATTTCATAGCCAAACCATAAAACAAGCAGCGGCGCAATGGCAACCGTTGGGATTGTCTGACTAAGTACAATGAGTGGATAACATGCTTTATATAGCGGTTCGAACTGATCCATCAAAACTGCCATGACAAATCCAAGCAGAATTCCAAGTGCCAGACCGATAAATGCTTCAGATAAGGTTACCAGAGAATGTTCCATCAAAGTGGGAAATTCTTCGATAAAAGCCTTTACGACCTGTACCGGCGATGGCAGCATAAAGCTGTCTACCACACCAAAGGAACAGATCATCTGCCAGAGAATCAGCACAATGGCAATCGCAGAAACGGACCATATTTTACTGGTGGTGTTTTGTAACTTTCTTTTCAATGGTTAATACGTCTCCTTCCGGACGATAGTTGATCTTTACATAAGCGGATACTGATTTTGCACCTGCTCTGACTGCTACCTTCTGACATTCTTTGATGATCTCCATCAGCTCGTCATAGTCTCCTTCGATGGATGTCTCACATGGCCCTACAAAATAATTAAGCCCTGTTGACTGAATATAGGCAATGACTTCATCTACAATTCTAATAACTTCATCATCACTGTTTACCTTTGGCAGCACCTGAATCGCTACGCTTGCATTCATTTTCTTTTTCTCCTTTCAGATTGCATTCTAATGATACACCTGACTTGATAGAGTGCATTTTATATTCTGTTCACCGCACGCCTGTAAACAAAATAAAAACACCTGAGTATCCAGATACTCAGGTGTCAGAATTTCAGTTCTTCTACGAAATGTACTCTTCCTACGCTGGCATTATCCAGATCAGGTTCATGGGTCCCAAGGCTACACCACCTTGTCTCAGCCGGCCGATTTACCAGCGCCCCGTCTATTTATTAACGTAATCAGTTTACTACCAGACATAAAAATTGTCAATTTTCTTTTATAACACTTTTAAGCAATCTTTTAAGCAATTTTCCAGTTAGCGAACCATCTTTTATTCCGCATCAAAATCTACATGGTATACATGTTCTCCATCATGAATATCCACATAATGAAGATCGAACTGCTCATCGATAATCGTCATACAGCCCTTATAGGTCAGTTCTTCTGTCTTTTTTATAATGAACAGATACGTTCCATTTTCCTTTTCGTCTGCTTTCTCACTGACATCTTCATAAAATTCCCGTCCATTAACCACTCCCGGATAACCGGCATTTTTGATTTTCTCTTCTATTAACTGATATAACTCGTTCATGTTTTAACCTCATTTTCCATTATGATTAGGAAAATTATAATATAAATTGACAGTTAAAACAAGTTTTTGCAAACTGTATCATCTTTTATATTTTTATTGATTTTTCTATTTCCTCAATAGAAGGTAATGTACTTTCATAATCGAAATATAATGGATTCAAGGAACTGCATAGATTTTTTCCAAATCGTCAACAGCCTGTTGACGATTTATCTCCGAATAAAACATATAAAATTTCTTCATATATTTAAGATTTGTAGCTGAGAATCCCTCCATCCCTGGAAATTCCGACTTAAGGGATTGACTCATAGTCTTATAAAATCCGATTCCCCAAATCGATTCAACTTGTTGAAACACATAGTTACTCCACAATTTCCCCATGAACAATTTTCTCAAAATGATTCACAATATACTCTTGTGCATTACGATTATAAATAACTGCAAGATATGCATTATGGGAAAATCTTCTGGTTTCCGTATAAATTCCAAGTTCTTTTCCTTTTTCCGTCGGAACAGTAGATACTTTTTCAACTTCGGCACTATATTCTTCTGTCAAAAAACCAGACCTTT
The DNA here is from genome assembly GCA_017622875.1 of Lachnospiraceae bacterium. Taxonomy (GTDB): domain Bacteria; phylum Bacillota; class Clostridia; order Lachnospirales; family Lachnospiraceae; genus HGM12587. The sequence continues at coordinate 59,507 of JAGAQG010000002.1, forward strand.
TCAGCCATCCGGTCACTGTCTGAGGTGATACCTTTTTGATATTCATTTCTTCAACCGGCTGATGAAGCTGTTTTAGCAGATAGGAAATTGTTTTATCTTCCTGATATTTATATTCTTTTAAAATTTCGAATGGAAAATCTATCTGCTTCGCTCGTTTTGCTTTTGGTTTTGTTCCAGAAATCACACCATTGTTACGTTTTACTTCTTCCAGTACATCCTTAATAAAGTACATACAGCGGATAACATTTCGATTGTCCAATATCACATTTTCTTCTACCTCTACATTTGTGACCGGATGATAGCCTTCCGCCATTCTCTGGACATATAAAATTGCAGTATCAAGTTTTGTTAAATCAATCTGTTCCATAATTTTACCTTCCTCTTTTATCATTCTTTTGTTGCAAATAATACATTGCTTTTTGTGTTTCTATTTCTGCTCTCAGTTCTTCTTCCGTAGGCAAATATAATTTATATTTTGAAGCAAATAATTGTTCATTTCCGTGTAATACAGAATATTTCGCAATGTCTTCATCAGTGTCCGAACACAAAATGATTCCCATCGTCGGATTATCATCTTCATTCCGTTTCAGCTCATCATACATACGTATATACATGTCCATTTGTCCAACATCCTGATGGGTAATTTTTTCTGTTTTCAAATCAATTAACACAAAACATTTTAGAATATAGTTATAAAATACAAGATCTATGTAATAATCCTGCTTTTCCGTATGGATGTGTTGTTGTCTTGCAACAAATGCATAGCCTTTTCCCAATTCTATTAAAAAATTTTGAAGATTAGAAAGGATACTTTTTTCAAGGTCATTCTCTGTAAAATCTGTATTTAATGGAATTCCCAAAAACTCTGCAATCATTGGATTTTTAATAAATTCCAGTTTTTGATTTGTATGTTCCTCAGTCACATCTTTCATCTCTTTCTCAACACCATCACAATTTTGTGTCTGTAACATGCGATAATAATATTGTGAAGAAACATTTCTCTGCAATGTACGCACACTCCATGTTTGATGAAACGCTTCTCTTTCATACCAAGCGCGAGCTTTTTTATCATTCACCTGCAATAAGACCAGATAATGGGACCAAGATAATATGACTGGAGATTTTCCAGACACTGTCTGGAAAATCTTCGGATACTCTTTGTAGAACGAATAAAAACTATACAAATTAGATTTTGTAAACCCTTTCCCATATTCTTCAGTAAGCTCCTTTGCCAGCTTTTTAATTACTTGCAAACCGTATTCAGCCCTGTCTGCTCCACCAAGTTCCTCTTCTGCTATGCGATACCCCAGCATCCAGTTGCGCTGGACAAGAATCGTATTTACAGCCTTGTAAGCTGCATTACGTGAATGTTCAATAATCCCTCGCATGTCTTTTACAATGTCATCTGTTTTTACAAAATCTTTCATAGGGACTTCTTTCCCCCAATCATTCAATTCATTAATCATGATAGAATAACTCCTCCTTTTTCTACTCTTTGTAATATAAACTTTTAAAAATAATGTGAACTTCGGGCGGATAAAGCCCTGTATGATCTGCGTCTTGCAGTTATAAGATTGGATAAGATCTTTTATGATAAAAATCATAACAGTCATGTATACTTTTCGCAAGTATAACTATTCTAAAAATATATTTTCACAAAAAGCAAAGGCACTCTCCATTTTGGAAAGTGCCTTAAAAAGGTTCTGATAATTATTTATCTAAAGATTTCATCGTCGGGACTTTTTTTACTTCCCTCCACATGATAGCTCATAACGCTCCAACAGGCTTTATATAAATCCAATCAGGATTTCTGAACTTCTACCATAGCGCTCCATAGAGCACCAAATATCTGTAGTAAAAGTTGTAGTAAGCCGTTTTTTCCATGATTCTGATTGAGTCTCTATGCCCTTTTGGTTTACCAACTAAAAAGACACTTCAATCAATAATCATACTACAATATAACTATTTTATTTTCAAGTTTCGCTACAATTTCTTGCTTCTTTTCTTCGGTTGCTTCTGCGTAAATATCCATCGTAGTAGATATGTCCGCATGACCCATAATCGACTGAATCACCTTAAGATTGCTCTCATTCTCACACAGTCTCGTACAAAATGTATGCCTAAGATTGTGTGCGCTAAAATGTGGCAATATAATCGCTTCTCGCCTCTCAAGTCTTGCTTTCTTCTTTTCAGCTTCATTATACGATACGATGATTCTATCAATTGCTCGGTTCACACTGGCCGGAAGAATCACTTTCCCGTAATTATTTGTAAAAACAAAACCAGAATAACCATCTACCACATCTTTATTAAACCCGATACAACTTTGCAGTTCGTACTCAGTCAATAATGCTTCATACACATCATCCAACATTGGAATAGTACGCACACCTGCATCGGTTTTTGGTGTTGAGATATAGAACTTCGACTTACCTTTTTCATCAGGACGATAGACCAACGTCTTATCAACCCTAATGAACCTTTTGTCAAAATCCAAGTCTTGCCAGCAAAGACCTAAACATTCTCCAATTCGCATTCCAGTTCCTAACAATACTGTAAGAACAGGAACCCATCCTCGATATTGAACATTTTCCATTGCATGGTTCATAAATGCTTTTTGCTGTGGAATGGTCAATGCTCTTCTTTTTGACTTATCCCATATATGACTTTTCTTTATTTCAGTCATCACACCATCTGTAGGATTCAATCGTAATATCCCATCTCTGACTGCCATCTGAAATGTTGGATGTAGCTGGGTATGAACACTTTCTACAGAACTGGCTTTTACCTGTTTCTCCAATATCAGAGTATAATAAAACCTCTTAATATCAGAATATTTAATTGTAGCAATTTTTCTTTTCCCAAAGGTTTCTCTTACAAAGTGATTATAAGTATAAATGTAATTAACCCTGGTACTTTCTTTCAGATCATATTTCTGACTTATGTATCTGTCATACAAATCATTCAGCGTCATCCGTTCCGCCAAGTGAGGATCCAGTCCATCTTCAATATCTCGAACAATCTTCCTCTCTTTTGTACGAAGTTCTGCTAAACTTTTTGCATAAATACTGCGTCGCTTTTTATGTTGATCCGTATAAGAATACACATAGCGACCATCTTTTCTTTGACTTTCGCCGGTACGCAACACATACCCTCGATTGTCTTTTCTTGAATTAGCCATCCTTTCACCTCACTTTTTTGTGAGGAGTAACTTATTTACTTGCTTCCTCTTTTTTCAACAATAATTGGAAGCCTTCAAGGAGAACTTGCGATTTACTAAGGCCACGCTGCTTTGCATATGCCTCTATCTCAGCCTTCTGCTCTGGAAGCACACGGAGGCCGAGTCTTTCTGTTTTAGGATTATCCAATTTAGGTCTTGGCATATCCCACCTCCTATTTGCTTTCGCTTGTGACTACCTATATTATAGTAAATGTCGAACGTTTACGCAACCCTTTTTCCTTGAAAATCTGTTACTCAACACGCTTTAATACTCTCTAAAGTTCTCCAAATAATCTTCTACAATTTCTGTGTTCACTAACACGATTCTTCCGATTTTATATACAGCCTTTGCTTCCTTTGCCAACTGCTCAAATGTGTGCAATCCTAATGAGAACATTGCTGCACCTTCTTCATAACGGACGAACTTCTTTCTTCCACCTGCTAATAAATGATCCATATTAGGAACTTCTTTTCTTGCATATGCCATATTCATAACCTCCAATGCTAATCTATATAATAGGAAGAAATTATTTGCTCCACACCCAAACAACTTCCTCCGACTAAGGGCATGAGAATCCATCCCCTCCTACTTTTCAGGTGGGGACGGAAAATCATCAATCTGGTGTGATTTTTTGAAATTTTTTATAAAAATTTTTCTTTCAGCATCTTCACCAGCTTTTCTTTGCGCCATCTGACAGCATCTCTGCTTACACCCATACGTCTGGCCAGTTCACATTCAGAACCACGTTCTTCTGCAAAACAAGCTAATAGAAATTCCTTATCATCTTTAGAAAGTTCATCTAATAACTGATTTAATCGACCTAATTCCCATGTATGCATCGCCATCTCTTCCACATCCGTGTTCAGATCAGGAATATCATAAGTATCTTGTTCATCATACTCTGCACGCTCCTGCATTCCTTCAATAGAAAGGTAATAAACACCATTCTCTCTTCTGGTTTCTCTTCTTCTGTTCAACTTTTTCTTCTCTGCATCAAAAAACTTTCTAATTTCCGCAGTCTGTTCTTCACTTAATCCTGCTTCTCTACACGCGATTTCATATTTAATAATCATCTTTCTACCTCCGAATTGATTGGTTATTGAGTTGTTAATTGCTCTGTAACTTCTCAATCCGAAGGCGGTGCTCTTGCCCGATTTTGTCCTTTCATCTACGGTTCCTCCCATGCGAATTTGGGCGAACAACCGCAGCAAAAAGCTAAAAAAGGGCATAAAAAAAACCCCACACCATTACGATGTGAGGCAATTACACCTTAATATAAAATTTAATTGTATGCGGTACTTCTCCCAGCATACACATCTTACTATATAAAAAGTCGGACTTTCAGTAGGAAAGTAGTCGGAACTTTATCGGACTTTTGTCGGACTAATGGCCGAAATTCACATGCACATTGGCCGTGATTGCTATCGTTCTCGGCTTTGTTGATTCATAAGTAATCACACCTGCATCTTGCAATCGTTGCAGATATCTGTGTACCGTTGATGTTGAATTATATCCCAACATTTCAGCCAGTTCCCTGAACGTTGGTGAAAATCCATTGTCCTTAATAAAAGCAAGGATATTTCCTAATACTTCAAAATCTTTTCCATTTAATTTAGTTCTGTTCTCCATAAAGTTCCTCCATTTCTTCATTCTCGACCAAAAATGCTTTCAGTTTTGGTATGGAACTTCCCCATAAGGAAAGTCCAAACACCATGATTGCTTCTTTTTTTCTATCATAGAACCTGCTACGTTCAAGATTTAAAATCTCTAATAATTCATTTTCCGTGTATCTGAACTTCGTCAGAAAACATTTAGAAATAATCTCATGATACAGTTGACCATTTTCAGGAAAGTCATGTACTTTGAGCATTGCAGAATCTACTAATTCCACCATCCAACGTGTTTCAAATAACGTCTTGATCCTGCATTCAAACTGTTCTTTTTCCTTTTCTGGTGCAAATTCTTCCAGATAGAGCAATGCTCCATCCAAATCTGAACCGCAATAATAACAGATTTCTTCTGCCACGGCATCTGCTCGTCCAATAGTGGACCAGCACACCTTTCTGTAGATTCCCAAAAGCAACTTTGCTTTCTCGTACATTTGCTTCCTATCAATATTATCCATCTCGCATAAGGAACAGATTGTGTTCCATGCACTTGTGTTTCTTCTGCTCAATTGCATATCTCCCTTCACTATCACTACTCTACTTATAAATAATACATCACTCACTCCGTCCCATATGGCAAAGGGAATGAAAACCATATGAGTCCGTATCTATATGAAAAGCTGACCTTCGGGTGTCATACCGGCAAGTTCCGATACATGTTTCCATGCTGCCGGCCGCTTATCATTTCTTTATTTGTCTTCAACAAACCATTTATAATTCTCTTCATAAAACAGATAATGTGGTGATCCACTTATCATACATGTATATCGTAGGCCTGCGCCTCCTGCTTTCAAACTCGCAGCCCGCCTGCAATCTGTAATCTTATCTATCTCAAAGCGTCTGCCATCTTCCCAGATAATACACTGTGGGCGTAATGTACCATCCGTGGTAAATTCAGCTTCAACTTTTACATATATTTTTGCTTTATCCATGACTTCACCTTACCCTAAATATTCAACTCCTGTACGATTACCATTTTCAAAATATCCATGTGGATGTACCGTATGATCCTCTTTTGCGTTGACCGCTGATAACAACTTGTCCTGGTACATCAATCCCCGCTGCACACTACTGAATCCAAATCGCTTTCTAATCTGATCAACTGCAAGATCCATCTGATGTAACCGCTGTCTTCTCTCTTCACTGATGAAAAGATTTAATTGCACCGGAATGAGCGCATCTACTAAATCGCACGCTCTGACACCTATACTGCGAATGGGTTTATTCCAATGATAGCTCTGATGAAACAATTCCATGGCTGCTTCTGCAATTTCAGATGTAATATCTGTAGGAAGTTCAATCTTTCTCTGCTTGGAATAACTGGATAATTCATTGTCCCGGACAGATATCTCAACTACTCTGCACTTAAAATTGTTCTCACGCAATCTCGTTGCCACACTTTCAGCCAACACATACACAATAATCCTTACATCTTCATCATTGACAAGATCTCGTGGCGTCGTTGTGCTATTCCCAATACTCTTGATTGGGGCTCTATAGTCTTCTTTACTAACCGGCGTCTGGTCATCTCCATTCGCAAACAAATGAAGAATCAGTCCCATCTTTCCCAACTGACGCTGCAATAATGACGGATCCGCTTGCGCTAACTCTCCAATTGTATGTATTCCCCACAACTTCAATTTCTTTTCTGTTGCTCTTCCTACATATAAGAGATCAGATACAGGCAAGGACCACACTATATTCTTATAATTCTCTTTATTGATCACGGTAATTGCATCTGGTTTTTTATAATCAGAACCTAATTTTGCAAATATCTTATTCCAGCTCACTCCTATACTAACGGTAATCCCCAACTCAAATTTGATCCTTCTGCTTATTTCCTCTGCTATTTTCAAACCATCACCTTTATAGCTTGTACTGTCTGTTACATCCAACCACGATTCGTCTACACCGAAGGGTTCCTGTAAGTCTGTGTAATCTGCATATATTTCATGGGCTAATCTTGAAAACCGAAGATATAGATCCATTCTCGGAGGCACAAATACTATATCGGGACAAACCTGTTTTGCCTGCCAGAGAGCCATGCCCGTCTTCACACCAAGTCGTTTTGCCGGATAATTCGCAGTCAAGACAATTCCATGCCTTGCTTCCGGATCTCCACCGACTGCAAGTGGCTTCCCTTTCATTTCTGGACGGTGAAGCATTTCTACACTGGCATAAAATGCATTGCAATCCGAATGTAAAATTGTTCTTTCCATCCTGTCCTCCTTTCAAACGCAAACATTTGTTCGAGTTCCGTGTGAGTACAGTATAATTCACTTTAAAAGCGATTTCAAGTCCTTTTTTATACTTTGTATGACTTTTAAAGCGACTTTTTGTTTCATCATGTTGACTTTTCCTTATTTTCCCTATACAATCTCTATATAAACAAAAGATAGGCAGGTGACTCTCATGAAATCATTCGGAACTATATTAAAGAATTGCAGAAACACACAGGGACTTTCTCAGAAAGAATTAGCAAAACAAATGCTATCGCATGGTTTTGACGTATCTCATAAGACAATTAGTAAATGGGAAAGTAACACAACACTTCCGAATGTACTACAATTTTTCACACTTTGCGAAATACTCAATATCAATGATATAAATAATACATTCCAACTGAATACTCGCACGAACCCTTTCTTCTCTCTAAATCAGGAAGGACAGGAAAAAGCTATGGATTACATCAATCTCTTAAAGCTCAGCGGAATATACAATAAGCCTATTGCCGATGTCATGCCTTTCCGAAGAAAGCTACGCTTCTATGACCTTCCAGTATCTGCCGGTTCTGGTCAGTTCCTTGATTCCGACAACTATCAGGAAATCGAGGTCGGTGACGAAGTATCTTCTCATGCTGATTTTGGAGTCCGTATCTCCGGTGACAGTATGGAACCACAATTCGTAAATGGTCAGACCATCTGGATCCACCAGCAAAAAACTTTGGATTCCGGAGAGATAGGTATCTTTTTCTATGACGGTCAAGCCTACTGCAAGAAATTCATTCAGACAGAGGATGGTGTTCAATTACATTCATTGAACCCGAATTATGCTCCGATCATCATTCAGCCATATAGTGACTTCATGATATTCGGTAAAGTTGTCGGATAAAGCATCAGCTCCTTTCTTCAAAATAAAAAGCCCTCATAATCTACATCTCAATTATCAGATGCTCTGATATGAGATTATAGACTATGAGGGTTATTTCATGGTTGTTTCCGGGTTATTTGACGGTTACTTTACAGTTGTTTGGCGGTTGTTTTGAAAATTCAGGTTATTTGGCGGTTATTTCAGAGATTAATATACGTCAAATCTCTACTCGCTGTCCTTTGCTCGGTCCAGTTTCTTTATCAATTCGTCATATAAGTCCGGTCCGAGTACATGTTCTGCCATCAGCATTTCTCCCTTTACCATTCCCATAGAATCTTTCTTTTTCAATGTTCGGATCAACCAATAATACGCATCCGGGTTCGCTTCATCCAATTCCAATGCCTTATGTGCATAGTGCTGTACACTAGTATAATTTTGTGAATCAAAAAATAGTTTCATCAGTTCGTTGCAGATTCCCAGGCACTTATATCTGTAAGAAATCTCGTGAGGCATGAGCCAATGTTCCCCACTTGCAGCTTCGTAAATATCACCCTTATATAACGCAACAGCATCCTGTAACAATTTAATCTTTGTTTGTAATGTAACAGCATTCTGCGACTGTCTCCAGAACTCGTCGAACTGCTCCACATCTGTAACAATATTCAATTCCGGATTTATCTGATATCCTTTGGCTGTAGAGATCACCAAACGCTGGTCACATATTATACTAAATACACTTTGCAAACGGAACGCTGCCGCTTTAACCTTACTGCTGGCTTTATCTATATCACCATCTTCCCAGATTGCCTCATAAATGGTAGCTGGAAGATTGGTCTGGTTCTTATGCATGATCAGGTACGCAACAAAGCGCCACATAATCGGAGCATTCAATTCTTCTTCTCTTAACACACCTTTGGAAGTATAGATTTCCATTTTTCCAAACAAATTGATGATTACATCTTTATCGTCTTTGATATTATCAGGGGAAAATGCCTTGCTTCCTCGTTCCAATAATTTCTTCTCTGTTACAGATGAAAATACAACATATGCCAACATCTGCAAAAAGCTGCTTCGATTTATATACCTCTTCGGGTTACGCACGATCAAAAAACCGGTTGGATTCTTCCAGAACGGAACAGCCAGAATAGAATCCGCTTCACATCTACTGTACAATTCATACTCACCAGGATTACTTTCCTTATAAATGCTGGTATCTGGAATAATGACAGGTTCACATGCATACAAGGCTTTTACCCATCTTTCAAAGGATGTAAATTCTTCCAGTTCTCTAAATCTGGTCTCTGTCATGCCACCAGTTATACAGTCATACCAGAGTATCGGACACCAGGCTTCCATCTCCAGATCACCTTCAATGATTCCACACCAGTCTCCGTCATAAAACTCTGCCGCAGCGATTAATGTCTTCTGTGCTATAAGTTCCGGTTCTTCCTCACTATGAAGTGCTCTCTCTAACAAACTTAAATTCTTTTCAAATGCAATGGCATATTGAACATATTCATCGGTCTGAACCTCTTCCTCTAATGCTTCTTTCTTATGTTCCATGCAAACGTCCTCCTTACAAAATTTATGTAAAAAAAGAAAAACCGCAAAATATCAGACTTCTACTGATGATCCTGCGGTATAAAACATTTTCAATGTGCCCCACGATCTGTTGCACATCATTTATTCTTTTCTTGATATTGCGCTATTCTGGTATTCCAATATTTCCTGTGCCATTTTCTGAATCAGATTCAGTGATCTAGGGGTAAACTGTTCCAAAATAATTGCCAACTCTCCATTGATAATGTAAGCACAACAGGCATTTGGCAGATCTTTTACAAAATAATCTATCGGTGTATTTAACAGACAACTGATTTTCATAAGCAGATCCAACGACGGTCTTTTCACACCACGTTCTACATCACTCAGGTGATTAACTGCGATTCCGAGCATATCCGCAAAATCCTTCTGCAATAAATTTTTCTCTTTTCGCTTTTCAACGATTCGTTTCCCTAACTGCTTATAATTGATTTCGGTCTGCATTTTAATCACCTCCCAGTCTTTATCATTTCCTAAATATCTTGAAACAATTATACAGTATGCTTAATTTTCAATGAATAATCCATCAGCTTGACTACAATGCCATTGGATTGTTTTAAGAAAAATTTAATTAAGCTGATTGCTTGGGAGATATGCAAAAACCATAAAAAAATAGGCAGCTAATTTTCATAGCCACCTACCCGCCAATGGAATATTTGGATTCGGGCATTACCCTTGCCTTCCTACGGTCACTCTTATTTTATTCACAAATAAATTTATTATCCCTACAAGGACAATGTTCTATCATATAAATCTATCCAGTTTGCCGGCAAAATGTTCATCTTATATATGTCGAGCTTTGTCTTCGACACAAGCTTATCCAACTCTTTCGCCAACATATCTGCGTCCTTTTGAGACAATATCTTCTTCAATGCATATAATCTTGAATACAGATTTGTATTATCTGGAAGAACATCTGCGCTGTCTCTGTTATCCGGTATAACTACCGAAGAAGTCATACCTACAACCATAGAATGATGTGCGCAGTAATTTCTAAGGTTTCTCACTGCGTCTAACCATGTATCCATCTGCTTTGTTACTTCTTTTTTATAATTAGTACCCGGATATGTATAATCCAAAACTTCCTTTCGCAGATCACCACGCAGATATGAATACATCATTACTATGGTTCCCATTTCAAAATAGGAAAATGCAGCCCATACTGGCAATACATCGTTTTGATGGATTCCACCCCTACGATACTCTTTTAATTCCGGGTGTTTTACCACATCTCTTCTTAGTTTTTCTTCATCCTTTGTCAAACTAACAAAGAACTTCGTATTAAAGAAGGATACATTTCTATTTCTTGTCTTCTTATCTTTCTCACTTTTGGAAGGTGTATAATACTTTTTATCCAGATAAAATCCGGCATCTCCGGTTTTTAGCGAAACCGCATTTGCTATTGCACTTTTAAAATAAACTTCTGCTTTTTTGCAATATTTGAATAACAACAATCTCAACTTTACATCAAATTCGTAAAGTTCAAAAAACACTTTTGAATCTGCCTTACTTCCAAACGCATTGACCTGGGTTAAAAGATATTTCCCGTAACGGCTGGCTCTAAAATATCCTGCATATCCCAGAAAATCTCTCATCTTTTTTCTCTGGCGGAAATTCACATATTTTTTCATCAGAACAATTTGATTCTCTAAATCTATAGGCAATTCAGTATTTGGCACTATTACACCTTCTTTCATAGTAAAAAAAAAGAATGGATATACCATTCTTAATCCCGCCAATGGAATATTTGGATTCGGGCATTACCCTTGCCTTCCTACGGTCTACAATTATACTATCACATGCATGACAAAAATTCAACTACTTTTCCTCAAAACTACATGTTCAAATATGTTATAGGGTTTTGTGCACTTTGGTTAAGTTTCAGACTGGCGATTGATTTATAAAGATAAAACTGTGCTGCGTCGTCCAGAGGCTGGCCCTTCTCATATCCATCATCCACAAAGAACAATCTGTTTTCTGTTTTACTGGTCAGAACAATATCCTGCCTTGGCAGTCTGTCTTTAGCTTCTTTACAAACATACCACTTCGTAGGTTTATAAACTGCTACAATCAGAGAATTATAAACCCCAAATACATAATCAACCTGTTCAACTCGATTGATAGATGCTCTCCATACACCGCGAACTGCATCGTACAAAGTATCTGCATCCATTCCCCTCTGATAGAGTTTATTTATCTTGATTACAAGTATTTTATGCTTGATATCTGTTTCTTGTAACTCTACAGCACCATATTCCTTTTCATAGTCCTCAACAGACAAGGCTTCAGGAGAATGATGACCAGTAACTATATTTGTCAATCCAACATCACTAATATAATTAAATGCATTTATGAGTGCTGCTTCCGCTGCAAACGCTTCTGGTTCCGTCAGATTTGCATTTATAATTATCTTTTCAACATCAAGTCCAGCGTTCTTGATTTCAGCAATCGTTTTTAATTTTAATCTATCACTTTCCGGACTTGCCAGACTCTCTTTCTCATGTTCAAAAACCCTATTACCGGTTCCTTTTCCAATATAGAAAATCTGTTTATCCCTCGGATCGACCAGACCATATACATAATATGCCCCTAATGAAATAAGGCTTTTCTCTGAAAATCTATCCATTCCGTTTCCTCTCTACTGCCATTCACATTGAACACTCATCAAAATATTCTTCGGAACGATTCAATGTATTGATCTATAAAGTAGCTTATCATATCATTACACTTCAATAAAGTCACAATTTCAAATGAGCATTAATTACCGCTTGCTACTCTTTCTGGCAAGTAAGCGATAAACACGCTAATCCTATGCCAATCGCTGCCTCCCCCTTCTTTCCAAATATCATATTTCACATAGTAGTCTCCCATTGTATAACCACTGTATGGTTCAGACAGTCTATGTAATTCTTTCGTTTGAAAATCAATCAAACAATACCCGGAACAACCATTATTTTCGTTATCACCACTATTGATCTGGTCTTCGTAAAAATCTGCTAATGTATCCAAGCAAATTTGACACAAACGATCTTCTAAAAGTTCAAAATCCACTTCGTCTTTATCTGACACACTTACATCAATGTTTGTATATCCTCTATCCGGATTTCCATGTATTGCAACCGAACCATAACCTTCTCCAAAAGAATTTACCATCGTGGAAGATCCACCTTGCTGAAACAACTCATTTCCATCATCATCAAAATCTCTTACTCGAGTTTCTGATACATACAAAGAATTCAAATGAACGATTCCGATACTTTCTTTTTTTGAATAATATCCCATCAAACTATCTTCTGCATCTCCACACAAAAAACATTTTTCTTGTTCGATTTTTGATTCCACTTCTATCTGAAATTCTTCCTGTTCCTTTGCATCACTGTTCTGAAAATTATCAGAAACCGCCGTCTTGCCACAACCAGCTACCATCACACATGCTGCCAACAGCATCATAACTAATTTCTTTTTCATACCCTTTCTCCCACAAAAAAAGAGAGTAACCTACAATAGGCTACCCTCATGTTCTAATGATACCTTTTATATACGCTTTGACTAACGCTCTTTCCTGCTCATCCATATCGTTCCAAGTATCCAGAAGTTCTTTCTGTTCCAATGTCAAATCTGGTGTCATATTATCTCCAGCAAAGAATTGTGCTAAAGTAATATCCAAACCAACACATATCTTCTCTAATGTCTGAATGGTTGGCATACTCTTACGATTCAACAATGTAGAAAGGGATGATTGCGCAATCCCTGCTTTCTGTGCCAGACGATATCGGCTTAATTGTTTCTCTTCGCAAAGTTTCTCTATTCTATCTATAATATAGTTCTCATCAACCAAGTAAAATACACCTCATTTCCGAAACACTTATAGTTATTGTATCTGGAAAATCGTATTTTATTTAGATTGTATGTTCCGATGTATTTTACTTCGGAGTTGCGAATGTGTTGAGTAAAAAAAAGAGGCTACAAGCGCTGCCTACTGTACTTCATTATTGTAGCACCAGAAATTCTTACTGTCCATTACATCGACTTACAATTTCCTTTCAATGTTTTTTCTATCTCCATGTTTCTATTGATTTGGTGTTTCTAATCTATAAAAAATTTGTAGAAAATCACACCAAATCACTACTTTTCCGTCCCCACCTGAAAAGTAGAAGGCTTTATTCTAACTTAGAGCAAGTTCCACCATGTTAAACAAAAATGTTTTTTCATCATTTTTCCACATGGTAACTTGTTGGTGATTACGTTTCCCCAAGCCCTCGTTTTGGTTCCTGCATACGCAGTCACAGTTTTGCTAAGTCTTCCAACTTATCAAAGGAGGTGCATTTACAATGGCACGTAAAAAGAAAGAATTTCCGCCAGTCAAAGAACGCTTCATAGGGTTCAGAGTTACCGAAGAATTATACGAAATAATTGAAACCGAAGCATCCCAGGCAAAAATATCTGTATCTGAATATTGTCGTTCTCTAGCAACGAACAAACGAATCATCCTAAAAAAAGAAAAAGTTTTCGACAATCCTGAACTTCTATCCGCACTTTCCAATCTAGGAAAGATTGGAAGCAATTTGAATCAGATTGCTCGCCATCTCAATGAAGGTGGTTCTATGAATCTCTCGTTGCGAAAAGAACTATTACAATCTATTACAGAATTAAGATCTATCAGAGAAGACGTAAAAGAAATGGTAGGTGAGTATCGTGGCAGTAATTAAACATATCAAAATTCGTAATTCTAATTATGATGCAGCAACGGATTATCTTTGCTTTAAACATGATGAATTTACAAACAAACCTATCCTGAATGAACATGGCCAAATGATTCCACGAGAAGAATATTTATTGGACGGTCTAAACTGTGATCCATTCAATTTTGGCAGAGAATGTGAATCTACCAACGCATATTTTAAGAAAAATAATACACGCTCAGAAGTAAAGGCTCATCACTACATCATCAGTTTTGATCCACGCGATAAAGATGAAAATGGTCTTACTCCAGAACGAGCGCAAGAATTAGGAAAAGAATTTGCCTCAAAGAATTTCCCTGGTCATCAGACTATCATTTGTACACATCCAGATGGTCATAATAGTGCAGGAAATATCCACGTGCACATTGTTATCAATAGTGTCAGAAAGTATGATGTTCCGCAGCAATCTTTTATGGAACGTCCGGGAGATGCCAAAGCTGGAAATAAGCATCGTTCCACAAATAAAATGTTGGAATATTTAAAACAAGAAACTATGATACTCTGTCAGAGAGAACAATTCTATCAGGTTGATCTACTGTCACCCGCAAAGATCAGAATCACAGACCGTGAATATTGGGCGCAGCGTAAAGGTCAGGCAAAACTCGATGCAGAGAATAAAGAAAAAATTGAAGCCGGCATCACTCCGGACAAAACAGAATTTGAGACAGAGAATGGATTTCTTCGTAAAGCTATTTCTGCTACTCTGGACGACAGCAACTCTATGGAAGAATTTCAGAAAAAGTTATTTGAGAATTATGGAATTGCAGTTCATGAAAGCCGTGGACGAATCAGCTATAAACTACCGGATAAAGACAGACCTATTCGTGGACGACAGCTCGGAACCAATTTTGAAAAAGAATATATTCAGGAATTTATTCTGAAAAAAAATATTCCTGCGATAGATGTACCAATTACAACAGAAACCCAAGAGCCTACCCCCAAATATGTTCCTTCACAAAAAACAATTCGCCTTATTATTGATATTAAATCCAATATCAAAGCACAACAGAATCGTTTTTATGCACAGAAAGTTAAAGTTGGCAATCTCCAGCAAATGTCAAAGACGCTTGCATTTTTACAGGAAAATGGTATTGGAACAGTAGAGGAATTGGAACAGTTGCTCTCTTCCACTCAATCAGATTTTGAAGATAAACGTCTTTCATTAAAGAATACAGAGGATCGACTAAAAACCGTAAATCTGCTTATCAAAAACAGCGGTCAGTACCTTGCTCACAAGCAAGTATATGGAGAATATTTGAAAGCAAAAAACAAGAAAAAATTCCGCGAAAATCATGAATCTGAAATCCTTTTATACGAAACAGCCCGAAAGGAATTAAAACAATTGACCAATGGTGAAAAGATTCCTTCATTAAAACAACTTCGCAAAGAAAAGGAAGAACTAATGAAAAAGAAAAATCAAGAATATGAGGATTATTCATTCTCTCGTGCAAAACTCAGAGAATTACAAACCATTCATTCCAATGTGAACAGCATTTTAAACAAGGAGCATGCTCAGGAAAAAGAGCAACCAGAATTATAATCTCTACATGGTGGAACTCTCATAACCTATTCACTTACCATCTAGCGCATTATAATTATCATGGCAACAACAGCCAAATAAATTACATAAGGAGAACCAACATGAATTACACAAAGAAACAATTAGAATCTATTGAAAAAGTGAAAATCGTTTTTGCGGAGTACATCCAAAACTCCAGAACATTGGATCTGCTTTGGTCTGACAAACTCGGATATATTCTGATAACGGGTATCACTAAAAACATGGACGATTTTGTAATGCACCCCGAAGTCATCACTACTGCCGAAAGACTGTGCGACCAACTGCTATATGAAATAGCCTGTGATGTATTAGAATCCAGAGGCCACTGCCACGATATTTATATTTCGACACCTTTAGAAAAACAGTTAATCCTCAAAGCATATCAACCTTATATGAGTCAGCTTCCAGAATATAGCCATATGCTTGAAAGGCACTTTATTGATCCATCTAAAAGATAAGATAGGAAAAGGCACTTCCATATAGAATCATTCTATAAAGTGCCTTTATCATCTGCACACTTTGAAAAACTGAAGTTCACGTTATGAAAACTGAACTCCCTTGATTTTACTGGGGTTAGTGAGTGGAATGTTGCAAACACGTTATATAAAAATAAAGTGCGTAAGTTTTGTTACCGATAACTTACACACTTTATTTTAGACTCTCTTACAAACGCATAGCTTCTCATTACTCTTTCCCACACCTCTGAATCATCAAAGAAGGAGATGCCCCAAAACATGTATCCCCTTCTTTGATCTTCTCTCAAAATCTTATTCCCTTCTCAAAATTCAATACGAAAGCTTCCTACTTGTATTGATTTGTCACATAGATATACGCATCTTCCAATGTAGCCGGAACTGACATACACTCCAATTCTGGCTGTATTTCAGAAATCACTCTTAACTTCAATCCTCCCTCAACGTATTGTTTTGATGTAATGCGATACTTACGCTCTACTTCTCTTGCCTTTTCCTCATCTGGTACTTTACAAACCCATATTTTCCCCTGTGCTTCTTCTGCCAAATTCTTCATAGAACCCGAATATAAAAAGCTGCCTTTGTGCATAATTGCAAGTTGATTACAGGTAGCAGCTAAATCCTCTACCACATGAGTTGAAAACAAAACCGTTCTGTTTTCAGAAAAGTCTACTAACAAATTACGAATACGAATACGTTCTTCTGGATCTAAGCCAGTAGTCGGTTCATCTACAATCAAAAATTCTGGTTCATTCAAAAGTGCCTGTACTAATCCAACTCGTCTTTTCATACCACCCGATAACTGTTTCATTTTCTTCTTTCGATGTTCCATAAGACTGGTCTTTTTTAAGTAATATTCTATTCGTTTCTTGCATTCTGCTTTTGGAACACCTGCCAAATCACCCATATACTCTAAACACTCCTGAACAGTCAAATTAGGATAAAGTTCAATTTCCTGTGGCAGATACCCTATTTTTCTCTGAATTTTTTCA
>JAGAQG010000068.1 GCA_017622875.1 Lachnospiraceae bacterium
CATACTTGGTGGCTACCACTCAGGCGCTGCACCATTCCTGAGAACCTGTATGCGAGAGCTTGCAACTTTGTCCAAAATGGACTTGCAACTTTGTCCATTTTTGTTTTGCAACTTTGGGTAATTTTATTTTACAATAAACAGATAGATCTCTGTCTTTTCGATTTTTATAATTGAACAGATTTTTGTCCCCGCATCCTTACTGGATGTTCCGCACTGATATACCTGTTCATTTTCCGTACCATAATCAATGAAAATACATCGGTCATGCCATTCCTTATTCGGTTTTAAGCAAAGTGTTGGATACTCTTCATTAAAATCATTAACAAGGGAAGCTGTTAATCTTTGTTGAACATTGCATGCATTTCTCGTAAAAAGTGTGACAGCAACATTTTCTTGTTTTTGAGATAACAATTGGAGCGTTTTATCACTTATATAATCATCAACAATCATAATGTTTTTTTGAGCTTTTTTATAAATGTCGGTATAAAGTATATCTGCCTCAAATTTTTGTCCTTTGAAAATAATAAATTCTTTCAAATCTTCTTTGTTAATGAAGTTTTCGTTCAACTTATTTATATCCTTTTTTATATCCAAAATTTGTTTATCCACACGCTCTTCAAATGAAGATACATGTCCTTTTAAATAGGACAAATGCTCTGATATAGCATTCAGTTCTGTTCTAGTAGCCAACTGTGGATTTTTCTGGATATAATGTCTCATTTCCTTAAATGCACGCATAATTGCAATACTTTGCTGCACAGCCAAATCTTTTTTTAGGACAGTTGTAAGCATATATACACCTTGTTCTGTGAAAACATATGGAAGCTTTCTTTTACCACCCCAACTTGAAGTCACAATTTGTGACTTCAAAATATCCCATTCTTCTTGTGTAAGCTGAAACATAAAATCTTCTGGAAAACGTTCTATATTACGATTAACTTGTTGATTTAAGGTTCTTACAGTATATCCATAGATTTCTGCCAAATCACTGTCCAACATTACTTGTTGTCCACGAACTGTATATACTAAATTTTGAATATTATCGGCAGTTACTAAAATCTGTTTTTCCTCCATTTGTATATCCTTCCTTTTATCAATTAAAATCGCATTATAGTTTTCCATATTTGTAAGAACCAACAACTGATTAATACCTATTGCGTCAAATTCCTTTTTCCATCTGGCAGGGGGCACCATAAATTTGTTATAGGATACCTCATTGATTTTAATTCCGTGGGATTCCGCAGAATTAAAATTTAACTATCCTCCCCTTCTCTTACGTCTTAATCTTTTTCGTCGCTCTATTATAGAACATATGTTCGTCTTGTAATTTTATACTAGCACACTAAAATGTAAAGCACAAGGGGGAAATTATGAAATCATGAAAACCAGCAGAACTGCTTTAGACTTGTTTCTGACCTTTGGAAAGATTGGAACTTTCACCTTTGGTGGCGGCTATGCCATGATTCCACTGATTCAAAAAGAGGTCGTAGAAACAAAAAAATGGATCACAACTGATGATATCTTAGAAATTTTGGCCATCGCCGAATCAACGCCGGGGCCAATCGCTATCAATACAGCAACCTTCGTAGGGTACCGCATTGCCGGTACTTTAGGAGCAATCTGTGCTACTCTCGGAGTCGTGCTCCCGTCCTTCTTTATTATTTTGGCACTCTCCTATGTTATCCGTGAATTTCAGGAACTAAAGCCTGTACAATATGCCTTTCTGGGCATCCGCGCCGGTGTCCTTGCCCTGATCATCAAAGCAATGTGGTCTATGTACGCGCAATGTCCAAAAAGCA
Organism: Lachnospiraceae bacterium; assembly: GCA_017622875.1. Classification (GTDB taxonomy): domain Bacteria; phylum Bacillota; class Clostridia; order Lachnospirales; family Lachnospiraceae; genus HGM12587. The sequence goes on from JAGAQG010000068.1 coordinate 1,800, forward strand.
TTCTTTCTTATCTATTAATGTTGACCGCTTTTATCGCTGTAGCATTTTTTAATCTCAGCATTTTTCCGGTCATTATCGTCTGCGCTCTTATAGGGCTTGTATCCTCCTGTCTGTACGAAAGGAGGACCAGACAATGATTTATTTAGAACTGTTATGGACATTTTTTAAAATCGGCGCCTTCACATTTGGCGGCGGTTATGTCATGGTTCCTTTAATTCAGGCAGAGGTCACATCCCACGGCTGGATGGACGCCACCTCTCTCGTTAATTTTATTGCAGTCAGTGAAAGCACACCCGGACCTCTAGCAGTCAATATTGCGACCTATGTAGGCGCTGAAGTCGGCGGCATTTTCGGTGCAGTCTGTGCGACCTTTGGTGTAGTATTCCCTGCATTTTTGATTATTCTTATCGTGGCAAAATGCTATGAAAAATTCAAAACCAGCAAGATTGTCCGCGGCTGCATGGCGGGCTTAAAGCCTGCTGTGGTAGGACTTATTGGAACTGCAGTAGTGTCCGTAGGAAGAACTGTCTTTTTTCCGGATGGAATCAGCTTTTCCGCTTTTTCTACTCTTTCTTTTTACGTGATGGCAGTTATCTTCTTAATTTCACTTGTTCTGGCACTAAAAAAGAAGAGTCCGATTCTGATCATCTGCATATCCGCTGTATTAGGAATTTTGGCAGGATATTTTGTTCTTTAGATGCAACCCATGAAAAGGGCTGCCGCATTAATGCGACAGCCTCTAAAAACTTACATATTATTACTTGTATGCTTAGCGGTGCGAACCTTTTATAAACCATACTTCTCTATCAAGGTTCTTGCCAGCACCTGTTTGTCTGATAAAAGTGCTTTTACATTTTCGTCATATTGGGCTTCATATTCAGTTTTTTCGATGCCATGAGCTAAATGTGTCTTCGTTTTCAACTGCTGCATCTTTTCTCCGTTCATTTTAGCAGAACGAAAAATCCGTGTAAATAGCCTCTTGCTTCTGCTTTCAATTGTAAAATAAAAGTGGATTTTCCGGCGATATGTCGATAAATTAAGAATTTTGAAATAACAATCATAGCCGTTATAGGCGACCGTCATTTGTTATTATTTACAGAATAACATAAAATGTAATAGATTCCAAGGGAAAGGCAAAATCTTGCAGGCACACAGCGCAAAAAGGGGAGCGACCACAAGGTCTCTCCCCTGATTTTATTCAATATCATTCTATTTCGTATCAGTACCGCATCCGCCCTGCTTCTTCTTCGCACATTCTGCCGCATGCGGGCATCCAATGCATGTCACACCACGTTTTTTCTCTCCTCTGATATACATGATCGCTGCTACAACGAGAAGCACAATTATCAACATTACAATGATATCAACGGTCATACTGATCACCTCTTAACACTCTGTCTATGCTTTCTTCCCTTTTAAAGCATATTCAGTTTCAAATTTCTTTTCCTGTTTCTTAATAATATATACCACAACTGCCACGATTGCTGCAACTGCGATCAATCCAGGAACAAAACCTGTACCTACAGTTCCTTCAGTCATAAGTGTACCAATCTGGTATACAAGGAATGCTACTGTGTAGCCTGTTGCAAACTGTAACGCAACACCGCCCCAGAACCATTTTCTGTCTTTCATTTCAGAGTTCATCGCACCAAGTGCTGCGAAGCAAGGTGGTGTATAAAGGTTAAACATTAAGCATGCAAGTGCTGCTGCTTTTGTAAGACCAAAGATTGCTGCAACTTCGCTTGCGCCGCCCATCAGGGCCAGTTCTTCTGTATCGATGAAGGATGTTACACCATATACAACTGCAAGTGTACCAACAACATTTTCTTTTGCAATGAAACCTGTCACTGCTGCTGCAGCCAGCTGCCATGTGCCAATTCCCAGTGGAATCAGAAGAACAGCGATTGGTGTTGCGATAGATGCAAGAATGGAAGTTGCTTCCATTCCTTCTTCCACAAGCTGGAACTGCCAGTTGAAGGACTGCATGATCTGTACAACTGTGTTGCAGACAAGGATGATCGTACCTGCTTTTACAATGTAAGCTTTACCACGTTCCAGCATAGAAAGACACGCTCTCTTAAGACTTGGAATCTTATATTCCGGAAGCTCCATGATAAAGAATGATTTTCTGTATTTGTATCCTGTGATCTTATTTACAAGCAATGCACCTAAGAAGATTAAAAGGATACCAACAAAGTACATCATTGGTCCTACCCATGAAGCATCTGCAAAGAATACACCGGCGAATAAGGCGATAACCGGTAATTTTGCACCACATGGCATGAATGGAGTTAACATTGCTGTTGCACGACGTTCTCTTTCGTTACGGATCGTACGACAAGCCATGATACCAGGGATTGCACAACCTGTACCGATAACCATAGGGATTACGGATTTACCGGAAAGACCTACACGTTTGAAGATTGGGTCCATAACTACACTTACACGAGCCATGTATCCGCAGTCTTCCAGTAAAGCAATCAGGAAGTACATTACCATAACCAGTGGAAGGAAACCAACAACTGCACCTACACCACCGATGACACCATCAACAAGCAACGCCTGAACGAATGGAGATGCGCCTTCTACAAGTCCTGCGACCCATTCCTGGAATACTTCGATCCAGCCTACCAGCCAGTCTGCGATCCATGTACCTACAGTTGACTGTGAAATGTAAAATACAAGGAACATGATCACTGCAAAGATTGGAATACCAAGCCATTTATTTGTAAGAATATCGTCAATCTTATCTTGGCTGTTCTTTTCTTTTGTAAGAACTTTACGTGTTTCAACTTCTGCTACGATTTTGTTTACAAATTCAAAACGTGCTCTGTCGGCTTTCTGAACTGCTTCTTTGCTATGTAAATCGATATCTCCCTGAGAATATGGAGCTTTCTGTTCTTTTCCTTTTAAAGAAGCTGCAACTTTTACTACTTCTGCCAGACCTTTGTCGCTGTTCACTGTAGAAATGGTATTTACGACCGGGCATCCTAATTTCTCAGATAATTTTGCAGCATCGATAACTGTTTCTTTCTTTGCATTGATATCACTCTTGTTCAGAGCAACTACAACCGGAACTCCCAGTTCTAACAACTGTGTTGTGAAGAATAAGCTTCGGCTTAAGTTTGTCGCATCCACGATATTGATGATCGCATCCGGATGTTCATTTTTAACGTAACCGCTTGTGATACTTTCTTCTGATGTGAATGGAGACATGGAGTACGCACCCGGTAAGTCAACCGCGATCAATTCTTCCGCTCCATTATAAAAGCTTCTCTTAATTGGATTTTCTTTTTTATCGACAGTAACACCTGCCCAGTTACCTACACGTTCGCTTCTTCCTGTGAGTGCATTGTACATGGTAGTCTTGCCGCTGTTTGGATTACCTGCTAAAGCAATTCTCATAACTAAAGTTCCTCCTTGATTTCATATAGCCTCTTCTAATCTTAATTTCTTTTTCCTAATACAAGGTAGTTTCATCTAACCGCATATCAAAAAACAATGAGAACCCCGCTTTGTGAATTCTCATGTTATTCTTAAACAATAATCGCTTCGGCAAGCTGGTTATCAATGTTGTATCTGCCATCTTTGATTGCAACTACACATCCGCCTTTTAAGCGCGAAACCACTGTAATCGGCTCACCGCTGTAACATCCCAACGTGAAGAGAAAATCATTTAACTCTTCATCATCTGTCTGGATATCTCTAATGATATATTCTTCTCCTGCCTGTGCTTCTGTTAAATTCATGCTAACCTCCTGTACTCGGACAACGATTAGTTCTAACTAATCCATAGGATATGGTAACACCAGACTAACTCAAAGTCAAGTAGGCTAACTCATTTTTTTGAAAATTTTTCCAAATTAATAAAAGAGTGAAAATCTGCTGGATTTTCACTCTTAACAACCTATTATTTAACAGAAAACTTATATTCCGTCTCTGTGTGGAACTTTTCACCTGCTTTTACCAAAGCACTCGGGAAGTTCTCATGATGCATTGCATCTGGGAACTGCTGCGTCTCAAATGCAACACCGCTGCGGTTTGGATAAATGCGTCCTCGTTTTCCAGGCTTATCGCAAAGGAAGTTTCCTGTATAAATCTGGATTCCCGGATAATCTGTAAACACTTCCATAGCAATTCCTGATTCTGCAGAAGTTATTTTTACGATTGCTTTCTCTGCTGCATGCTCATTAATTACCCAGTTATGGTCATAACCTCCGCCAATCATTAATGGTTCTTCCTCATTATTAATATCACGTCCGATTGCCTTTGGAGTTCTAAAGTCCATTGCAGTACCAGTTACATCTAAAATTTCACCCGTAGAGATCATTTCATTGCTGACTCTGGTAAATGCATCCGCGTCAACCCATAATTCATGCTCTAAAATACTGTCGGATTTTTCCCCATTTAAGTTGAAATAACTATGGTTTGTCATAGATACATAGGTATCTTTATCTGAAATTCCGTCATATGTAATCTTCAGACCATTATCTTCTGTCAATGTATAAATAACACTCACATTGAAATTTCCCGGAAGCCCCTGATCTCCATCAGGACTTAAAATAGAAAACTTCACTGCATTTTCAAGAATTTCTGTATCCCACATACGCACATGATAACATTCCGGTCCACTGTGAAGACAGTTCGTACGTTCATTTACAGGCATCTGGTAGTCCACACCATTGATTGTCACCATCGCACCGCCTACACGATTCGCAATACGACCTACTGTAGCGCCAAAGAATGGTCCGTTGTCAATTTCATACTCTTTTACAGTATCATAGCCCCAAACAACGTCTCGCAGCTGACCATCCTTGTCCGGCACATATAAAGAATGTAAGGTTGCTCCAAAATCTGTCACGATTGCTTTCATCCCTGCTGCATTTGTGATCTCATACAAATGTGCCAGCTCTCCTTTTGAATTTTTTCCGAATTCTTTTTTTACAACTGCCATAATCCTTCTCCTTTATCTCACTTCAATTTGTTTTAAAACCTGCCCAATGCTGTCTCTGATACAGAGTGTCGCATGTTCGTCCGCCTGTGTCGTACTCTTATTTAAGAGCACCAGCTTATCCCCTCTAAAATAACGAATCATTCCTGCTGCCGGATACACCACAAGGGACGTTCCTCCGATGATCAGCATATCTGCGGTCGCAATGTGATGAATGGCCTCACTCATTACTTGATCGTCCAGTCCCTCTTCGTAAAGTACCACATCCGGTTTGATGATACCGCCGCATTCACATTTTGGAATGCCCTCACTATGCAAAATATGCTCTGCGTCATAGAATTTTCCGCATTTCATACAATAATTTCTAAGGACTGATCCGTGAAGTTCCAGTACCTTTTTGCTTCCTGCCATCTGATGAAGCCCATCAATGTTCTGAGTTACCACAGCGGTCAGCTTTCCTGCTTCTTCCAATTCTGCCAGTTTTAAGTGGGCTGCATTTGGCTTTGCATTCAGGCATAACATTTTATCTCTATAAAAACGATAGAATTCCTCCGTTTTCTTCATAAAGAATGTATGGCTAAGAATTGTTTCCGGTGGGTACGCATAGTGCTGATGATATAGTCCGTCAGTGCTTCGAAAATCCGGAATTCCGCTCTCTGTAGATACCCCTGCCCCGCCAAAGAAGACGATTCGTTTGCTTTCATCAATTAATTTCTGTAACTGGTCAATCTGAGACACAAAATCACCTCGCAAAACATTTTTCTTAATTTTACCATACTTAATAACGAAAAAAAAGCTCTTGATTTCTCAAGAGCTTCAAGAGCGATAGACGGGACTCGAACCCGCGACCCCAACCTTGGCAAGGTTGTACTCCACCAACTGAGCCACTATCGCATTTACTTTGTTTTCGCTGATGTATCTCAGCGACTTGTTTAATATAGCACAGGCCGCTGAGATTGTCAACACTATTTTTCAAAAATTTCTCGGATTTTTTCTGCCATCAAGTCAGCCATCTGTTGATGTCCTTTCAGGCTATAATGAATACCATCTGTATCATTCACTTCTACTTTTCCAGCCGGATCCATATAATAGATTCCATACTGCTCAGCTATCGACTGATAATATGGTGCAAGCTGTTTGCTCTTTTCCTCTCCATCTGGAAGCATTCTGTCAAGATCTACATTTCCAATACTGAAAATCGGTACTGGTGTTACAAGTAACACCTTCGGTGCATTTCCATCATATCCCGCATCCGATTTTAAAACAGTCCTTACCACATTATCCATTCCAACTTTCACATCAAAACTGGATAGAGAAAATCTTTTCTTCAAATCATTTGTTCCAAGCATCAATATTACTAAATCTAATGGTTTGTGGCTGTCAAGGCATGGCAATAAATATTTCTTACCATTTTTGTGTTCCTCTGTTGGATCATCCCAAACAGTCGTTCTTCCGCCTAACCCTTCTTCAATAATGTAATACTCCTCACCTAATTCTTTTTGTAATATTCCCGTCCATCGCTCATGTCTTTCAAATCTGCTCACCAGGTCTGATTTCAGTCCATAAGTATTGGAGTCCCCATAACATAAAATATTTTTCATGATTAGCCCCTCCGGAACCTATTCCTTTACTTTCTTAACTCTGTCAGTATTTGTATACGTATCAAACGCAACTGCTAAAATGAGTACAATCCCCTTCACTACCTGCTGATAGTATTCACCGATATTCATAATGGTAAGTCCATTGCTCAAAACCCCAATGATCAGCGCTCCCAGAAAAGCACCCATAATTTTTCCCTTACCACCACTAATGCTGACGCCGCCAATAACTACCGCAGTAACAACATCCATTTCCATTCCAGTACCTGACTGTGGAGAACCTGAACTGATACGCGCCATCAGTGTTACACCTGCAATACCTGCTAAAAATGAACTCATAGAATATAAAGATACTTTAATCTTATCTACTGCTACCCCGGCAAGTCTCGCAGCTTCTTCATTTCCTCCAATCGCATATACATATCTGCCGTAATAAGAATTGTTCAGCACATAATTCGCTATTAATACAATAATTATCATAGTAATGACTGGTACCGGAATTGGTCCGATCTTTCCTTGTCCCAGAAACACCACTCCTTCCGGAATATTATAAATTGGAATTCCTCCTGAAAAAATATAAGCCAGTCCTCTTGCAACAGTCATCATTCCAAGCGTAATTACCATCGGGGCAACATGCAGTTTTACAATTAAAAGACCCGTTAATGTTCCAAATAAAGTCATAAGGAGTACTGTTAAAATAATGCTGATTACTGGATGAATCTGTAATTCAACAATAAACTTTGCACACACTACGCCAGTGAGCCCTAACATTGACCCAACAGTTAAGTCCATACCACCGGAAATAATAACAAATGTCATACCCGCGGATAAAATGCTTAGCACTGCTACCTGTCTCAAAATATTAATCATATTTCTCGTTGCCAGAAAAGAATCTGTCATAATCGAGAAAAAAGCTACAACCGCTAATAATAAAATCACCGTACTGTATTTTTTCACAAACTCATTAATTTTCATTCGAAGCTTCCTCCTTACCATATCCACCAGAAGCGTATTCCAGTATCAATTCCTGGGTTGCATCTTTTCCAGATACTTCTCCCATCACCTTACCTTCATGCATAACAATGATTCGGTCTGACATTCCTAAAAGTTCCGGCATTTCTGAAGAAATCATAATGATTGCCATACCTTCCTTCGCAAGAGAACGCATTAAGTGATAAATCTCCTGCTTTGCACCTACATCGATTCCTCTGGTCGGTTCGTCGAAAATAATAATATTGGAGTCACTTGCCAGTGATTTTGCTAAAACTACTTTCTGCTGATTGCCGCCGGATAAATTTTTGCTAAGTTGTTCCATTGTAGGTGTCTTAATTTTCAATTTATCAATATATTCTTCAGCCAGTTTCTTATCCTTAACTTTATCCACAACCCCGGCTTTAGAAATTTTCTTTAATGCAATGAACGAAGTATTTTCTCGAACTGACATTTCCAAAAGTACACCGTGTTTTTTTCTGTCTTCCGGAATATAGGCAATTCCCTTTTCAATGGCATCCTGTGGTTTATGTATCTGCACTCTTTCACCACGTACATAAATTTCTCCCGAAGAAATCTGATCTGCTCCAAAAATAGCTCTTGCTGTTTCTGTACGACCGGCTCCCACAAGACCTGCCAATCCCAAAATTTCTCCCTCACAAACATGAAAGCTTACATTTTTCAAAAGTGTCGGTGTCGATAAATTTTTAACTTCCAGTACAATCTTCCCAATTTCCGATTTTGCTTCCGGAAACTGTTCTTTTAGTTCTCTCCCCACCATCATCTGAATCAATTCAGGTCTGGAAGTATCCTTTGTCAATTTTGTTCCCACATATTCACCGTCACGCATAACTGAAACTTTATCAGAAATTTTGAAAATTTCTTCCATACGGTGGGAAATATATATAATTGCAATGCCCTTTGCTCTCAATTTCTCAATAATTTCAAACATTGCATCAATTTCTCTATTGGTCAAGGGTGCCGAAGGTTCATCCATGATCAGAACCTTCACATCATTTGAAATTGTTTTTGCAATTTCAACCAGCTGCTGATAAGCAACCGTCAGCGTTTTTACCGGTTTTCTAACATCCACATCAATTCCAAAGCTTTTCATCAACTCATCTGCTTTTTCATTCATCAGCTTTCGGTTAATGGTAAGACCATTCGTTAATTTTCTTCCCAGGAAAATATTCTCTGCAATGGAAAGCTCTGGAACCAGATTAAACTCCTGATAAATGACTCCAATTCCTAATTTCTGAGACAACACAGGATTCATCTCATCATATTCTTTTCCTTCAAAAATAATCTTCCCGCCATTTGGCTTAATAGCCCCTGAAATTATTTTAATCAATGTCGATTTCCCAGCACCATTTTCTCCCATGAGTGCATGAACTTCTCCACTGTAAAATTCCAGGTTTACCCGGTTCAAGGCTTTTACCCCCGGATACTCTTTGGTAATATTTCTCAATTCCAAAATTTTCCCCATAGGTTCTCCTCCTTTTCAGAAGTTTTGGGCAGAAAAAGGGCACTGGCTCTTACCCTGGAAGAGTCAGTGCCTGATTGCTTACTTATTTATAATCTGCAATATTTTCTGGTGTTACACAAACTAAATCCTGATTGTAATCTTTTTCAAATTCTCCGCCTTCAATAACTGCAACACATGTTTCAACAAGTTTTGCACCAGTTCCTTTTGGATTCTGATCTACAGAAAACTGATAGATTGTTCCTTCACTGATTTTATTCAATGCTTCTTCTGTCGCATCTACACCTGCAATGATATATTTTTCAGGATCTGTCATTTCATTTGCTTTAAATGCTTCGTATGCTCCCAGCGCTGCACCGTCAGACACACCACAAACTACTCTTAAGTTTGGATTTGCCTGTAAAAAGTTTTCTGTCGCTGTCATACCTTCTGACTGGTCTGCTGCTGTCTGATCTGCTACGAATTTAACATTTGGAGCATATTCCTGTACCCCTTCCATAATACCAACTTTACGCTGAATAACAGATTCAAGTAAGTCATAGTTAAGAGTTGCTGCTTCAATCTCTTCTTCAGTTCCCCATTTTTCTGCAATCCATTTACCGACTGCAACACCCTGTGTATATCCTAAGAGATACTCATCAGCACCAATATACGCATCATATCCTTCAACCTTAGATGTCAAACAAACCACAGCAATTCCTTCAGCCTTTGCTTCAGCAATGATCGATGCTACAGCTTCTACATCAACCGCACAAATGATAATACCGTCTACACCTGCGGAAATAAAATTTTCTACTGCTGCAACTTGTGTTTCAGCAGAATTATCCGCATCGTTTACGATAAGTTCGCCACCCATATCTTCAATTGTGGCTCGTGCAGAATCTACAAGGTCAATGAAGAACTGACCTGACATTGTAAGAACAGAAATGCCAAGTTTGTATCCACTTTCTTCAGTTACTGCTTCTTCAACTGTTTCTTCAGCTGCCGGAGCATCTGTTGCTGCTTCTTCAGTGTTTCCGCAGCCTGCTGCTAAGCTTGCTACCATTGCCACACAGAGAATGAGACTGAGTAATTTCTTTTTCATTTGAAAAACCTCCTTAAAATAAGCTTTTGCTTTTTATATAAAGCTTTTCATCTCACGTGCACAATGATATGAAAAGTTTATATCAATCTGTCGTATCGCGCAGAACTAATTCTCCTTCGTACAAAACCTGTTCGTCTACAGGCTGCCCATTAATTTTGGCTATTACAATTTCTGCTGCCTTTTGTCCAAGCTTTCGAATTGGCTGACTAATAGTCGTCAATGCCGGGTTAATTAGAGCACTTAAAGAAATGTTATCGTATCCTACGATGTTAACCTCTTCAGGCACATTAATTCCCAGCTTCTTAAACTGCTGTACGCAGCCAATCGCCAGTGCATCGATGACACTTAAAATTGCTTCCGGCCTCTCAGATAATGATGCAAAATATTCTGCCGCCATGCACCCCTGTTTAATGTAATCCGGATCCTTATCTTCCTCCGCCTGATAGACAAATTCTTCCCTAAGTTCAATATTGCAATCTTTTAATCCTTGCAAAAATCCGAGATACCGATCCTCTGTAACACTAATATTCTTCATATTCTGAATATAGCCAAAAGTTCTTTTTCCCTGATCATATAAATATTTCACGGCATTTCTCGTACTATTAAACCCATCTGTCATAACATAAGGAAGCGTTGTATTTTCTCTAAAAATTTTATTCATCAATACAACCGGAACTCTCTCTGAAAGTTTCTCTAAGTATTTCAGCATTTCCGGACTGGCATCATAGGTATTGTAAATAATTCCATCGATATTTCTGTTTAACAGTTCTTCAGTATAATCCTTTTCTGTTGTGGAACGTCTTTCAGTGTTGCACATCAGCACCAGATATCCATTTGCCAATGCCACATCCTCTACACCTCTAAAAAGTTCATTATAAAAAAGATTTGTATATTCAGGTACCATGACCGCAATTGTCATTGTTTTTCCTGTACGGATTCCCTGGGCAAAATAGCTAGGCGAATAATTCAGTTTTTCAATAGCAGTTTCTACAGCTGCACGCGTGCTTTCTTTTACCCCAGGTTCATGATTCAAAACTCTTGAAACTGTTGATTTGGAAACACCTGCTTCTTTTGCAACATCAAAAATTGTAGCAATCATTTCTATGACTCCTTTATCTTCTATTTGTATCTTTACCCATTATATAGAAAATTGCAGAAATATGCACATAGAAATAATCCTTTATTTTTGGGAACGTTCCCGAAAATATCCTTTTTAAAATCCCTACCGTTTTTTACGATAGGGAACGTTCCCATTTCTTGATTTAAATATAGCCTTTATTGTGTGTTTTGTCAATAAAGGCTTTTATTTTTTTGCTTTTTTCGGCTTTTTCCCCAATTATTTAAATAGTTTTTTATAAAATCTGCCGAAATTCTTCTAATATGCTTTCGAACACCTTCAAAGCCTCTTCCACCGGCTCTTTGGTGGTCATATCAACATCACAAATTTTTAACAGATCAATACAGTCTAAAGAAGAACCGCTGCTTAAGAACTTCTTGTATTTTTCCACGATTCCCGGCTCACCTCTTAAGATCTTACTGCTGATAGCAATGGCTGCTGAAAATCCGGTCGCATATTGATATACATAGAATGGCGTATAGAAGTGAGGAATTCTTGCCCACTCCAGTGCAATCTCTTTATCCACCACGATGTCTTCGCCAAAATATTGTTTATTCAGCTCGTAATAAATATCGCAAAGTACTTCCGCAGTCAGCGGTTCTCCCGCCTCAGATTTCGCATGAGCGATTTTCTCAAACTCCGCAAACATGGTCTGTCGGAATAAAGTTCCTCTAAACTGCTCTAAAAAATAATTCAAAAGATAAGCCTTCTCCTTATCATCCTTAGAATTATCTAAAAGATATCGAATCAAAAGTGCTTCATTACAAGTAGAAGCCACCTCTGCTACGAAAATTTTATATCCTGCATAAATATAATCCTGTGCTTTATCAGAGTGGTAAGAATGCAGCGCATGACCCATTTCGTGAGCCAACGTAAATACATTATTCAGATTATCCTGATAATTCAAAAGTACATATGGATGGGTTCCATATGCACCCCAGGAATATGCTCCGCTTCGTTTTCCTTCATTTTCGTAAACATCAATCCAGCCCTCGTTAAAGCCTTTTTTCAAAAGCTCCAGATAATCTTCGCCAAGCGGTGCCAGTCCATTCAATACAACTTCTTTCGCTTCCTCATAAGGAATCTTTTTATCAGCCTCTCCAACCATCGGCACATAAAGGTCATACATGTGAAGCTCTTCCACCCCAAGCTTCTCTTTTCGTACCTTTACATACTCGTGCAGCGCCGGCAAATGTGCATGAACACTCTCAATCAGGCTGTCATATACCTCCACAGGAATCGCACTGCCATCCAATGCATCATTTAAAGAAGATTCATATTTTCTTGCCTTTGCAAAGAATCCGGCCTGTTTTACGTTTGCACAATAAGTCGCAGCCAATGTATTTTTAAATTTACCGTAAGTTTCATAAAGCCCCATAAATGCTGCCTTACGCACTTCTCTGTCCTGACTTTCCAGAAGTTTCACATATTTTCCATGGGTAATTTCCACAGGTTCTCCATCTTCACCAGCAATTACCGGGAATTTAATATCCGCGTTGTTGAACATCATAAAGATATCTTTTGGTCCCTCTGCCACTTCTGCAGCACCAGCCAGAAGTTCTTCCATTTCCTTCGAGAGAACATGTTCTTTTCTGCGAAGAAGTCTTCTATAATAGGTTTCATATTTCGCGATGGCTTCCGTTTTTAAGATTTCTTCCAGTTTTTCCTCTGAAATGTTTAGAATTTCCGGTTCAATGTAGGAACCTGCTTCTGACATCTGTACAAGCAGCATCTGTGCTCTGCCGGAAAACCCTTGATAGTAGGCATTGCTTGTGTCTTCATGCAGTCTCTGATTTGCATAGACATACACCTTTTCTGCCAGTTGGTTCAGCTCATCACAGGTTTCCTGCATTTTCAGTAAATTTTCTGCCGATTTTTCCAAAGTTTCTTCAAATTGTTTTAGTTCTTCGATTCCTTTTTGCAGTTTTTCAAAATCCGCTTCCCACGCTTCATTTGATTCGTACATATCTTCCATTTTCCATTTATACTGTTGTGGGATTTCTTCTCGTTTCATAAATATACCTCAACTTTTATTCCTGTTTTCATAGCATGTATAGGTTATGACGCATTTTATGCACAAACTATTATGTTTTGGGATATTATACCATATTTCCTCTATATGAAAAGAGCACCAGACTCTTAATTTTGTTCTCTAAACTTGAGTTTTCGCATACAAAACTGTATACTAAAATTAATATTTTATCTAATGGGGAGGATATTTTATGTCACCAAAAGAAACTGCAAATCAGAATCTTGCAAATACAATCATTAAAAATATGGCTAAAAAGAATCTGGAAGGCTATTATTGTGCAACAAGCGCAGAAGCTGTAGAAAAAGCGCTTTCCCTTATGCCGGAAGGTTCCAGTGTTACATGGGGCGGTTCCATGACCTTAACAGAATGCGGTCTTATGGATGCCTTAAAGACAGCAAATTATGAAATCATCGACCGCGATACAGCAAAAACACCGGAAGAAGCTCGTGCAATGTATGGAAAACAGGTCATGGCAGACTATTTCCTTATGAGTACCAATGCGATTACTATGGATGGAGAACTGGTAAATATCGATGGCCGTTCTAACCGCGTATCCTGCCTCTGCTGGGGACCTCAGAATGTCATCATCATTGCTGGCATGAACAAAGTTGCCCTTGGTGTTGAAAGTGCATTGAAACGTGTACGCAACTTTGCCGCACCGCCAAATGCAGTTCGTTTAAATAAAAATACACCTTGTGCACAGACAGGAAAATGTGCTGACTGCTACTCACCAGACTGTATCTGCAGCCAGATTGTCATTACCAGACGTTCCAGCACACCGAACCGTATCAAAGTCATTTTAGTAGGAGAAGAATTAGGATACTAATGAAATATTTTTTAATCTACCTTTGCCTGATCAATCTCATTGGCTTTTTTGCCATGTTCCTTGATAAGCAGAAAGCAAAACGTGATAAATGGAGAATTCCAGAAAAAACATTGTTCTTACTGGCACTCATCGGCGGTTCTTTAGGAACGACCCTTGGAATGCATGTCTTTCATCATAAGACCAAACACTGGTATTTTAAATTTGGAATGCCATTGATTTTAATCGCCGAACTGGGACTTTTCCTGTACTTTTATTTTTCAGTATAATATCAATGCCGCCTTTACGTTTTCCGTAAAAGCGGCATTTTTTATTACATATTAGTTTAATGCTTTCACCATGCATTCATAGGTAAATTTCCGCAGCTCTTCATCACTCATCTGCAGTCCGGCGCCTTCCTCCCGGTTCATGCTTCCAAATCCATACTGCATCAGTGCTCCAACAAAGATGATGATTCTTTTCTCAACATTCTTCTCCATAAAAATGCCTTCCTGGTATCCCAACTCCATCAGTCGGTTCAGCTGATCTGCAATGTAACCTTTTAACTGTTCCATCACATCTTCCGAAACAAAGTTCTTGATTTTTCCACAATCGCCCTGAAAACTTCCTTTCATGGCTTTTAAAAGCATTTCGTTATAGGCTCTGTGTTCCTGAAACCATCCCAGTAAGAAGAAAAATTTGTTTTCAAACCCTTCCAGTCGATCACTTTCTTCCACAATTTTATTCATCTGCCGGGAACACATCCACATGGTAGCGTGAATGATAATCTCCTCTTTAGAGGAAAAATACTCATAGGCTGTTCCTTTGCCGATTCCTGCGCGGGATGTTATCTCCGATACTTTGATCGAAGATAAATCTCTCTCTTCCTCAACAAATGCAGTGATCGCTTCATACATTTTCTGAACTTTCTCAGAAGGCTCAAATACATTTTTTATTTTTTCATTCATTGCATTTCCTCTTCTACAGTTCTTCCTCTACCATGCTCTTTTCTTTGTTAAAGAGATCATAAACACAAGGAATTACGAACAGTGTAAGGAGTGTACCATAAGTCAGACCGCCTACCATGGTAATGGACATTGGCTGCATCATAACAGAGCCCTCACCCATGCCAAATGCAGAAGGCAGCATTGCAAGAATTGTTGTAAGCGCTGTCATTAAGATTGGACGAAGTCGTGTGATACCGGCCTCGATAATCGCGTCTTTCTTACTCTTGCCTTCCTTTCTGGCCTGATTAATATAATCGATCAATACAATACCATTGTTTACGATCACACCTGCCAGCATGATAAATCCAAGCATTGCAATAACACTCAATTCCTTTCCTGTAAAGAACAATGCAAGGAAACCACCTGTACATGCCAATGGAATCGTAAACAGAATGATAAATGGTGATTTTAAGGACTGGAACTGTGCCACCATAATCAGATAAATGAAAATGATCGCCAATACTGCCATTAACACCAGCTGGCTCATAGCTTCATTGATGGTTTCATCCTCACCAGCCATTTCAACGCTGTATCCTTCCGGAATCTCCATAGCATCAAGCTTTTCCTGAACCGCATCACTTACCAAAGTTACATTATGGTCATCGTCAATTGCACAGGATACCGTCACATATCTTGTCTGCGCATCACGGTAAATCGTGCTTAAAGTTGTTGTCTCTTCCATTGTACAGAAATCCGTCAATGGAATTTCTTTTTCTTCCCCTTCCTTATCTGTATAAGTATAGGTCAGAGATTTAATGTCACCCAGCTGCAGTTCAGACTGTCCTTCTGTCTGGAGGTATACTTCATAGTCCTTGATATCTGTAGAAATGGTCGTTGCACTTGTGCTGCTTGCCATTTCCGCATATACCAGCTGGAATACCTGCGCAACTGTCAGTCCATATTCTGCTGCTTTTTCCTTATCTACATTAATTGTCCACTGTGGAGTTGTATCATCCAGACCATCTTCCACATCTGTCGTTCCTTCTGTTTCTTCTACGATTTTTGCTACCTCAGCAGCGATTTCCTGCAAAGTATCCAAATCACTTCCCTTGATTTTAATCGAAAGACCACTTCCAAAATATGCAGAGAAATCAGACGATCCTGAGCTGCTTTCTACCAGGCATGCCATATCTTTTGTACGCTCTGCGATTTCTTCAGAAATCTGCGCTGCTGTTACATCCGTATTTTCCTCCAGAAGTATGTACATCGTTGCCGTGTCTGAACCGCCGCTCATCAGGCTCATGGTAGAACTTCCGCCTGCCGTAGCACCGATGGTCTCGATACCTTCAATATCTGAAATTCTTTCTACTACTTCATTTGTATAGTCCGTTAATTCTTCAAAAGTATAAATTTCACCTTCCTGAGGTCCTACAGTTACAGTCAGCTGACCTGTTTCCATATCCATATCCATGAAAGTCATACCCTTTGACAGGCAGGCTCCTGCGCTGACTACCAGAAGCACAAGGGTCACGATTAATACCAATGCTCTTTTACTTAAACATTTTTCAAGGAATTTTCCATATCCCTGACTGAGCTTGTCAAACCACGGTGTCTTCACATCTTTTGTTGTACGAAGTGTAAAGGAGGACATGGCCGGTACGACCGTCAGCGCAACGATCAGGCTGGCCAGCAATGTAAATGCGATTGTCAATGCCAGATCTACAAATAACTGTCTTGTAATACCATCTGTAAAAATAATTGGAATATATACACTGACAGTTGTCAAAGTAGAAGCGATGATCGCACCTGCTACCTGATCAGAGCCCTCTACACAAGCTTTTCTGATAGAAAGTCCCTCATTTCTCAGTCGATAGATATTTTCAATAACTACGATGGAGTTGTCTACTAACATACCAATTCCCAACATTAAACCTGACATGGAAATAATGTTCAATGAAATATCTGTAAAGTACATTAATACAATTGCTGTAATTACTGACAATGGAATGGAAACTGCGATTACGATGGTCGGTCTCCAGTCTTTTAAGAATACGATCAAGACAAGTACCGCAAGAATCGCACCGATGATCATATTTTCCATGACACTGTTTACAATCATATCAATATAAACACCCTGATCCATTAAAACAGTAAAATGCAGTCCGTCGTTCTGCTTTTCCAGACTATCAAATTTATCCAGAATTCTGTCGGTTACTTCGCCTGTAGAATATCCTGTCTGTTTTTCAAAGGTCAGAACGATGCCCGGATTTCCGTTAATGATCGCATAACTTTCATCGGAATTATCCAGAACTTCCACATTTGCTACATCACAGATACGAATCAGACCAACAGAGTCCATACCCATATCCATAAGTACCAGATTTTCCAATTCATCGATACTCTTTACCGCCTCACCGACACGTACAAGGTACTGGGTATCGTCATCATAAGCATAGCCGGCCGGCATATCAAAGTTCTGTGCAACAATCAGCCCTGACAATGTTTCGATTGTCAGAATTCCTGTCATATCTGCCGAATCCAGCGCAGTTTCTTTTGCATCTTTCAATGCAGTCTTTGCTTCTTCCAGGGAATTTGATGCTACAGAAAGATCTGCGGCCACACTTCCCAGTTCCATCGCTGCTTTTGCAGCTTCCAAATTGATCGTATCCGTCGCAGTACCAAGAAGGTCTTTCTGTTCACTGAGCATGATCAGTGCTTCTTCCATCTGATCAATGCCTTTATCCATCTGAGTAATGGCCGCATCTAATGCTGGCACGATTTTATAAATATCTTCAAATTTTTCTACTTTTACAAGACCGGATTTATTCACTGCCGCAAACTGTGCTAAAACTCCCTGGTCAAGCGCTGCCAGACCTTCTTTTGCCTGTGTATAACCGGCCAGCGTCGTTTCCAGTTCCTGTATCTTTTCTTTTATAACTGCAATCTGAGCCTCTGCAGCTTCCGTTGATTCTCCTGTTCCCTCACCTTCAGTTTCTTCTGACGGTGTTTCCGGCAAAGCTGTTCCTTCCAAAACAGCCAACTGCTGTTTTAAAGCTTCTACGGCCTTCTCAATTTCAGGAACCTGCGGTTCTAAAAGTGTAATCGCATCGACCAGCTGCTGTCTCTGGGTTTCCAGATTTTTAAAATCCTCCGACGCCAGCTGTTCCGCCAGAGTATCCCGCATTTCTTCCAGCTGAGGCTTCTGTTTCTTCAGTGTATTTAACTGTTCCTTTAATTCACTTTCAGCCTCTGTCAGCTGTTCCTTCCCTTCAATGGTCTGATCAAAGACTTCATTTAACTGGTCTGGAGCTTCCTTGATAGCCGCTTTTCCGTCTGCAATCTCTGCTTCCGCATCACTGATTTCTTTCTCAGCATCAGTAAATTCCCCTTTAATTTCTTTCTGCACAAGTGAGTTGATTGCATCAATCTTTGTCTGATCCAGCGTAATCACGACTTTTTCTTCCAGCTGTCCAACACTGGATACGGATGCAACACCCTCCAGAGATTCTAATGCCGGAGTCAGATCGTTTTCTACATAGTTTGCCAGATTCAGGGCACCCATGCTCTCCACATCCACTGCTGCTGTCATAATCGGCAGCATATCAGGATTGATCTGCATGATCATTGGGGTTCCCACATTGTCTCCCCAATAGCCGGACAGCTGATCCAGACTCTGCTGAATCTCGATGACTACCGAATCCATACTGACACTCTGTTCATATTCACAAGTTACAATCGAATAACTGTTATAAGACATAGAGCCTACATTCTTAATTCCTGTGGTAGTTGCCATTGCCGCTTCAATCGGCGCTGTAACTTCCATTTCCACCTTTTCCGGGCTGGCTCCAATATCTGTCGTAATAATAAGTGCATACTGTAAGCTCATATCCGGGAGCAGGTCTGTGGTCATACGGGTCAGCGATACAACGCCCAATACGATTACCAGTAATACTGCCACCAACACGGTATATGGCTTTTTGACACTAAACTTTGATATCATATACTTCCTCCTGTTTTTACCGACCGACTGGTCGGTCAGAATTTCTTGTTCTATCATACTCCTTCAATTTTTTAAGTCAATATCCATGAAAAAGATTTAATTCTTTTTTTAGAAATCTTTGCCAGAACTAAAAAACAAGAACAGGGCATCCACGCCCTGTTCCTGAAAACCTCACGATTATATTTTATTTCTTCTCACTGCATTTTTCCAAGTAAGCCTTTCTTCCATCTTCGTAAAGATTATTCCCTTCACTGTCAATGATAACGACCAGTGGCATATCTTCTACATACAGCTCCCTCAATGCCTCTGCACCCAAATCTTCATAGGCAATCAGCTCACATTTTTTAATACATTTGGCAAGCAATGCACCTGCACCGCCGATCGCACCAAAATAGACGCCTGAATATTTCTTCATAGCACCCACAACTTCCGGGAGTCTGGCACCTTTTCCGATCATTCCTCTGGCACCCACGCTCATCATGGTTGGGGCATAGGCGTCCATACGTCCGCTGGTGGTCGGTCCTGCGGAACCAATGACCTGTCCCGGTTTTGCAGGAGTCGGGCCAACATAATAGATCGTCGCATCCTTTGGATCAAATGGCAATTTCTCGCCCCTTGCGAGTGCTTCACACATTCTTTTGTGTCCTGCATCTCTGGAGGTATAAATGGTTCCTGTCAGATAAACTGAATCCCCGGCATGTAATGTTTTTGCCAATTCTTCTGTTAATGGTAATGTAATATGTCTTTCCATAATTAAATTACCTCCGTTTTATGACGTGTCACATGGCAGTTAATATTGATGGCACATGGCATTCCTGCAATGTGAGTCGGTAATGTTTCAATGTTTAAGCCGATGGCTGTTGTTTTTCCGCCAAATCCCTGTGGCCCAATGCCAAGCTGATTGATTTTTTCAAGCATTTCCACTTCCAGATCTGCATAAAATGGGTCCGGATTTGATGAATCCAGCGGTCGCATTAACGCTTTCTTCGCAAGCAGTGCTGCTTTATCGAAGGTTCCTCCGATTCCTACACCTACCACCATTGGCGGACATGGATTTGGTCCTGCCGCTTCTACTGTCTCAATGATAAAATCTTTGATACCCTGTAATCCTGCGGATGGTTTGAACATACGGATAGCACTCATATTTTCACTGCCAAAGCCCTTCGGTCCTACTGTAATCTTAATTTCTTCCCCCGGTACGATTTCTGTATAAATCATTGCCGGTGTATTATCGCCAGTGTTTCCACGACGAACAGGATCTGCTACCACTGATTTTCTTAAATATCCTTCTGCATAGCCGCGTCTGACACCTTCATTGATGGCGTCTGTCAAATTTCCGCCTGTAATATGTACATCTTGACCGATCTCTAAAAATACACAGGCCATTCCTGTGTCCTGACAGATTGGTACATTGTTTGCATCAGCAATTTCGAAGTTTTCAATAATCTTGTCCAGAACGCCCTGAGCGGTTTCCCAATCTTCACAGGCTCTGCAGTTTTTGATGGCGCATTTTACATCTTCCGGCAGGTGCTCATTCGCTTCAATGCATAATCTTGCAACAACTTCTGTAATCTGCGCTGCAGT
This sequence comes from Lachnospiraceae bacterium, assembly GCA_017622875.1. Classification (GTDB taxonomy): domain Bacteria; phylum Bacillota; class Clostridia; order Lachnospirales; family Lachnospiraceae; genus HGM12587. The sequence continues at coordinate 22,388 of JAGAQG010000068.1, forward strand.
AATCTCTCTCATAGTATTTTCCTCCTCACTTCCTATCTATCTTATCATATTTCTGCTGCATCTGCATATCTTATTATGCATGTGAAAATGTAGTTTTTATAATTTTGTGAGGGAAAGCATGAAAAAGATTCTAATCGCTGGAAATGAAAAAGATGTCGGAAACTACGTAGAGGTCGTAAAATATTTAGGCGCTGACCCCATCGTGACCCTGCACCCGGAATCCATCTACTCCTTTGACGGATTGATTCTGCCTGGCGGCGGAGACATCTGCCCGTCCTACTTTGACCAGCCGGTCATTGATACAAGAAAACCTGACCCGGATCTTGACAGAGCACAGTTTTATATTCTGTATCAATTTTTACATACACACAAACCAATCCTGGGAATCTGTAAGGGAATGCAGCTTTTGAATGTCTTCTTTGGCGGTGACCTGAATCAGCATGTGGAAACGGAAAATCTCCATGCATGGAACGGCGCTGATCAATGGCATCAGACAACAGTCTTAAAAGATTCTTTGTTGGAAAAGCTCTATGGCACAGAATTTGAAGTAAATTCTGCTCATCATCAAAGCATTGGTGCTCCGGGACAGGATCTGGAAATTATCCAATATTCCAAAGATGGCGTCCCAGAAGCCATAAAACACGATCATTTGCCGCTTTTAGGTGTCCAATGGCATCCCGAGCGCATGTGCTTATCGCATAAAAAAAGCGGCACCGTTTCCGGCACCGCCATATTCCGCTGGTTCTTAAATCCTGCTTCTGTTTGTTAAAAAAGAAGTTTCTTAGCGTCTGTAAACTTTCTCAAACTGTGTATAGCCTTCTTTTTCAAGCAGGCTGATCTGCTGCTTCATATTTTTCTTCATAGGCTGGATCGTAACAGTCGTTCCGGCCTCACGAAGCTCTTTCGCTTTTGCGAAAAGTTCCATTTTCTTTTCTGTAGGAACGCCTTTTTCAATGAGGATTGCAAGGTTATTGCTGTCAATCTTCATTTCGCCTTCCAGCTTATCCTTTAAGATTGTGATAATACGTTCAAAGCCGATGGAGAATCCGCTTGCACATACATCCTGACCGCTGAATTTACCGATCATCTTATCATATCTTCCGCCGCCTGCGATGGAGAATCCATATCCATCGATGGTAATTTCAAAGATCGGGCCAGTGTAGTAACCCATACCGCGTACTAATGTAGGATCAAATACAACGCTGACATGTTCATTTACCATAGCTTCTGCACAGGAAATGATTTCTTCCATAGCAGAAACTACAGATGCGTCCAGATATTCTTCACTGACATCTTTGCAGAATTCTTCGCAGGAATTTGTATTTAAGTTTTCATAAATTGAAAGATATTTATCTACAACTTCTTCCGGATGTCCGTTTTCTACCAGTTCTTTACGGATTCCATCTAAACCAATCTTGTCAAATTTATCCAGAGAGATCAATACAGATGGTACATCTTCTTCTTTAAAACCTGCCTGAAGGCAGATTGCTGTTAAGATTTTTCTGTCATTTACATGAACTGTAAACGCATCAATGCCAACTGTTTCGAAAATCTTTGTAAGCATTCCGGAAGTAGCACCAATCAGCTCGATTTCTGCCAGGTTTGTTTCATCACCTAAAATATCAATATCGCACTGTGTGAACTGACGGAAACGTCCCTTCTGTGGGTTATCTGCACGCCATACGTTACCAATCTGTAATGCCTTGAAAGGTGTTGGCAATTTTTGATTGTTGTTTGCATAATATCTTGCAAGCGGTAATGTTAAATCATAGCGAAGTCCGTTATCAGCGTACTCATGAGTACCTTTTTCAATCGCTCTATTTAAATCAGCCCCTCTTTTCATTACCTTAAAGATCAGCTTTTCATTATCGCCGCCCTGTTTGGAAGTTAAATTTTCAATGTGTTCCATCACAGGTGTCTCGATTTCCATAAAACCATATTTTGCATAACTTTCCTTGATCATGCCTAAAACATACTCTCTCAGTCGCATGTCAGAAGGAAGCATATCGCACATACCTTTTACAGGTGTCTTAATAAATTTCATACTAATCTCCTCATATCTTGTTCTTTATAATAAGTTATCACTTTTGTCCCATAAGTCAACTTCCAATTTCGGAAAATCAATGACTTTATCAATATCAATTTCATGAATCATCTTAATGAAAGCCAGGAAATATCTCATATCAAAGTTCTTCACTTCATCAATCATCAGTTCAATGGCTGTCTCTTTATCAAAAGCCTTACGGTATGGTCGGTCTGAAACCAATGCCACGAACATATTTACGATGCGTAAGACTCTCGCCCCACTTGGGATGTCCGTTGCCACCAGATTTCTCGGATAACCGCTGCCATCATAATTTTCATGATGATATAGAATGCTCTCCAAAATAAAATCCGAATAGTCATATCTCATCAAAATATCATAACCGATTTTTACGTGGGAACGTCTGCGGACCATCTCTTCTACTTCCAAAACTTCTTTTCCCTGTTCATAAGCCGTATGAGCCACCTGTAATTTTCCAAGATCATGCAAAAAACCTGCAATGGCAAGTTCTCTCGATCTTTCATAGGAAAATCCCACTCTCTTTGCAAGCAAAAAGGCCAGGTTCGCTACTTTCATTCCATGAAGGAGTTCATCCTCCACTTCTGCTTTCATGACTTTATATAAGGATAGACGCTGTTCGTTCATGTCTTTCTCCTTATCGTCCATTGACCTCCCAGAAGTCTTTCTTTCTCTGGATCATCTCATCGATTCGCTCTATGTACTGACCCACGTCCTTTACATTTTCAATACGCTCGATTCTGCCGCCCGGATAGACCATCTTGGTAGAGGCTCCCGCACCGGCTGCTACAATGGACTGTTTTTCTTCCATAATCAAAATATTGTAGATGCCTGCTTTATCTGCTTTTGCATAACCTACATTTTCAAAATTACCGGCCATATTTTTCTGACGGTATAAATAGTACGGCAGCAAGCCCTGTTCCATACAGGATTCATAGGTCAGATCCATGATCTCTGCGGAATTTTCAAGCCCCATTTCTTCGTAAGTGTCTTTAAAAAGATTTAAACGGGCTGCTCGTTTGATTGCCAGAGAATGCACGGTAATGCTGTCAGGCGCAAGCGCTTTCAATTCGTTGAGAGTATGAGCCACATCATCTTTTGTTTCTCCCGGAAGTCCGATGATCAGGTCCATATTGATATTATCGAAACCAACTTCTCTTGCCAGCTTGTAGGCGTCGATCGTCTGCTGCACCGTATGATGCCTTCCGATAATCTTTAAGGTTTCATCCTTCATTGTCTGAGGATTGACAGAAATTCTATCTACCTTATGCTTTTTGATGGCCTGCAGTTTTTCCACCGTCACGCTGTCTGGTCTTCCGGCTTCCACTGTAAACTCTTTCACATGGGTAAAATCAAATTTCTCTTCTATTTTTGTAAGCAGTCTGTCCATCTGTCCTGCATTTAAAGTGGTCGGTGTTCCACCGCCAATGTAAACCGTATTTAATACTTTATCTTTTAACTCTTCTGCAATGTAGTCCAGTTCCTTACAGAGCGCATCCAGATAATCATCTACACGCTTTTCCCATTTTACTAACGGATAGGAAGTAAAGGAACAGTACAGACAGGTACTTGGACAAAATGGAATTCCTACATAGAGGCTGTAGCCATCTTTGTAATCTAACTGACTTAACAGTTTCATTTCCCATTTTGCAATTTCTGTACTTAACTGAATTTTTTCTTCACTGCAGTAATAGGTCTCTTCCATATAAGCTTTGATCTCTTCATCAGAAGCACCTTCTTCCAACATTGCCATTGGAATCTTTGTAGGACGGATACCTGTCAAAGTTCCCCACGGAAGTTTTCTGCCGCTATAATTTGACAATGCAGTATAAATCAATCGTTTAAAGCGGTCTTTTACTTCTTTTCTTGTAAGAGTTTCCGGCAGTTCTGCCTCGTCCTTATAAATAGACTGGCCGTTTTCCAATGTCTGAACTTCTACATATCCGTCTGTAAAATGTACATCCAGCTTTAATTTACATTCGGTGTCAAAGGCTTCCTTTACCTGAACACTTACTTCGGACTTTGGATAAAAGGCTTTTACCAGAGAATGAATGTCATATTCATAACTTGGTATATTTACCTTTACTTCAATATTATCTGACATAAGGATTGCGCTCCTTTTCATAGCCGATTCTTGTGCCTTCTCCATGCCCACAGTACACAACCGTCTCTACAGGAAGCACGAACAGCTTCTCCTTAATGCTCTTACAGATTTCCGGATAAGAACCGCCTTCAAAATCTGTTCTTCCAATGCTTCTGCAAAACAGAGTATCGCCCGAGAAAAGAATATTTTCTGAAGCAATATAATAGCAGCAGCCTCCCGGTGTATGTCCCGGAGTCTCCAAAACCTTAATGGTGCATCCAGTCAGAGAAAGCTCATCACCTTCTTTGCAGTAAATGTCTGCATCCATTGTATAATCTGCTCTGATAAATCCTTTTGCCAGATTTAAAGAAGCACTGTTCAACAAAGGCTTTTCTTTTTCGCAGGCATAAACAGGAATCTGATATTCGTTACGCAATTTTTCTGCCGCCATCATGTGATCAAAATGTCCATGAGTTAGCAAAATCGCCACAGGCTTCACAGCCTCTTTCTCAAGATATGACTTAATTTTCTGGGCATAATCTCCCGGATCTACGATCACAGCTTCTTTTGATTCCTCATTTATCAAAAAATAACAATTGGTAGAAACTGGTCCAACGACCATAAATTCCACACGAATCATATATCGTTCTCCTTTCCTGAAAGGAAGTCATTAAGTGGCAGCACGTGCAATATCGATGATGCTGTCAATCTGTCTGATCTTTTCAATAATTCTGTTCAGTTCCTCTGTCCCTGAAATCTCAAAGCTTACAGAAATGGTCGCTGTTCCCTGCTTGCTGACACGGGAGTTGATGCTGGTAAGGTCAATGCCTCGTTCTGTAAAGATCTTTGAAAGATCAACCAGAAGCCCTGTACGGTTATTTGCATAAATTGTAATTTCTGTAGAATATTTTTCCCCGGAGCCTGTCGCAAATCCCTGCCATTCGGCTTCGATCATACGCATTCTCTCAGTTTCATTCATATTGACTACATTAACGCAGTCCGTTCTGTGGATGGAAACTCCACGACCGCGTGTCACAAAGCCCACGATTTCATCGCCAGGCACCGGATTGCAGCAGCGCGAAAAACGAACGGCCACATCATCGATTCCCTTCACAACGATGCCGCCCTTTGATTTGGTCAGCTTCATCTTCTGGTCTTTGCTGGTCTCTATAATGTTTTCCAATACCTTGTCATCGGTAATATTCTTCTTATTTACTTTTTCGTATTCTTCCAAAAGTCGGTTGACTACCTGACCTTCTTTTAAGCCCCCATGACCAATGGCAGCCAGTACCGACTCCCAGTCACGGAAACCGTATTTTCTCATGACCTTCTCCTGATATTCAGATTTCATGATATCGGTCATGTTGATACTCTTCATCTTGCAATACTGGGAAATCATATCTTTTCCCTTAACAATATTGCCTTCTTTAAATTCCGATTTGAACCACTGATTGATCTTGTTTCTTGCCTGTGTGGATTTTACAAGCGCAAGCCAGTCGCGGCTAGGTCCTTTTGAGTTCTGGGAAGTCAAAACCTCAATTCGGTCACCATTCTGAATGCGATAGTCAATCGGCACTAATTTCCCGTTGACTCTGGCACCGATCATCTTATTACCTACCGCACTGTGAATACTGTAAGCAAAGTCGATTGGTGTCGAACCGTTTGGCAGGTTCTTTACATCACCGGATGGAGTAAAGCAGTAAACGCTCTCAGAGAATAAATCCAGATCGCTCTTTAAGAGGCTCATAAATTCCTTGTTATCTGACTCATCCTTCTGCCATTCCAGGATCTGACGGAGCCATGTTAACTTCGCCTCTGCACTGTTTTCAATATTTTTTTCCTTACTTCCGCCGGATTCCTTATATTTCCAGTGGGCAGCGATACCATATTCCGCAGTCTTATGCATTTCATAAGTACGGATCTGGATTTCAAACGGTGTACCATTCGGTCCGATCAGTGTGGTATGCAGTGACTGATACATATTTGGTTTTGGCATCGCAATATAGTCTTTAAAACGTCCAGGAATCGGCTTATACATTTCATGGATCACACCAAGGGATGCATAACAGTCCTGCACATTTTCTACAAGGATACGAACTGCGAACAGGTCATAGATCTGGTCCAGTGTCTTATCCTGATTTACCATTTTCTTATAAATACTGAAGAAATGCTTTACACGTCCATCCACACGGGCTTTGATTCCCGCATTGTCAATGTGTGCCTTTACTTCCGCTACGATATCTTTGATATATTTTTCTCTTGTGCTCTTCTTATCGGAAATCTGTTCCACAAGAGAATAATAAACATCCGGCTGTAAATATTTTAAGGAAAGGTCATCCAGTTCAATCTTTACTTTAGAAATACCAAGGCGCTGTGCCAATGGAGCGTAAATATCCATGGTCTCACGGGCTTTTTCCTTCTGTTTTTCAGGCCTCATATACTGCAGGGTACGCATATTATGAAGTCTGTCGGCAAGTTTGATCAGGATTACTCGAATGTCCTTTGCCATAGCAAGGAACATCTTACGTAAATTCTCTGCCTGCTCATCTACTTTGTCGTGAGAATAGGACAACTGACCTAACTTTGTAACACCGTCAACAAGCAGTTCTACTTCAGCATTGAACTCCTTACGAATCTCTTCGTTGGTCATGACTGTATCTTCTACGACATCATGAAGAATTCCTGCTACAATCGTTTCTTTATCCAACTCCAGATCTGCTAAAATAATCGCTACGCACAGCGGATGAATAATGTATGGCTCTCCCGATTTGCGCACCTGTCCTTCATGGGCATTTTTCGCAATCGTATAGGCCTTTTCGATCATCGAAATATCTGTTGAGGGATGATATTTTTTCACGGAAGTGATCAATTCATTATAAAGAACTTCCGGCGCTGTAAAATCTGCCATAGCGCGCACTGCCGCGTCATCTCTTTTCACTTCTGCCTCATGATCAATGACTGTTTTTTCCTTTTCCATAAAAGTGCTCCCCTAATGTTTCTGCCTATTTGCCTTCGTAGCAAACAACACTAGCAACATCATATTTTTCCAGTTTCTTTCTGCCTTCCAATCCTGCTAATTCCATAAGGAAGATAATTTTCACAACTTCACCGCCAAGCTGCTCTACCAGTTTTGCAGCAGCTTCAATGGTTCCGCCTGTTGCGATCAGGTCATCTACGATAACAACTTTCTGTCCAGGCTTAATAGAATCCTTGTGCATTTCAATAGTTGCACTGCCATATTCCAGATCATAGGACATTTCTACGGTTTCTCTTGGAAGTTTTCCCTTTTTACGAACAAGTACAAAAGGCTTCTTCAGATTATAGGCAATCGGCATACCGAAGATAAATCCTCTGGATTCTGCTCCTACCATCACATCAAAATCTACACCATCAAGCAGTTTCTGCATTTCATCAATGGCAAGCTGTAATCCTTCTGCATCCTGAATGACACTTGTCACATCGCGGAAAATAATTCCCGGTTCCGGAAAGTCCGGAATGCTTACTACATAATCTTCTACTTTTTTCATTGTACTTCTCCTTTGCATCTATCCTAAAATATAATATACCTTTGTTTCTTTCAAGATAAACCTTGATTTTGCTCAAAATTATCTTGATATTATAGCATTTATTCTATTTCTCTGCAACTAGCACACTCGAAAAAGTCCCCCGCAAGCCGCTTTCACGACTTATGGGGGACCGATTTAAAAGGATTTAAAACTGATCATTTATTTACTAATATTTTTTCTTCTTTTTGCAGCCACAACCAAAACTCCTGCTGCTGCAACCACCATTGCAACACAGAACTCTGCTACATTTGCAGAATCTCCTGTCTTCGCACCTGTTGTACCTCCTGCTGCAGTTGTTTTTTCTCCTGCATAATGTACTTCTACAGGTTTCTTAGTATCTTCTGCAGAATTATCTTTATTTTTGTCTGAAGAACTGCTTCCCTGGTTACCCTGATTTGCAGAACTTTCCAGTTCTTTCAGTTTTGCTTCTGCTGTTTCAAGAACATTTAAGTTCGTAACCAGTGCTTTTGCTTCTGCTGATAATGCCTCATATGCTGTGCGTGCTTCTTCGATAGCTGTTTTGCTTTCTAAAGTCACTTCGCCGATTGCATCGATTTTATCACTTACTGCCTTTGCTTCTTCTGCATACACGGCATCAGCTACATCTTTTGAAACAACTTTTGCATTCACAGATGCACCTGCTGCAACACTTGTTGTTACATAGCTGACAATTTCTCCATTGATTTCTTTGTTTTCAGCCGCAAAAATTTTATCTCCAACCTGAATGTAATCATGATCACCGTAGAATCTTACTTCCCATGTGATTGCTTTCTCTGCATTATGGTTCGTCAAAGTAGAATCCGTGTTGCTGTTATGTGCCAAATCCAGTTCGTAATCGCCAATCTGCATGTATTTTGCCTTTACGTCCGGCACTTCCTGTGGAAGTCTTGGACTTGTAGCCACAAAGCCTGCACCCGCATCTGGTTCAACGCCCATCATTCCCTCAATGGTTTGTGAAATATATGTAAAAGAAATTTCCGGATAGTCACCATTGGTTCCCTGACTTGGTCTTTCATGAGGATTATCTTTAATGGAGGTAATGTATTTCATCCATTTCCATGCATCATCGCTTCTGTTATAGAGGAATAACATATCCGGGATATAGGTATAGGCTTCAATGTTTTTAGGTGCTGTGCTTGTTGTACCAATACCATTTCCGAGATTATCAAGAATGAAATCAATATAGTTATCATTTCTTTCTCCCGGTTCAGTGATCATTTTCAGTGGAATAAACCATGAAGTTTCTTTTGAGAAATCTGAATATCGTTGCCCATTTGGTCCCCATGCGCAGACATATTCACTTTGTGCGTCATCTGCCACGCTCCATGTATCATTAAAGTATTCTTTCAGGTCTGCTGCTTTCTGGTACCATTCTTCTGCTTCTTCATTTTCTCCACGTGCTTTTAACATACCGGCGTATGCCAACGTCGCCTGATACTGTGAGCCAATAGAATCTCCTGCTTCGATGACTTGTCTTCCGCCTCGTTCATTGTAGGTCGCGGAACCATTAAAAATACCAGTTCCAACTTCCTGTGCAACACCGTTTCCGTTTCCATCATGGGTTTCAATATACTTTGTCATGACATTTGTATAGAAATTCCATAATGTTTCATCGGTGATGTATCTTTCATCACCGGACCACAAATACTGCTTATACGCTTTTTCTACTAATTCGAACTGCGCAGGAACCTCACGCACAAATGAATTTTCATTATTATAATCTAAGCTGTATACAGAGCCGTCAAAATTCAAAGCCCATACCGTGTACCATTTTCTCGCTTCTGTGCATTCCTTTGCAAAAGCAGAGAACATGGAATAGTTTTCATCTGCCAGTCCTGCAATCTGTGCTCCGGTTGCCTGATGCACAAAATCTCTGGAATAAAATGCAGTTCTGTCAAAATATCCTGCCCAATAAGACGGAATATAATCCTCTCCAATGCTGCCTGCGCCACTTTCAGATTTGTTAATGATACCATTCTTGGTTCCTGTTACTACAAACTGATCGATCTTATTTGCCGCCCAGTTAAAGGTATCCGCAAGATTGCTATTAGAAGACTCTAAAACAACCTTCTTTTCTTTTTCATTTGCAATAATCGTCCATTCAGTTTGCTCCTGCGCACTGTCAGTCAATGTGAATTTCAGATCATTCTCAAGATTTAACACATCATCGGTTTTTATTGAGGCACTTGCTCCTGCTGAAACAAGCAGTTCTTTCAAAGTAATTTGGGAAAAATCTGTTCCATAAGCATACTCTAAAGTAATTTCCTTTTTTGTATTGTCAATGATTGTATCATATGCTGCTGGCTCTGTAACAAATTTCTTTACATTTGCAAATGCTGGAATTCCTTCTTCTCTGTCACGCTTCAGCGAAAAAGTATCTACATCATAAGCGTTGTCTGAAGCTCCTTCTAAAACCAGTTTTATGTTCTGCCCCTCTTCCAGCGGAATATTGTCAATTTTCACCTCAGACCATTCGCCATCTGTTGGCTGAACATTTACACTTCCAAGAACATTTCCTGCCTCATCCTGCAGAGAAATCTTACCCGTTCCGCTTCCGGAATAACGAACATACGCAACCAAATCATAATATGCCGTTCTAGGCACTGTGATTGCCTGTGTTGCTGTACTGCTTGTTTTTACAATTCCTCGTACAAGACCATCTTTGGCATCATTATTGGAAATTGAAATACCAGACCAACCTGTAGTATCACTTTCGAAACCTGGGTTCTGAATGATATTAATATCCACCGGTCCTACCGCTTCACTCCGTGCGGCATCTCCTGCTTTTTCATACTGGTCTACAGGAGTTACCTGAAATTTCAGATATTTATCTTCCCATTCAGCTTTTACTGTAAGATTTGAAGCTGTCGCTCCTTCGATCGCTGTATACTCTCCATTTGCACTGTCTGCGATAAACCACTGATATACAGAATTTCCCTCTGTATGATCGTCACTGTCTGTAAAATCATAGCTCGCACTCACAATAAGTTCTGCCGTACATTCTCCGCTAATCACAACATTGGATGCTGTCGGTGCAGCATTTTCAATCTTTGACAAGTCAAATTTTACGACTGCATTTTTCACAGAAGAAGCACCTTCAATTTTCAGTTCTACCTTCTGTCCTGCTATTAAATCTTCTTTCTCTACTTTTATGGTAGTGGAACCACTTGTACCTGTTACCTCCTCGCCTGCAAAAGAAACTTTCACACCTTCTGCATTCTCCAAAGTAACCTCTGCATAATAGGAGCCATCCTGTGGAATATAAATGCTCTGGCTGAAAGTTCCATCCTCATTCTTCCATGCACTTGCACTCACATCATCTGGAGATACCACCATATTTACAAATCGGCTTAAATTATATTCTAAAGAGATATCATCACCATTGACCCAATTACTGCCGCCTGTTACATAGACTTCAATCTTATCACCTTTATTCGCCCAGATTTCCAATGTGTACTCTGAATAAGAGGAATTGGAAGTAAGCGTCACTTCATCCAATTCACCCGAAGTGACATTCTTAACACCGAATTTTGCGTTTTCTCCGCCAGTTGCTACCCAGAGACCTGCTTTATAATATCCTGTATATGGAACATATATCTGCTGTGAAACCTTATAGCTTGTACTGGCATTAAGGTAAAAATGTCTGTCTCCTCTGCCGTTGTGTCCATTGTTATTTCCATAGCCGCCACCAGAAAAACTCCATGCGCTATCCTCAGTAAAGCTTGGATTTAAAAGCATATTTCCAGTAAAAATATAATCTGGTTCCTGTTCGCTTGGATCATCTGCTTCTCCTGTCTGCTCTGTACATGAGAAGTCGAACTGATCACCATTCACCCACGACGCATTTGCTCCGCTTACATATACTTCTACTTTATCACCTTTGCTTAACTGAATATCACTTAAGATATACTCTGTATAGCTACTAGCTGTAATTTCAACGTCTTTTAACGCCTCTGTTTCTCCTTCTTTACGAACTCCAAACATTCCTCCGGAGCCTCCTGTTACAAGCCATGCAGATGCTTTATAGATTCCATCTGCCGGAATTGTAATTGTCTGCTTCAGTTCATTGTTCTCTCCAGCATTCAAATAAAAGTGCTGTGTTCCACTTGGATACCCATTATTTGTTCCACAGCCACCACCGACAAAGCTCCACTCGCTGGTTCCATCATCAAATGCAGCATTTTTCATCAAATTAACATTTTCAATGTTAATCGATTCTGCATGTACTACATGCATCCCCCCAAAGCATCCGGCAAAAATTGCTGCGCTCAAAAAAGCCGCAAGCCATCTTTTCAGACCTCTTCTCATCCTTTCTACCTCCTTTTAAATTCTGTCACGATTCTGATTTAGTGTTCTTTTTTTAAGTTAACTTTAAAACGCTTTTTTGCAAATGACACGTTTCTCCAATCCGAGTCCGATTTTCTCTGCTAACCAAGAACTTTGACCTCCAGGGGTTTCTCAAAATCGTAAAACTCTGAATTTACTTCCAGATTTTCTGCAATTTTCACCTGCGCTTCATCGGTCAGTGCCAGAACCTGATGCCAGATTCCCTTATATAAGCAGATCGGTTTATCTAAGATGAATGCCTCATAATCTTCCAGTTTTTCATGCTCCGCAACTACTAACACCGTAATCCCGGATAAAGGTTCGAAGCTCTCTAACGAAGTTGGATGGCACTCCATTCTCTGAATCATTTTATTGGTATATCGAAAAACTGCCAGTCTCCACGGTTCCGTTTCTTCTGTTATGACAATTTCAAAAGGCTCTGTACAATTTTCTGAAAATTCCAGTACCTTTCCAAATCTTGCAAAATCTTCTTTATGAATTGATTTTAATCTTCCCATAGTCAACTGCCTTTCTCTTAAAAACTTAAGATCATCTGAGATTTTTCATCTAAAAACTCTGCTTCTGCACATAACACGTTTTTCTTTTGTGTCACTTCACAGCACATGCCCTGAACTTCTGTATTCTTCAGTGAAAATCCTTCCGGTACTGCAAAATAATACTTTTCTTTTGATTTTGGAACTCCGTTTAAATTGATGCAGAGCTTATTCTCATTCCATGTGATTTTCTGTACACTGACAGCATCCATGGAAACGTGTCTTGTAGAAGCGATAAACTGCGGAATTTCTTTTACCTTTCGAAGTCCAAGAATCTGACATTCTCCAAGTCCCAGTTCTCTTACCTTCAGCTCTCCTGTCACAATTCCCAAATACTTCTCTTTCCAGAAATCAAACACATGATAAGAAGCGTTTGGATCTAACTGAATCTGCTCTAAATTAATTTTACTTTCCTTTAAAGGTACCGTTGCAAATCTGCCCGCTACACACCATGTTTCATCCGCATGGTTTAAGTGGAATGACCAGAGAGAAGAAAATGGATGGTCATCTTCCATAGTCGGATAAATTCCAGCCATATCGTAAGCATCTTTTAAATTCACATCTTCCATTTCCACTGGAGTCTCATGAGACTGCACCGCAAATCCATGCAGTTTTGTCCATGTGTATGCCGGGAAATCCATATTTAAAGGCCCTGTTTCTGCGGTACAGGTGGTAAGCGGCGGCAAGGTCTTTTTAATAATCTCCAGTTTTTCCTCTGTATAAGCATCTTCTGTATCACTTAACATGCACAGACCACCAGCCAGGGAAATCAAAGACAATACACTCTTTGCCCACTCCGGCTTTGTACGCACACACACATGATCCGGGTCATTTAAAAATAAAATTCTCTGTGTATGGAACCATCTTGCCATTTCAAAGAGCTGCATACGGATTCCCGCCCAGGTAGGGTTCGCATCCATAGAAATTCTGCAGGCATCTGCAATTCCCACAACTTCATGCATTTCTCCCCAGCTTGCAAGATAATACATATCCTCAGACATTCCCGCCTTTGTTGCTTCCATATACGCACGGAATTTCTGTTCAGCTTCTTCATTGCTCATCATTCCTAAGCGGACTGCTTCATGAAGCCCATCAAATAACAGATGGCGGATCGCATCGATTTTCACATATTTATATCCGGCATCTCGAAATCCCTCAAACACAGGAGTTACCTGTTTTTTCAGATTTTCCGGAGTACAGGTGTAAAGATAATCAATCCATTCTCCTTTCATGGCTTTTCCTTCAAAAAAGAGAACATCTTCCGGATGCTTTTCTGGGAAATCAGGATTTGTAATGTTCGCATTTGTCCAGATTGCAGGTACAAAACCATGCTTTTTAATATCTGCCACAATTCCGACATGACCTTTCGGGAACTTTTCTTCCTCACAGGTCATCCAGCCTTCTTTCATGGTCCCTTCTGCACGATATGGCAAAGGCATTTTCTGATATCCGTCATCTACCTGGATATATTCCATACCATAATCCTTTAAATGCTCTGCCATAAATCCTGCAATCCCATCAATTTTTTCTTCATTGATATCTCTTCGGAAGGCTTCCCAGGAACACCAGCCTGCTACCGCCTTTTTGTTAATCTTGTTCTTCCAAGGTTCGTAATATTTATAGCCAAGATGATTTTTGTAATAATGCATCTTTAAGTTGATAAATACCGGCTTTTCACAAAGTAAAAGATTCATATACGCAACTCTGTGACCATCTTCCTCTTCAAACTTTTCACTATCCCAGTACCAATCACTACCATTGATTTCAATCAGAAGATCCTGCTTTGCATCATATAATCCATTGATTCCATAAATGAGCAGATTTCCGTTTTGTGCCGCAATCGCCTGCTCACTTCCTGCACGATGAGCCCGCATACAGATTGTCTCATCTGACAGGCAGAAGCGAACCTTCACCCACATCGGTTTTTCTACCATGATATAAATCTGCTGTACGTAAGCAATGCTCTGCATGGTTCCATCAGAACCATGTCTAAATCCGGTATCCTCACTTTCTGGAATCTGCATTGTAATGATATCGGTTCCGTTATATTCATATTTTAAGATTTTTTCTTTCTCGTCCCACTTGTGGAGTGCATGTGCCAATGGAGGCACATTTTGTACAGGGTGAAAATTTTCGTTATTCATAGATATGTCTCCTTTTTACGTTTATTTAATGGCACTGTCTACCATACCCTTGATAAAGTATTTCTGCAGGAACAGGAACACGATAACTACCGGCAGGATTGCCAAAAGTGCTGCAGCTGAGGCTGCATGTAAGTTGCTTGTTGTCTGTGAGAAGAATGACGAAATTGCAAGCGTAATCGTATTCATCTTGCTGGACTGTAAAACGTACAGCGAGAACTGATAATCATTCCAGCAGTGAATGCCAGTCAGGATAATAACGGATGCCGTTACAGACTTTAACTGCGGCAGAACGATATAAAAGAACGTTCTAATCGGTCCGCAGCCATCCAGTGCTGCTGCCTCATCCAATGCCTCCGGTATGGATCTGATAAAGTTTGTATACAGGAAAATTGCCTGTGGCAATTCATAAGTCAGCAATATGAGAATGATTCCCCAGTATTCATTAATTCCACCCATATCTACCAAAATAGAATACAGTGGAACCAGAATACTGAGCGGCGGAACCATCATAATCCCCAAAATAAAGCTCTTAATTAAGTTATTTCCTTTGCTTCTGTTTCGAGCCAGCGGATATGCTGCCAAGGAACTTACCGCAATGATCAGCAATACCACAATAACTGAGATCAATGTCGTATTCTTTAATGCAGTAAAAATATTTCCTTGCTCAATTGCAACTCTGAAGTTTTCCAGTGTCGGCAGAGTCGGGAATTTCCAATGAGAGCTTAAGTCAGTCACCGGCTTGAAGGAAATCCCAAGCAAAATATAAAACGGTGAACAATATACAAGTAAAATCACAAGAAGAAGCGGTGCTCTCCAAATCCAGGCTTTTTTATTTTTCATTAACATAAGTCAGCCTCCTTCTTATCCAGATATTTCAGAACAATATTGCTAAGAACCATGATCAGAACAAAAGAAATCAGACCGATGGCAGACGCGTAGCCTGCATTTTCGCTTGCAAAGTAGGTTCTGTGTACCAGCGTAGATAATGAGTTGGTATCGTAACCCGGACCACCTCCTGTCAAAGCCGAAATGATATCAAACAGCTTCAGACCGCCGATCAGGTTGATGGTTACAGAAGATGAGATTGCAGGCATTAACAGTGGAAGGGTGATGTAAAAGAATCTCTGTACCGAATTGATTCCGTCAATTGCTGCCGCTTCGTAATACATATCCGGGATTCCCTGAAGTCCGGCAAGGTAAATGACCATGGAAATACCCACAAACTGCAAAGAGTTTACAATCGTCAGAATTGCTGTACCTCTGGTTCCGCTTGCCAGCCAGTCAATGGCTTCCAACCCAAAAACGCCAAGAATATCATTCAATGCACCATTATTATAGGTAAAGAAGAAGTACATGACATATCCCATGATCAGCGGCGCAATCATAACCGGCAAATATACCATTGTTCTGACAACAGATTTTCCTCTGAATTTCTGATTTAAAAGAAGTGCCAGTGCCAGACCGAAGACATTCTGCAACAGAGTACTTCCAACTCCATAAATAATGGTATTGAGCAGTGCGCGATGCACATTCTGGTCTGTCAGCATACGTATATAATTGTTAATTCCTACCATCTTGTAAGACTGTGAATATCCATTCCAGTTTGTAAAAGATAAAAAGATGCCTTTTGTAAATGGATAGATGACAAACACAGCAAACAGGATGAGCGCTGGAACATAGAACAGATTCATTGTTCTTGCTCTTTTTTTCATAATTTCCATCCTTTCTGTCCCTTTTTAGGGTAAAAAGGGGAAGCAGTCTCCTGCTTCCCCCTTTCTCATTTAACATGAACGACTGTTTCTACTACTGTACAAATTTGTCATTGAAATTCTGTTCCATAACTTTTGCTGCATTTGCTACTGCACCGTCTTTCTGAGCAAGGATGTCAGCACCTGTGGAGCACATGATATCCCACATACCACTTGGAAGGTATTCACGGTCAAAGTATGGGAATGTTGCAACATCAGCGTATTTTTCAAGGTATGTACCGATTTCGCCGATTTCAGCTGTTACAGTTGTAAGACCTGCTTTGCAGCCTGCTGCTTCAGCGATTGTCTTAGCAACTTCCGGTCTTGCAAGGTAGTTTAATAATTCTACTGCCTGATCTTTTACTTCTGAATCTTTCCATACACCTACTGCAACGTCTTCACCTGCGATCAAGCTTGGTTCATCAGCTTCGTTTGCCGCTGGAATTGGCATCATACCAATGTTTGCATCTGGATTTACATTTTTCGCATCCACTACAGAAGAGTTACCGTAGAAGCAGAATGCTGTTGTTCCGTTTGCCAGAGCTTCCATATCTGCATTGTAGTCAGATGTAAGAACGTCTGTATTTAAATATCCTGCTTTTACCCATGAATCTAAAAGACCCGCAACTTCTTCCCATGTTTCTGTATCAAATGTTCCCGCCTTTAACTCTGCTGCATGGTTGTCTGCTTCATCTGTAACATAGTAAGATGGTGCTGCCCAGTCAAAGAACTGTCCGATGGTCCATGTGTCTTTTCCGCCAATGTGTACCGGTGTGATTCCAGCTGCTTTGATTTTTTCACAAGCTGCTCCGAAATCTGCCCATGTTTTGATGTCGTCTGGATTTACACCAGCTGTTTCTAATGCATCTACGTTATAAACGATACCTGCAACATCGATGTCGATTGGAAGTACAAACATGTTTCCTTCTGCATCTGTAATTACAGATTTGATCTGGTCATCAATATCAGCTGCAAATTCAAGATCATTTACAGGCATTAAGTAGTCACTATATCTTGCAACAGACCATCCATGTGTTGTAAATACATCTGGAAGTTCGTTTGCAGACATTTTTGTTTTCATCAGTTCTTCGTAGCTGTCACCAGGAGCCTGGAAGTCTACCGTATATCCAGTTTCTTCTTCAAAGGCTTTACAAGCTGCCTCTAAAGCCTCTGCTTTTGTTCCAACTACGTTTGTCGCAAATGTAATTGTTACATCTTTTGTTTCAACTGCTTCTTCAGCAGCTTCGTTTTCTACTGCCGTTTCTGATTCAGCCGGTGCACTGCTTTCCTGACCGCCGCATGCTGCAAGTGAGCACATCATACCAAGTGCAAGACCCAGTGCTAATAATTTTTTGAATTTCATCTCTATTCCTCCTTACGGTTTGTTGATAGTTTAACTATAACCAACCGCCTCCTAATGGAAAATGTCACAAAACTTGGATTGAAGTACGGATTTCTACATTCTCGATTTTCTGTAGGACGATGGCGTCTCCCCAGTATATTTCTGAAAAAGTGCTGAAAAATGTCTTGAACTGTTATAACCTACCATCAATGCAATATCCTGTACCGAAGCAGATACATTCTGTACAAGAAGCTTCTTTGCCGCTTCTAAACGGATAGTTGTCAGATAGTCAATAAACTTTTCTCCTGTCTTTCGTCTAAAAATCGTACTCAGGTAATTGGCCGTAATTCCAAACTGTTCTGCAATCTGACTAATGCTGATATCATACATATAATTTTTCAAAACATACTGCTTCACTTTTTCTGTAGTATCACTTTCTACTTCTCCAAATCCACAATACATCTGATCAGAATGCTCAACAAATGATTTGAAGAACATTTTAAAAGACTCTCCGCTGATTGGACACTCGATTGCCGCACTGCAATATGCACTTAAGTATTTCAGCTCTACCTCCGGTTCGTTTTCCCGATATTTTCTCCAGATTTTATTAACAATCTCTTTGCACGCAATACCATCTGCCTGTTTCCACGCTTCAAGCAGTTTTTCTATCTGAATCAGAAAATCTTTTTCATATTCCGTTCTAGTCAACTGTTCCTTTTCATAGAGTTTGCCTGGGCATCTGTCCAGAAAAAGATAAGTCTGGGCATCTGCCTCTTCGCTTTCCCGGCAAACTGCCCGCAGATCATCACACTCTGCCCAACGGAAATAGTAAGGACACTTGTATCTGTTATTAATAGTAAGGCACAGTTTATTCATATGCGACATCACATAATCCTTCAGCTGTTCCTGAATTTCAAAAATGATATACATTGCACCTTCTGATGTATGCGTAATTACATAATGTCCTTTTCGTAAAACAACTGCTTCTCCTAAATTTTTGACCTTCTGAACAATCCTCTTTTGAAAATCCAAAAACTCATTTTCTATACCAAAAACATCCTTCGCATGGAGCAAAAAGGTAAGACATTTATGAGTTTTATCTGTAATCAGCAATTCTTCTGTCTCTCCCAGTGCAGCAAATTTATTAAAAGCTTCCATCACCTGCAGCTGAAATCTGGAATTGGAATCCTGCTGCCTTTTATCCATGCTCTGTTCGATTTTTTCCATTACAGTTCTTAATTTTGCAGCATCTACCGGTTTCAGCAAATAATCGTTTACGCCCAAATGAATAGCTTTTTTTGCATATTCAAATTCAGAGAATCCTGTAACAATGACATACTGTGTCATCGGGGAATATTTTTTACATTCTGAAATTGCTTCCAATCCATCCATAAACGGCATACTGATATCCGCAAGCACCACATCTGGTTTTTTATCCCTGCACACATCGACCATCTCCCGCCCGTTGATGGCTTCCAAAAAGATGTTTTCAGAATCCTCCATAAATTCCCGCAGCATGCTTTTTATTGAAAATCTTACCAACCTTTCATCATCCGCAATCAGCACGATCATTTTTCAGTATCCCCCTCTTCTGGAAAAATCAATATTGTTTTTGTTCCTTCCCCTTGCTTCGATATACATTGATAAACCGCATTTTTACAATACAGCTCCGTTCTTGTGCGTACATTTTTTAAACCGACACTCTCTTCCTGTTCTTTTGCATTCACATCAAAGCCAACACCATTATCATTTACAGAGAGAACCATCACATGCCCTATTCCCTTAATATTCTCCCTTTTTGCACAAATCAGAATTTCAAGAATTCGGTCCGTATTTCCTCTTCCATATTTGATACTATTCTCAACGATTGGTTGTAAAAGCAGTTTCGGAATCGTTCTCTGTCTGCATTCATCGTCTATATCAAAAACATATTGCAGCTGTTCTTCATATTTCAATTTTTCCAGCTTTATGTAGTCATGCAGGAAATTCATTTCTTCTCCTACAGTTGCTGTATCTTTTGCGCTACAGGTATAACGGAACAGATTTGACAGCCCAATGATGCTTTTTTCCAGACTCATCTTTTCCCCCATTCTGTTCAGCCCGATAAATCCGTTTAATGTGTTATATAAAAAATGAGGATTGATCTGAGACTGCAAAGCCAGATATTGAGCCTTTTGCTGCTGAATAACAAGAACATATTCCCTCTCGATATATTCTTTTAATCTTTCTGTCATATGATTAATGACTTTTGCAATCTTCTGATATTCACTATCCGATTCAATTTCGATTCGCTGCTCTAATTTTCCGTTCTCTATCTTATGAACCCCTTCCATAATCAGATTCATATCTGCCACCATTTTCCTTGCATGCTTCTGGTAATTGATAAATGCCAGAAATACTGCAAAACCAATAATCATCAATGCCCCTAGCAAAAGATTGATATATCCTCCATACTGATGCCAAAACGTATTCAGGTATGCCACTTTTAGTCCAGTATTTGGAATATCTTTTCCCACAATGGTATAAGATTCTAATTCTTCTTCGATTTTTCCAGACTGCGCAAAAACTTTTCCATCTTTTAACAAAATAATCGCATTTCCTTCTGTATCAGCAAACATTTTAAGTGTACTTAACATATCTGCCGCATCAATATCAATCTTTATGACACCGATTAACTTTCTCGTATCCAAATCTGTAATTCCGCAAATGTAAGAATAAACTTCTCCAAGCCTTGGGTTATCCATATAGCTTGGGATATGTGGTTTATATAAAACAACATTCTGAGGATTCTCCACTGCCTCCAGATACCACTCTTCGATTTGATAATCTTTATATTCCTTTTGCTGGATATCTGCACTTCTCATTCCCAGACAATACACGAAGTCTCCTCCTGACGTTGGAAAAAATGCAATCGTACGAATTTTTTGAGAAGAGGTATGCATGATTTTCTGCAGTGTCAGAGAGTAGGCATTCTCCATATCAATCAATTTCATGAAATCATAATATTCATATAGCTTCGGATTATTTAATTGCTCTGCCTTTTTAAATACATCATTAAAGTAGAAGGCGTCTCGAACCTCTTTTACTTCTGAAAACTGTAATTCCAGGTTCTGAGAAACTGAATTTAATACATTTTCAATGTTTCTCTCTTCACGCTCATGGAATTCATACATGGAGTAACCTCCAAAGCTCAAGAGTACGATCACCGATAAAATCAACACACTATACAGGTGCATTGAATAAATTTTTGCCCGAAATGTCTTCTTTCTGCGCCACATTCTGACCACGCTCCCCTTTCATGCAACAGCTCTTCCGTTTATTTTCGTCTATTTTGTCCATAATACTATATTCGTATTATTTCATAAAAACAGGTTTCCAAAAATGTAAAAAAACTACACTTTATGTCCTGATTTCTACATTTTCCCGAAAACAAAATCTCTGTCATTCTTTCATAGAACGACAGAGATTTTAAATTGTTTTATCTGCTCCTACTGTTTTTATTGGAAGTCCTGTATCATAATCTGCAACGTTTTTCTGCCTCGAAATTCATTCACAGACGGATAATAGGTAATGGAAATCGTATCTTTCTTTTCCAAAAGCTTTAAAAACTCTGTCGGATTCCCAAAATACAATCCTTCCATATGGCATCCTGCCGCATTGGTACCATAGACCTTCACGGTATTTCTATTCTTGCCAAGAACCTGGCTTTGTAATACATGAAAATCTCTTTCCGCGAACAGCGGCTTGCTGTTTCCATTGCCAAATGGCTCTAACACCTTTAATTCATTAATAAACTCTTCGCTGATATATTGAATCGGCATAGCAATGTCGATGCTTAACTTCTCTACCATATCCTCGTCAGTCAGTGTACAGTTTCGGTTCAGCTCACTACGAAGCTTCTGTAAGTTTTCTTTCGGAAGAGACATTCCCGCCGCCATCGGATGTCCGCCAAATTTTGTGAACAGATCGCCCACTTTCGAAAGTTCTTCGAACATATTATAGCCCGGAATGGAGCGCCCGGAACCTTTGATGCCTTCCTCTGCATCCGTCAGTACGATGGTCGGACGATAAAAACGCTCTTTCACCTTCCCTGCAATGATTCCTGCAATACTCTCATGGCAGTCCGGCAGATAAATAACAAGAACCCGCTCGCTTCTTCGACCAGTCTCCTGCACCTGACGGATAGCTTCCTCAACGCCTTCTTTTGTCAGCTCTTTTCGGCTGTCATTCAGTGCTTTTAAGTCACCCGCCAAACGGTCTGCCGATTCCTTATCTTCCGAAGCAAACAACTCCAGCGCACGTTTTGCGGTGTCCAGACGTCCTCCCGCATTGATGCATGGCCCCAGAACGAAGCCAATGTGGTAAGCACTGATGGATTCTCTCTCCAATCCATTGACCTCAATCAGGGATTTCAGACCGATATTTTTTGTATGGTGAATACGCTTTAGTCCTTCTTTTACAATGATACGGTTCTCATCCTGAAGCTCCATAATGTCACCTACTGTAGCAATGGCCGCAAATTCCAGAAGCTTATAGGCTTCCTCCATTTCCACACCATAAGTCTCATACAATGCAGCTACCAGTTTCCACGCAACCGCACCGCCGCACAGGCCCTTCCATGGATACGCACAGCGCTCCTGCTTTGGATTAATGATGACATCTGCTGTCGGAAGCTTTTCGCATCTTCCACTTTCTGTATTCTCAAAAGGAACCTCGTGATGATCTGTTACCAGCACCTTCATTCCAAGCTCTTTTGCATAAGCAATCTGGGACAATGCGGCAATTCCGTTATCACAGGTCACAATCGTCTGTACACCGTCTTCTTTTGCCCCATCAATGAGATGTTCATTGATTCCATAACCATCCTTAATGCGGTCCGGAATCACTGTATCCACATTTGCTCCGATTTTTTTCAGACCTGTCAACAAAATATAGGTGGCACACACACCGTCAATATCATAATCACCGATGACACGAATCTTTTCTCCATTGGCAATTGCCTGCTGCAGAAGGGATACCCCCTCCTTCATACCGGACAATTCCCATGGCGAATATAAATCCGCAATGCCGCCCTGCAGAAACTTACGAATCTGTTCATCTCCCACCACATCACGGTTTCTGATGATTCTTGCAGTCATTGGCGTAATGTTAAATTTTTTCCCGATTTCTGTAAAATCTGCCTTTTTGGCAGATACAAACCACTTTTTCATAGATTCCTCTCCAGTTGTGAGAAATTTTCTTCGCTGTAATAACGAAAAGAGGCATGGGGCAAAGGCGCCTCATGCCCTCTCATCATTTCCTATTTATCAGCTGTTGCTGCTTTGATCATAATCGCACATTCCACACGTTTTCTCTGCAGGTCGCATCCGATATCGTATGCATCCATGATAGAACCGTGGAAGTTGTAAGAGTTTGCTGCACATCCACCGCTGCAGTAGAATTTTGCGAAGCAGTTCTTGCATTTTTCTTTTGCATATACATTACATGCCTTGAACTGTCTGCAGATTTCCGGTTTTACGATACCGTCATCCACATTTCCTAACAGGAAGTCTTCATTACCAACGAACTGGTGGCATGGATATAAATCTCCCCAAGGAGTCACTGCCAGGTATTCTGTTCCTGAACCGCAGCCTGAGAGTCTTTTTGCCACACATGGACCGCCTGTTAAGTCGATCATGAAATGGAAGAAATTAAAGTCTTTGTCTGTTTTATATCTTTCAACCATTTCTTTTGCAAGGTTGTCATATTCTTCAAAAATCTTTGGAAGATTTTCTTCACGGATTGCATAGTCTTCTTCCGGCTGTGCTACTACCGGTTCCACAGAAATCTGTTTGAAGCCTAAGTCTGCCATATGAAGAACGTCCTGTGAGAAATCCAGATTATTTCTTGTAAATGTACCGCGTACATAGTAATCTGTCTGATTTCTGCTTTCCGCAAGTTTCTGGAACTTCGGAACAATCAGATCATAACTTCCCTGACCTTTTCTGAATGGTCTCATGTAATCATGAACTTCCTTACGTCCGTCGATACTAAGAACCACGTTGCTCATCTCTTTATTGGCAAATTCCATCACTTCGTCATTAAGAAGAACACCGTTTGTAGTCAATGTGAAGCGGAATTTTTTATTATGAAGCTCTTCCTGACTTCTTCCGTAAGCTACCAGATCCTTTACGACCTGCCAGTTCATCAGAGGTTCTCCGCCAAAGAAGTCAACTTCCAGATTTCTTCTTTTGCCAGAGTTTGCGATGAGGAAATCCAGTGCCTTTTTACCCACTTCATAGCTCATCATCGCACGTCTTCCGTGGTATTCACCCTCTTCTGCAAAACAATATTTGCATGCAAGGTTACAGTCATGTGCAATATGTAAACAGAGTGCTTTTACAACAGTTGGTCTGTCTGCAAAACCATCAATGTATTTTTCGTAAACGTCTTCTGTAAATAATCTTCCGGCTTCCTTCAGTTCT
This sequence comes from Lachnospiraceae bacterium, assembly GCA_017622875.1. Lineage (GTDB taxonomy): Bacteria > Bacillota > Clostridia > Lachnospirales > Lachnospiraceae > HGM12587. The sequence goes on from JAGAQG010000068.1 coordinate 46,677, forward strand.
GTGATCTCGTCCCATGCTTCTGCAATATCTTCTGCTTTGTACTGACCGGAAAGCTTTTCTATGATTTCTTCTTCTGTATATTCTTCATACATTGCAATGATGTCATAACTCATGTCATCTACTACATGAATAGAGCCGGAGTTTACATCCATGACAATGTTATATCCATTATTTTTGTACTGATGAATCATCGTTTTTTCTTATTCTCCCTAAATCTAACTGACTGTTATGAACGCAGATAAGCAGCGACATAAGTCGCTGCTTACCAAGTGTATCGCCTTAACTTATTTGTGGTTTTCGCAAGTCTGATTTCCTACTGTGCAGGAAGTCTTACATGCTGACTGGCAAGATGTCTGGCATTCTCCGCATCCGCCTTTTTTCATTGTATTCTGTAATACCTGAGTATTTAATGTCTTTACATGTTTCATGCTGATATCCTCCTGATATTTTTATAATCATACTTATTGCAATTATATCACATCGACAAAGAAATGCAATCTTTTTTTCGGAGAGGTATTCTTTGATCATTTTCTCCAAGCATCACGCCCAGCCAAGGGGTACTGCCCCACTTTGCAGGTTCCGTCCCCTTCAACTAGCCTAAGGACTTCTAATCGCTCGAAAAAAATCTTTATCATGACAACATACCGCCGATCATACCACTGCCAAGACATAATAAGAGGTTTGTAATAAAATCAGAAACTGTAGCGTGAAATCCATGTTTTGCGACTAAGGTAATCACAAGCATGATAATCACATACATCATGCCCATCAGGATGCCCCAGATAAATTTTTTAGATTTCTGCACTTTTCCTGCAAAGAATCCCCCGACAAAGCAGGAAATCACATAAACAATGCAGATTCCTACAGAAATCCCGCCACTCTCAATTCCAAGCCGCTGTACTAGAAGAGCCAGTAAGAATAGCAAAATTGCAGTCATCGCATACATTACTAATAAAATTTTTCCAATACTTTTCAAACTTTCCATAAAACATTCCCTCGCGCTTTGTAAACATAGTGATATTATAAGAAACTATATTGCATATGGAGAATAAGTTGCCAAAAACCAGCTGAGCCACCGGGTACTGGCCTACGACGCGTTAAGTGGAGTCACCGGAAAATCCGCCTTAGAACTTCTTCGCGAAACGGCCACACCCGTGAGCGATTAGAAGTCCTTAGGCTAGTTGAAGGGGACGAAACCTGCAAAGTGGGGCAGTACCCGGCGGCTCAGCGTGATATTTGAGAAATCATTCTTCAAAAATTATAGTTTCTTAATCGTTTATTTATAGTTTAAATATATGCGGTCACTTGAAATATTAGGAAAAATATTGTATATTAAATGCTGATTACACAAAAATCAATTTTATGCAAATACAAAAGGAGTGAATGAATTTTGGGTCCCAGTGATGCCATACAATTAGCAGTTTTAGTTATTTTATTAGCGTTATCAGCATTTTTCTCTTCTGCTGAAACAGCACTTACCACAGTCAACAGACTTCGTGTCCGCGCCCTTGTAGAGGAAGGCGACGATCGTGCTATCGTACTTTCAAAGGTCATCGATGATCCGGGCAAACTGTTAAGTGCCATTTTAATTGGAAACAACATCGTAAATATTTCCGCATCTTCCATCGCCACAGTTCTGGCTACGAACCTGATTGGAAGTGCTGGTGCTGGAATTGCCACAGGTGTTATGACTTTTCTTGTTTTAATCTTCGGAGAGATCACACCTAAGACCATGGCTTCTTTAAAAGCTGAAAAAATCGCACTCAGCTATGCGAAGATCGTATATGCATTGATGTTTGTTTTAACACCGCTCATCTTTATTCTCGATTTTCTCTCAGGAGGAATCTTACGACTGTTCGGAATTGACCCGGATAAACGTGATGATTCAGTCACAGAAGAAGATTTAAGAACCATCGTAGAAGCTGGTCATGAAGACGGTGTTCTCGAAACAGAAGAACATAAAATGATCAATAACGTGTTTGACTTTGGGGATCATCAGGCAAAAGATATCATGGTTCCTCGTGTGGATATGTGCTTCTTAAAGCTGGATGCCACCTACGAAGAATTCATTGAAATCTATAGAGAAGAAAAATTTACCCGTATTCCGGTCTACGAAGAAACCAGGGATAACGTGGTTGGTATTTTAAATGTCAAAGACCTGCTTCTTTATAATCCGAAAGAGCAGGAATTTCACGTAAAAGACTTTTTACGTGAAGCATATTATACTTATGAGTTTAAGAACACTTCCGAGCTTATGATGGAAATGCGTAAAAACTCTATCAGCATTGCCATCGTTCTGGACGAGTACGGTGCAACAGCCGGTCTCGTAACCTTAGAAGACCTCTTAGAGGAAATCGTTGGTGATATTCGTGATGAATTCGACGAAGCTGAAGCCGAAGAAGTACAGCAGTTAGGTGAACGCGAGTATCTGGTAGAAGGTGCCTGCAAGCTGGAGGACTTAAACGACATGATTGGTCTTGGCATAGAGTCAGAAGATTATGACTCTATCGGCGGCATTGTCATTGAGGCATTACAGCATCTTCCTGCTGAGGGAGAAGAGGTAACTACAGAAAACGGCACCCGCCTTGTAGTCGAAAAGATTGATAAGAATCGTATTGAAAAGGTACACATTTATCTTCCTGAGCCTAAGAGCAAGGAGGAAGACGAAATTTCTGAAACAGAAGAATCCTAGTTACTGATTCATCACAGCTTCCGTCAGATAAGACGGGAGCTGTTTTATTTCCATCAACTGATTATCTCTTAATTTGTATTCCCTCTGTATCTGTTCTAAAAATCTTTCATCCAGAATCCGTCCATCCCATAAAAAAATTGTCTTCTCCTGCCATGGCAGAACCATTAAAAATCTCCTGTCACATTCTTTTTTGCTCCCAGACATTCCGACAAAAACGACATCTGCCATCGCAAACACCTCTTCTATGATTTCTTTCTGGCTGCTCTGTACGTATAAAAGCTGCAGTGTCTCTTCGTTCTCTCCAAATGCTTTTTTCCCGCGGGAGATTTTCGGTTCTCCGTAAACCTCTATTTTTTCCTGACAGTACAGGCTCTCTTCCCGCAAAAGTGCCTGCCTGCGGGTCCACTGATAATAATCCTTGACACATCTCTGAAATGTTGGCGGCAGAAAAGTTTCCCATGGATTCAAACATAAAAACGCTATCTTTTTATTCATGGCTATTTTTATCCCCTGTCATTTTATCCGTGGAAACTTGGAAAGATACTTCCCTAGAATTTTGAGATGTCTTTATTATATGAAATCTCCCATATTTTGTAAATCATTATCATTCGACATATTTCGACAAGAACCCATTTGCAGCTTCCTGCATATGCTGATAAAAAAGAACTTTTGGAGCATATATGGTAGAACGAATTATGATCGACGCCGGACATGGTGGTGCAAATCCCGGCGCCACCTATGAAGGACGAAAAGAAAGTGATGACGCCCTGCGCCTTGCACTAGCTGTCGGGGATATTTTAAAAAATGACGGTTTTGATGTCGTCTATACAAGAACGGAGGATATTACTCAGTCTGTAGGACAAAAAGCTGCCCTTGCCAATGAATCTGGAGCTGATCTTTTTATTTCCATTCACAGAAATGCCGCTGCCAGAGATAATCTCTATAATGGCGTGCAGACGCTGATCTATGCCCCGGGAGGGCTTCGAGAAGAAGTGGCACAAAACATTGTCAACGAACTGGAAACTGTAGGGTTTCAAAATCTGGGAGTAGATATCCGGCCAGACCTAGTAGTCCTAAACCGTACAACAATGCCGACTGTTTTGGTCGAAGCGGGTTTTATAGACAGCGATAAGGATAACCAGATCTTTGATTCCAAATTTCAGGAAACTGCGCAGGCTATTGCCACAGGAATTGAGATGTCCTTAGGGCACCCGGAAGGAATCACTCCTGAAGTCCCGCCACGCTATACCGTGCAGGTAGGATTATTCCGCAATAAGATTTACGCAGACAATCTGCTCCTGCGTCTGAAACGTCAGGGCTATCCTGCGATTCTGGATACAGATCCAGGCACAGGCTTTTACAGAGTCCGCGTCGGGGAATATGATCAGTTAGATCAGGCGGTTGATATGGAACAGCGTTTAAAGAACCGGGGATATACCACATTTCTTACTACACTGTAATTTCTCTTTGAAAAAAGGCTATTTTATGCTAGAATGTTCTGAACATGCGATAAATTTTCAGGAGGTACTTAAGATGAAAAAAGAAATTACATCCGGTGTGATCTGGCAGCAGATTTTACTGTTCTTCTTTCCTATTTTATTGGGTACCTTTTTCCAGCAGCTTTATAATACCGTAGACGCTGTACTGGTAGGACAATTTGTTGGCAAAGAAGCTCTTTCTGCTGTCAGCGGTGCACCTGCCATGATCGTTTCCCTAATCATCGGCTTTTTTACCGGACTTGCTTCCGGCGCAACCGTCAGCATTTCCCAATATTATGGAAGCGGAGATTTTAAATCCGTATCCACCACGACACATACTGCCATCGTATTTTCCGTGCTCGGCGCAATTGCTTTGACCATCATTGGTTATTTCGGCTCTCCATGGTTCTTACAGCTCTGTAGAGTTCCGGAAGACATCTTTCAGGATTCCCTTATCTATATGCAGATTTATTTTTTAGGTCTGCTCGGTACTTTCCTTTATAATATGGGAGCCGGAATTTTACGTGCCATCGGCGATTCCAAACGTCCGTTCTATTTTTTAATCGTCAGCTGTCTGCTCAATATCGTTCTGGACCTGCTGTTTTTGATCAAATTTCAGATGGGTGTTGCAGGAGCCGCCTATGCGACCATTATTTCTCAGGCTGTCAGTGCTCTGCTCACAATCTTGTGTCTTTTCAGGGAAGAGGGGCCATGGAAGCTTGAGCTTTCAAAACTTCGTATGGAGCGTTTCTATCTGCTCCGTATGCTGCGTATCGGAATTCCTGCCGGAATTCAGTCTGTGACCTATGCGCTGTCCAACATCATCATTCAGGCAAGCATCAATGATTTTGGTACAGATACCATTGCTGCCTGGGGCACCTATGGAAAAATGGATGGAATCTTCTGGATGACCATCAATTCCTTCGGCATCGCACTGACCACCTTTGTTGGACAAAATTACGGTGCCGGAAAATATGACCGCGTCAGAAAAGGAATCAAAGTCACTTCATTGATGGCTGCAATTACCGCCATCGGAATCTGCTCCGTAATTCTGATCAATGCGAGATTTTTATTCTCTTTATTTACGACAGATACTTCTGTCATCGAAATCGGAAACCGTATGGTGCAGTTCCTGATGCCGACCTATATCATTTATGTATTTATTGAAATCTTATCCGGCGGCCTGCGCGCCATGGGCGATACTTTTATCCCAATGCTCATTAACTGCGGAGGTGTCTGCGGAATTCGAATTTTATGGACTATGTTTGTATGTCCGCTGTATCCGACCGTAGAAATGCTGGAATTAAACTTTCCAATCAGTTGGATCATTACCCTGATTCTGTTTATTGTTTACTATTTTATAAAAAGAAAGAAGCTTATGCCGGATCTGGCGTAAGCTTCTTCTCTTTATACAAACTTATTCAATTCCTCGTCATATTCATAGTCAATACTTGCAAGCTTCTCTTCGATTTCATCTTTCGCAACATGAAAATCCTCGCAAAATGCATCCAGGCTTGGGAACTCATCCCGAAGCTTCGTATTTACAAAGCTTAACAGTATCATTGGCTGGTTTGGCAGCATAGTTCATCCTCTTTCTACTGGACTTTCGCGGTCAAACTGTCACCTTCCACTGTAATGACGATGGTATCACCAGTAGACACATCTCCCTGTAAGATAATCTTCGCAGCGAGAGTCTCTACATATTTCTGTACATATCGTTTCAATGGTCTGGCTCCGTAAACCGGGTCATATCCATGGTCTGTTATATAATCTTTCGCTTCTTCCGTGATTTCCAGATGAAGCTCTCTGTCTGACAGACGTTCATTCAAATCTTTAAGCAACAGATTGATAATGCTACGAATATCAGATTTTGTCAATGGTTTGAACAAAATTGTTTCGTCCAGACGGTTTAAGAATTCCGGTCTGAAATGAGCACGTAAGTCTGCCATGACTGCATTTTCCGCCTCAGGAGTAATCTCTCCGTTTGCATCAATTCCTTCCAGAAGATAGGAAGAACCGATGTTGGATGTCATGATTAGAATCGTATTCTTAAAGTCAACGGTACGTCCCTGAGAGTCTGTGATTCGTCCATCATCCAGTACCTGTAACAATACATTAAATACATCCGGATGTGCTTTTTCAATTTCATCAAACAGTACCACGGAATATGGTTTTCTGCGGACTGCTTCTGTCAGCTGACCGCCTTCTTCATATCCTACGTATCCTGGAGGCGCTCCGATCAGACGGGATACGGAATGTTTCTCCATATACTCACTCATATCGATACGCACCATGTTGCTCTCATCATCGAAAAGACTTGCGGCAAGTGCTTTGGCAAGCTCTGTTTTACCTACACCTGTCGGTCCTAAGAATAGGAAGGAACCGATTGGTTTTTCAGGGTCTTTGATGCCCGCCTTGGAACGGATAATGGCTTCTGTTACTTTGATAACGCCCTCCTCCTGTCCGATGACACGTTTGTGAAGCTCTTCGTCCAGATGAAGTGTTTTATTTCTTTCGCTCTCTGTCAGCTTCGCTACAGGAATTCCTGTCCAACGGGAAATAATCTTTGCGATTTCTTCATCTGTCACACTTTCATGAACCAGTGTCATTTCCTGATTTTTAATCTTTTCTTCTTCGATTTCCAGCTGTTTCTGTAACTGCGGCAGTCTGCCATACTGTAATTCCGCAGCCTTTTCCAGATCATAGTTTCTCTGAGCCAGCGCAATTTCCTTATTCATGGCTTCGATATCTTCACGGAGTTTGGAAAGTTTTTCTACGCCGGATTTTTCATTGTCCCACTGAACTTTCTTCACATTGAACTCATCGCGAAGCTCTGCCAGCTCTTTCTGGAGCGCGTCCAGACGCTCTTTGCTCAAATTGTCGGTTTCTTTTTTCAGTGCAGCTTCTTCAATCTCCAGCTGCATGACTTTACGCTGTAATTCATCCAGTTCTGCCGGCATGGAATCCAATTCTGTCTTAATCAGTGCACAAGCTTCATCCACAAGGTCGATTGCCTTATCCGGTAAAAATCTGTCAGAAATATATCTATGAGACAAAGTCGCTGCTGTAACCAGCGCACCATCTGTAATTTTTACCCCATGGAATACTTCATAACGTTCCTTCAGTCCACGAAGAATGGAAATGGTATCTTCTACCGTCGGTTCATCTACCATGACCGGCTGGAATCTTCGTTCCAGAGCAGCATCTTTTTAAATATATTGACGATATTCATACAATGTTGTAGAACAGATACAATGCAGTTCGCCTCTGGCAAGCATTGGCTTTAACATATTGCTGGCATCCATGGCACCATCACTCTTTCCGGCACCGACGATCAGATGCAGCTCATCAATGAACAGAATAATCTGTCCGTCGCTTTTTCTGACTTCTTCCAGAACTGCTTTTAAACGTTCTTCAAATTCACCACGATATTTTGCACCTGCTACCAGAGCGCCCATATCTAATGCAAAAAGCTTCTTATCTTTCAGTCCTTCCGGCACATCCCCACGTACAATACGCTGTGCAAGACCTTCTACGACCGCTGTTTTACCAACACCCGGCTCACCGATCAGAACCGGATTATTCTTTGTCTTTCTTGATAAAATGCGGACCACATTTCGGATTTCACTGTCACGCCCGATGACTGGGTCCAGCTTCTGTTCTCTGGCACGTTCTACAAGATCGTAACCATATTTATTTAAGGTATCGTAAGTCACTTCCGGATTATCACTGACAACTCTCTGGTTTCCGCGCACTGTGGAAAGTGCCTGCAGGAAACGTTCTCTGGTAATGCCATATTCCTTGAAGAACTGCTTCATGGATGGACTGGTCTCTTTTAGCATGCTTAAGAACAAATGCTCTACGGAAACATATTCGTCTCCCATGGCTTTTGCTTCGTCTTCTGCATTGATCAGCGCTTTGTTCAGATACTGTCCTACATATGGCTGTCCGCCGGATACTTTGGTACGCTTCCCGATATAATCATCTAATCTGTTCAGGAAGTGCTCTTTGTTTATTTCCATCTTTTCGATCAGCTTTAAGATCAGGCTGTCTTCCTGGTGTAATAAACTATAGAGTAAATGTTCCTGTTCGATTTCCTGATTACCGAAATCATATGCAACCTTTTCCAAGTTATTGATTGCCTGGATTGATTTCTGTGTAAATTTACTGATGTTCATAAACTTGACCTCCTGTAATTTTCGTGCTTAAGTTTTTCCACATAGTCAACATAACACTTTTGTTAGCACTCGTCAAGGTCGAGTGCTAAAATATTTTATTAAGAATTTATAAACAATCCTTTGGTTAAGAATCGGTTAAGGGACCTCACATTTTGGCAAAGACCCGGTTAAGGGCTCTTTCGTCTTATTGAACCCAAAATTTCCTTTTGCTAGAATGCATTCAGAGTAAAAAACTATCTATATCGTGGTAGTTTTATAATTTGGGAGGAGAAAAATTATGATGAATTTATTAATGTACCCAATCGTAGTGCTGTTCGCTCTTTTAGGCGGTGGCTCTTCAATTGCAATTATGGTTTACCTCATTGTGGTACTTGCACAGAAAATTAAAAATAAAATCAAGTACGGAGCATCTCTGTACGATTAATCAGCCAATCCCTAATCCTTATTATTTAATCATAGCAAAGGCCATCAGTCTCACTAGCTGGTGGTTTTTTGCTGTCCGAAATTTTCCCTGAAAACGTAAAAACTCCCGCAGCTTTCGCCGCGGGAGCAGATTATTTCTAATAAGATTTCTTATACCATACCCATTAACATTGGAAGTCCTAAGGATACCGCTGGAACATAGGTAACAAGAATCAGACCGATTAAGATAAATGCATAGAACAGTAACATGTAAGGCATAACCTTTCCAAGTGTTGTTCTGCCTACCTTAATGGCAACGAATAATGTGTTGCCAACTGGCGGTGTGATGTTACCGATACATAAGTTGTAAACGATAATCAGACCAAAATGAATTGGATCCATACCAAAAGTTTTCACGATTGGCAGGAATAATGGTGTAAAGATCAGAATCGCTGGTGTTACGTCCATGAATGTACCTGCGATTAAGAGGATCACGTTCATAATGAGCAGGATCACGTACTGGTTATTTGTAAGTCCTAACAGTGCAGCGGAAATAGCCTGTGGAATCTGTGTGAATGCCATAACCCATCCAAGGATGTTGGATACACCAATTAAGAAGATAACCATGCCGGACATCTTTGCGGAATCAACAACGATCTTCCAGCAGGATTTTAAGTTCAGGTTCTTATAGCAGAAGCCAAGAACCAGAGAATATACAACTGCGATTGCAGAACCTTCTGTAGCTGTAAATACACCAGCGATAATACCGCCGATAACTACAACGATCAGGGATAACGCAGGAATTGCTGCAATTGTCGCTCTTCCTAAGTTTGCCCAGTCAAATTTGCCCGGAAGACCTTTGTAGCCTTTTCTCTTCGCAAGGATGATTGCTGCGATAACACATGCAAGCGCCCAGATAATACCTGGAACATATCCTGCAAGGAACAATGCTGCTACAGATGTACCACCTGATGCTAAAGAATATGTAATCATCGCATTGGAAGGTGGAATTAAAAGTCCTGAAGGAGCAGATGCACCGTTTGTTGCTGCACCGATCGCCGGGTCGTAGCCCATTTCTTCTTCACCTTCCAGTACCATGCTTCCTACAGCTGCTGCAGCCGCGGATGCAGAACCGGAGATTGCTCCGAAAAGTGCGTTTGCACCTACATTTGTTACAAGGAGCGCACCTGGTAATTTACCGAGGATTGCCATAACGAAATCTACAAGTCTCTTTGCGATACCACCCTGGTTCATAAAGTTACCGGCCAGGATGAAGAATGGAATCGCTGTCAGAGAGAATTTGCTCATACCAACGAATGTTCTCTGAGCTGCTGTTAAAACTGATACATCTAATGGTACCGTCTGTAAAATTGCTGATAAAGATGCAATTGCAATTGCGTAAGAAATTGGCACGCCAATAACGAGCAGCACTGCCATAACAACTAAAATGATCAATAATGCCTGAATTGCCATATTACTGCTGTGCCTCCTTTGCTTTTTCTTCTTCCACATGCTTGATTGCCTGTGCAACTTCATCATCAACTGTTGCGCCCATTTTACCTGTCGCAAGTTCAATGATATTGATGATTGTATAAAGTGCGATCAGAACACCACATACCGGCATAACTACATAGAATACACCGATTGGTACTCCGAGGGAAGATGTCATCTGTCCCATAGCAAGGCTTGTGATCTGCACGCCACCGTATACTAAGATAACGATAGCGAAAATGCATGCGATAATTTCTGCGAAAATACCAAGCACCTTCTGTACTGCAGGTTTGGATTTTTCTACAAGAATTGGAATATTCATATGGCCTCTCTCACCTGTAACGAGCGCTGCGCCAAAAAGAGACATCCATGCAAATAAATAGCCAACTAATTCTTCTGACCATGATGATGGATTACTTAACACGTAACGTGTGAAAACCTGCCAACAGGTAAGGAGTACCATTGCGATAAAGCTTACACCGGCAAGTACGTTCAGCACTTTATCTAATAATTTTCTAAGCTGCCTCATAATACCCTCCTTATTCTGCTGCTGATGGATACATTGCATTGTATTCCTGGATCTTAGCGTAGATTGCTTCTAATGTTTCATTTCCGTTTATCACTTCTTCATGTAATGGAGCACATGCCTCCTGGAATGGAGCTGTATCCGGATAAATGAACTCGACGCCCTGATCATTCTGAGCTTTTTCTTTGGCTGCTTCTACAGCCTTTGTCCATTCTTCTCTCTGAACCTGATTCAGAAGTTCAAATCCTTCATCAAAGATTGCTCTTTCTTCTTCTGATAAGCCTTCAAGGAATGCATAGTTTCCAAGGAGAATATCCGGTACCATCTGG
>JAGAQG010000069.1 GCA_017622875.1 Lachnospiraceae bacterium
CAAGAAAGTTTGAGGACAGATACATGGCAGAAAGAACAGAAGCATGCGGAAGCTGCACAGGCGATTGCAATACATGCGGAACAAGCGATATTACAGTAACTGTTAACATGGATGACGGAAGCGTTGTAGAATGTGCAATCCTTACAATCTATGAAGCAGGCGGAAAAGAATATATCGCACTTCTTCCATTAAATGACGAAGGCGAAGCAGAAAGCAGCGAAGTTTACTTATATCGCTACACAGTAACAGATCAGGGCCCAACATTAGAAAACATCGAAAGCGATGAAGAATATGAAATCGCAGCTGACAGATTCGACGAAATGTTAGACGAATTACAGTACGAAGAAGATCTCGGAAGTGAATAATTAAAAAAAACGGGAGTTTCGCAAAACCAACGAAACTCCCGTTTTATCTACTCTTTTTTCTTTGCATCTACATAAGTAATCTGTCCATTATTCAGACAATACGCTGCAAGTTTAAATCCATATACACACCCACAATCGATTGCAAGATGTCCATTTTTCTCAAAAACCTCCGCCTTTTTATCATCATTTAATAAGATGGTCGGAGTATGCCCCGTAACCAGATACGTATTCTGATCTAAAAAATATCTTCTATTATAATCCGCACGATGAAAGATGAAATCCGAAATCTGGTATTCCTCCCATGTTTTTCCTTCATTGAACCCATGAATGTCTGCATGAGTAAGAATATATCGCTTACCTTCTAAAAGAACCTCTTCATAGACGGAAAATTCCTCCAGATATTCTATCACATCTTCCTTTTCTTCTTCATTCAGCTCTTTAAATTTCTTTGCAGTTATGGAACCTCCATCTTTCTGCCAGTAATAATAATCTAAAATATCTTTCTGAGACAAATGCATGTCAACATTATCATCCCTGATTTCCACGTTTAGCTTTTTTAATATTTTCAGGGCAATATAATCGTGATTTCCAAGAATCGGATAAACATTTGGACGCATCATCATATCCTCAAGAACCCTGATTGGCTCCGGTCCTCGGTCTACCACGTCGCCCACAACGAACAGTTCGTCCTTATCGCTAAAATTAATCTTTTCCAGCAATTCTTTATATTCTTCGTAACACCCATGGATATCAGAAACAACATAAATCATTCTTTTTCCTCCATAAATTCGCCCACAAATCGCGAAATCTCTAATGGTTTATGAAATCTTTCCTTCACTGAAAAAATATATAAAAGCTCCTTTGCTCTTGTCATTGCTACATAGAAAAGTCTGCGTTCTTCTTCGATTTCTTCCTTTAGAACTGCCTTCTGATATGGGGTAATGCCTTCATTTGCCTCTGGAATAAATACAATCGGAAATTCTAATCCTTTGCTGGAATGCATGGTACATAAAATGACTCCATCTTGTTTTTCGCGTTCTCTCTGCTGCTTTTCAAGATTTTCGCCATATTCTTCAATATGCTTCTGCCATTCCTCCAAGGTATCATAGCCTTTCGCAGACTCCTGAATTTCATCCAGAATCTCCAAAAGCTCTTCCACCTTCAGTTTATGATCCAATGCATAATCCCTTAAATACTGCTCGTACCCGATTACATGACGAATATACTGAATCGCACCATAAGGATTCATAGGCCCCAGCATCTTAATATCATGCTGCAATGTTTCAATGCGGTCACACATCCATGGTTTTTCTTCATAATACATCAGCATAACATCCCAACTGATGATCTCATCTTCCAGACATTCCCTGCTGATATATCTTAGTGGTTTATTTAACACCTGTAGTAAATCACTGCGCTTTCTGGAACCTTTCCCCAGTTTTAAGTAGGTCATTACATTTTTTGCAATCCAGTGATTATACAGATTTGGAACTGCGTCCTTCATCTGAAACGGAATATTATATTCCATTAACTTTTCCGCAAAAGCCCCCGGCTGGCGATTCGTTCTGCAGAGGATTGCAATATCACTATAATTTCCACCCTGCTTATGATAGTATAGAATTTTTTCAATCATGCAGGCATATTCTTCCTTCTGATTGTCAAACACCGCTGTAATCACTGGCTGACCTTCTGTTCTTACAGCCTTAATTTCTTTTTCAAAACGATGCTCATTATGATTTATGACTTTAATTGCAGAATCTACAATCTGTTTTCTGGAACGATAATTGGTGTTCAGCAAAATGCGCTCTGCCCCCGGATAATCTCTCTCAAATCCGAGCATGATCTCCGGCTTCGCTCCTCGAAAACGATAAATGGACTGGTCATCATCTCCCACCATGAACAGATTGTTCTTTGGTGCCGCCAGCAGTTTTACGATATCATACTGGAGCTGGTTCATATCCTGAGTCTCATCAACTAAAATATACTGAAATTTATTCTGCCACGCACGTAAAATGTCTTTCCTTTGTGACAAAAGTTCAAAAGTATACACCAGCATATCATCAAAATCTATCTGGTTCTGGCGTCTGAGCAGGTTATCATATTTCTGGAACAATTTTCGAAAAGATTTCGTATCACAGGACAATGCCTCATATTCCAAAATGTTCTTTCTCTCATTCTTTACACGGCTAATTTCTCCTGTAATGTTCTGGATAAACTCTGATTCATCCTCGATTTCCAGATCCATATGAGAAATCTCTTCTTTAAAGAAACGAGTCTTTTGTTCTTCTCGAATGATGCTGTCCGCAGAATATCCATAAGCATGACGTAAAATGCTGAAAAATACCGCATGAAAGGTACCAAAATTTACTGTTACATATTTTCGCTCTGTCATTGCCTGAAATCTCTGTTTCATCTCCATGGCAGCGGCCTTTGTAAAAGTAATGACTAGGATACTGGAAGGATCTACACCATAATGCTCTATCAAATATTTGGTTCTATATGTAATTACACGGGTTTTTCCGCTTCCAGGTCCTGCTAAAACAAGAGCAGCACCTTTGTAATGTCGGATAGCCTTCTTCTGGCCCGCATTCAAGTGTTCTTCCATTCCCTCTCCTCAATTGTTTATTTTATTGAAATAAATACAACCACATCATGTTCCCGAATGATTGTTTTTCCATCTGGAATAATTGGCTGATTATCTCTGATTACCATAGCAATCAGCTTATTTTTTGAAATCTTTAACTCACAGATTGGTCTATTACACCAGCTGTCACCTTTTTCAATGACTCTTTCCTCAAGCTTTTCGTTCTCCCCCGGATTATATGGTGGAACACTTAAGATAATATCATCTCCTGCCAGGATCAGCGTATCACCTTTAGTAATAATACTTTCTTTGTCTCGTTTAATCATCAATGCCAGAGAACCTGTCGGCATACTGACATTCCTGATCAGCCTGTTTTCCCAGTTATGGCCTACAGGGATATGCATCTTCATCAGCTGGAATGCTGTTTCTTCTACATAATCATTGAATGTCTTACGAACATCTGAATTATCATCTACCATATCGAGCTTTCTCGCAATGTTTGGTAATAAGGTTCCCTGAATAGAAACAGAGAATAATGATACCATAAATACAATGTGGAATAACTCCTGTTTCATGGATACCCCAGCTGCCACTGCCATAATCGCAAACACGGAGGAAGAAGCTCCTCGAAGTCCTGCCCAGGCAATCAGCCAACACTGGTTCCAGCTGCATTTTAACGGTTTTAAAAGTGCGATCACAGCCACCGGTCTTGCAATTACTGTCAGAAATGCCACGATTGCAAGTGCTGTAGGAACAATTTCCGACATCTGATGCGGGAATGTTAAAAGTCCGATCAGGAAGAAGATTAAAATCTGTGCCAAACTTGTCACACCATCAAAAAATGGAATGATCTCCTGTTTCTTTCGAATTCTATGATTACCGGTAAAAATACCAAATAAGTATACACTCAGGTAAGCATTACCACCTACAAGAGCTGTCAGCGCATAACATACCAGCACTGAAGCAATCATGTAAATTGTCTCAAGTCCATCTGATACAAGATTTGTCTTCATTAAAATGAATAACGTAAATTTTGCCAGAGCAAGACCTACAACTACACCCATAATCAGCTGAACTGCAATTGTTCCAAAAACATTTCCAAAACCGCCTGTAGTCGCAACACTGATTGCGATCATGGTCAACAAATAAGAAACCGGATCGTTACTACCACTTTCTACTTCTAATATGGAAGCTGTACCATCTTTTAAGTTCAGGTTGTTCTTTCTCAAAATCGCGAACACACTCGCTGCGTCAGTGGAAGAAAGCACTGCACCGATTAGAAAGCTTTCTGCCAAAGAAATCTTTAAAATCACATTGCACAGCAATGTTGTAATCCCTGCTGTGATCACAACTCCCAAAGTAGACAGCAGAATAGATTTTCCCGCAACAGCTTTTGCTGCTTTCCATTTCGTATTGAATCCACCATAGAACATAATAAAGATCAAGGCAATGGAACAGATATTTTCTGCCAGTTTAAAATCATCAAATGGAATTTTTAAAATTCCATCACTCCCAAAGAGCATACCGATGAACATAAAGAAAATCAGTGCGGGCATACCAAACTTATCCGAAAACTTTTCTACAAATACACACAATAAAATCACACATGCAACTAAAAAAATCAAAATATTCATCTATGTTCTCCTTTCTGAAAAAGATATTATAACACAATATATAGTTAGGAATCAGCTAAACATTTTATTAAAAATACAAAAAAAGGATGATACCATGTATCATCCCCATGTATTCTATACATTCAAAACTTCATACTGAAATCCACTCAATCTCTTTTAACATCTCTTGGAATAACATCGTCGAGAATCGTTTACGATTCCGACATACTGAAAATTTACTTTAGTTAATTTTCAGCTACCTCTTTTACCTATCAACCAGCCTCTTGGTTAAGCCCTCGACCTATTAGTGACAGTCAGCTCCACACGTTACCGTGCTTCCACCTCTGCCCTATCAACCTCGTCGTCTTCAAGG
>JAGAQG010000006.1 GCA_017622875.1 Lachnospiraceae bacterium
GTGATTTTTAGGGAATCTGTAGGATAAAATTTATTCAGGCTTAAATTTGCTTCTTCAATCATTTGTTGTCTCCTATGGTATTAAGTATACCATATCGGATGTATAAATGAAACACAAAAACGGATAATTGCGGAAGAACCAATTCACCCCGGAATACTCACCTTGCGGTATGTGAAGGTTTGTTGGATATAGGCCTGGACAGAGTAGGAGAAAATAAGAAACCTCTCTTTGCCCATCATTTACAAAGATGGGGAGAAAAGTATCCACATGCAGGATATGATGGACGATTTAGACATTGGTTAAAACAGAATGATCCGCAGCCTTACGGAAGTTATGGAAACGGTTCTGTCATGCGTGTTTCTTCAGTTGCATGGCTCTGCAATTCACTTGAACGTGTCCGGGAAGTTGCCCGTTTACCGCAGAGGTTACCCATAACCACCCGGAAGGTATCAAAGGTGCGGAAGCCACTGCAGCAGCAATCTATTTGGCTCGTACTGGTCATACGAAAACAGAAATCAAAGAATATATTTCTGAGAATTTTGCCTATGACTTGACCAGAACCTGTGATGAAATTCGTCCAAACTATTGTCATGTGGAAAGCTGCCAGCAAACTGTCCCTGAAGCGATTACGGCTTTCTTAGAAGGTGAAGACTTTGAAGATGTCATTCGAACAGCAGTATCTCTGGGTGGCGATTGTGATACGCTGACTGCCATTGCAGGAAGTATTGCGGAAGGCTTTTGCGGCGTGCCGGAACATTTAAAATGTGAATGCAGAAAAAGATTGCCATGGGATATGTTGAATATTTTAGATGCATTTGAGCGTGTGGCAAACCGTATTATCTGATATACTGTAAATGAAACAATTCGTTTTATAAATACGGAGATAAAACCATGCCATTTGAAATCGTAAGAAATAACATTGTAAATATGTACGTGGATGCCATCGTCAACACCGCCAACCCACACCCAGTCATTGGTTCTGGCATTGACTCTGCTATCCACGAAAAAGCCGGAGCAAAATTATTAGAAGCCCGAAAAGCAATCGGCGACATTTCCGTAGGGGAAGCTAGAATGACTCCGGGCTTTAATCTGCCTGCAGACTATGTTATTCATACGGTAGGTCCAGTCTGGAATGATGGGAATTCCGGTGAAACAGACCATCTGCGCGCCTGCTACCGCAACAGTCTGAAACTCGCCAGAGAAGCGAAATGTGATTCCGTCGCATTTCCACTCATTTCTACGGGAAATTATGGATTCCCTAAAGATCTTGCGCTCCAGATTGCCATTAGCGAAATCAGCACATTTCTTTTAGAGCACGAAATGCAGATTTACCTTGTGGTGTTTGATAAAAAGTCCTATGCGCTTTCGGAAAAATTGTTTAAAGCGGTGGAAAGCTATATTGATGAAAACTACGTGGAAGAAATTTTTCTCTGCGAATATGCAAAACCGACGGGACGCCGTCATGCCAGAGAAGAACGAATATTAGAATGTATGCCGATGGAGGCACCCATTCAGAAAAATATTCTGGCAGATGCAAAGCTGAAACGGAAACTGGAAGATCTGCTTGATGAAGTAGAGGATACATTTTCGGAAAGTCTGTTCCGTTGGCTCATCAAAAAGGATAAGACGAATCCGGAAGTTTATAAAAAGGCAAATATGGATCGGAAATTGTTTTCCAAAATTCTGAACAATAAGGATTACAAGCCGAGTAAAACCAATGCCATTGCCTTGGCGATCGCGCTTGAGCTGAATCTGGATGAGACGAAGGATTTTATCGGACGTGCAGGCTATGCGTTGACTCACAGCAGTAAATTTGACATCATCATTGAATGGTTCATTTTGCAGGGCCAATATGATATTTTTAAGATTAACATGACTTTGTTTGAATTTGGACAGCCAAGTATTGGCGGTTAAATGTCGCTTCGTATGCGACCATAGACCTCCCTCTTTTTTGTATGATTTAGGTACAAAAGAGAAGGAGGTTTTATTTATGAGTAAATTTACAGAGATTGTTTTTATTTTAGACAGAAGCGGTTCGATGGCGGGACTGGAAGCGGACACAATAGGAGGATTTAATTCGCTAATTCAGAAACAGAAAAAGGAAGCAGGAAGAGCTGTAATATCCACATTATTATTTGATGACAAATGTGAAGTATTGCATGACCGCAAATTGCTGGAAGAAATCGCACCTTTGACAGAAAGGGATTATTATGTGCGAGGGTGTACAGCGCTTCTGGATGCCATTGGCGGAGCAATTCATCATATTGGAAATGTGCACAAGTATGCCAGAGCTGAGGACAGACCAGAAAAGACATTGTTCATAATTACGACAGACGGTATGGAGAATGCAAGTAAACAATATGGTTATGAGAAAGTAAAACGGATGATTGAGAGACAGAAAGAACGTTACGGCTGGGAATTTTTATTCCTCGGTGCCAATATGGATGCAATAAGTGTAGCAGGGCGATTCGGGATTGCGCCGGAGCGGGCAGTGAGGTTTCACAGTGATGAGAAAGGTACAGAAATTAACTACAGAGTGTTGAGCGAAACCATTGCGAAGGTAAGATGTGGGGCACCGATGCCAGTAAGTTGGAAGGAAGAGATTGAAGCGGATTACGAGGCAAGAAAGTAAGGATTTTCAATGAGCTCCTAACAAAAGAAATGGTAGTAAAAAATGTGGGCGTCATAAAAAACAATAAAACAGTGCTTGAAAATATGACAAAAGAATAATATAATAAACATAGGCAGACACTGAGAGTGTTTTTAGAGGGGATTTAAAGCATGATGGCAAGCACAAAGAATATACGTTTAAAACAGTTAAGAAAAGAAAGTAAGATAACGCAAGAACAATTGGCAAAGTATTTAGATGTTGATCAGTCTATGATTACGAAATTAGAAAATGGTACGAGAAGTTTGAATATTACCTTAATTGAAAAAATTTGCAGTTTGTTTGGTTGTTCGGAAGCATATTTGTTGGGAGAAGATGATGCATATATCCCATTAAATTTTGCATTTCGCTCTAATGGTATCCAAACAGAAGATTTGGAAAGTATAGCGATGGTCAATAAAATTGTAATGAATATTCGTTATATGAACGAAATGATAGGAGATTAATAATTATGAGAACACCTCAGGAATTAAACTCATTAGCATTAAAAACACGAAGAATGTGGAACGAGGATGGATATTCCCCAATCGATATTTTTGCGATTGTGAATGGCTGGAAAGATAAGAAAATTACCTTGGTTAAATATCCGATGTCTTCAAGAATCAGTGGTATGTGTACAAAAGAGAAAGATGATATTATTATCTGCATTAATTCCACAACTTCCTATGGCAGACAAAGATTTACTTTAGCTCATGAATTATATCACGTGTTGTATGAAGAAAATATGCAGCGGGTAATTTGTGATATGAGTATGAATGGTGAAAAATCGGAATCAGAGTGTGAGGCAGATCAATTTGCAAGTTATTTGTTAATGCCTTACGACGCGCTTTTACAATATGAAGACGAAAAATCAGAATGGACTCTTGAAAAAGTGATTGATGCAGAACAATTTTTTCAAGTAAGTCATCAGGCCATGCTTCATAGATTGGTGTGTGATAATCTGCTCAGCAGTTCTGTTGCTGATGAATATAAGGCGATTACCGTTTCTACTGTAGCCGCTAAGTTGGGATATGGAAAAGAATTATATTTTCCGACAGATAAAAGCAAACAGTATTTTACAACTGGAGAATATATTCGGAAAGTTGAAAAGATGGCAGAAAATGACCTTATCTCAAATGGAAAGAGAGAAGAACTTTTGTTAGAAGCATATAGAGCAGATATCGTATACAATTTTGACGAGGAGGAAGCTAATCTGAATGACTGACAATTTATTTTTTGACACAGATTGTCTATCTGCTTTCTTGTGGGTTAATGAGACTAACATATTGCATGAGCTTTATGGAGGCAAAATTGTTTTACCAGAACCTGTCTATCAAGAACTTTCTAATCCATGTATTCCGCATATTAAACAACGTGCAGATATATTGATTAGTAGTAAGGATATATCAGTAAAGGCAATTGAGGCTGGTACAGAAGAGTACAGATTATATTCAATGCTTGTACGGGGAGAAAAAGGGAAAAAGAGTATCGGGCGTGGTGAAGCTGGTGGAATTGCATTAGCAAAAACCTACAATGGAGTTCTTGCAAGTAATAATTATAGAGATATTGCACCATATGTTGAGGAATACGGTCTTCAACACATTGATACCGGACAAATTTTGGTAGAAGCGTTGGACAAGGGTCTGATAAACGAAGAAGAGGGCAATAAAATTTGGAGAGAAATGTTAGCGAAAAAAAGAAAGCTGCCGGCAAATACTTTTTCGGAGTATTTGCTAAATAGGAATAAGGATGTATAAGAGAAAACTCTTTACATAGAAAAACTGCCAAGCGGCTAACTTGGCAGTGAGTCAAAGAAAAGTTCCTTGACGTATTTATTCTGACAATTTAAATATAACAAAAGAGCTTTTCTTTGACAAGAAATATCTTGCAAAGGAGGTTGAAGCATATGGCAGTGCACCATGGAGGAAAAGTTGGAAAAGCTGGAAAAACTTTAGCGAGTAACTCTTCTGGCAAAAGTGCAAAGAGTAAGGCTGGAAAGACATTAGCAAATCATAAAGCAAAATGCCATTAGAAGGGAATGGGCGCTTGTAAAGGTGC
Organism: Lachnospiraceae bacterium; assembly: GCA_017622875.1. Taxonomy (GTDB): domain Bacteria; phylum Bacillota; class Clostridia; order Lachnospirales; family Lachnospiraceae; genus HGM12587. The sequence goes on from JAGAQG010000006.1 coordinate 4,706, forward strand.
ATATCTTCCGATGCAGTTGTTGCTGACATCGTAACTTTCAAAAGAGTCAAATTTCTGATTAAGGAATTTGACGAATAATTTGAAGGAATATCGAGAAGTAGATGAATTAGTAACAGAATATGAAAAGCATAGGCAGAATGATTTATACAAAGCTATGATGAACATTATCATTCGTGCAAACGAAACATTGTTTGAGGAGGTTAAAGGGAACGATATGTGTGAAGCGTTAAGGGAACTTTTTCATGATGAGTTAGAAGCGGCAAGAAATGAAGGTGAGAGCAGAGCATTTTTACAGTTGTTGCGTGAAGGAATTCTCACTGTGGCTGATGTTGCAGTACGTTTAAATATAACAGAAGCAGAAGTAAAAGAAATGCTTGCGAACTAAATAAAAGACTTAAAAAAGGGCTGTTTTACAGCCCTTTTTGCAAATGTTCAAGGAGGATAAGTTAAATGAATACAAAAATTACATTCGATATTGGAGATATCACAAAATTAGACGTCGACTGCATCGTCAATGCAGCCAACAAAAGCCTCCTCGGTGGCGGAGGCGTAGACGGAGCCATTCATCGGGCTGCAGGTCCGGATCTCCTTGCAGAATGCAGGACACTGCATGGCTGCAACACTGGCGAAGCCAAAATAACCAAAGGATACCGCCTAAAGGCAAGATATGTTATTCACACAGTGGGCCCAATTTATTCTGGAAAATCATCTGATAAACAGGATTTACGCAATTGTTATTACAATTCACTGGAACTTGCAAAAGCCAATGATATCCATAGGATTGCATTTCCAGCAATCTCTACAGGTGTGTATGGATATCCAGCCTATGAAGCAGCAGAAATTGCCCTTACAACAATTCAGGAATGGCTGCAAGAAAACGAAAACTATTCAATGCAGGTAATTATGTCCTGCTTCAGTGAATCGATGTATAAAGTATACATGGATGTTTTAGCAAATAAAGGATGAAGTTTATACCAAACCCATAAAATGTAAAAGAGGTTGCCAAGGCAACCTCTTTTCATTCTCATATCCCTAACTTAAATCTCCATCAAAATATCCAGCATCTGCTGTGGATTATCTGCAGCCTTCACCTTATCAGAAGCCTTAATAATAATCCCCTGTTCATCAATCAAATAAGTCGTGCGTACAATTCCCATATAAGTCCGTCCCGCCATTTTCTTCTCATGCCAAACATCATAAGCCTGAATAGTCTCCAATTCAGGATCAGACAGCAGCGGAAAAGCGAGTCCATACTTTGTCTCGAACTTTTTATGAGAAGCCACGCTGTCCTTATTTATCCCAAGAACAACAGCTCCCTGTTCTGTAAATTGTGGGTAGCGTTCTGAAAACCCACATGCCTGTTTGCCGCATCCGGCAGTATTATCCTTTGGATAGAAGTAAAGAATGACCTTCTTCCCAAGATATTGCTCCAAAGTGTGAATCGTGCCATTCTGATCTGGCAAAGAAAATGCAGGTGCCTTAGTTCCAACTGCTAACATAATAATCCTCCTAACCAAACTGCTCTATACAAGAGTTTTTGTCTGATCCTTGTAAATTTTAACAAAATAAATAATCTCCACAATCGCTGTAATAGTCCATGAGAAAACATACAGCAAATAAAGTGATGTAATCGTCTCAAAATATTCAAAAATCGTATAAATCCAAATCAATCGGAAAACACAAGATCCCATAATCACGATAAACGCAGGAACAACGCTCTTACCAAGTCCTCTGGAAGCACAAATGGTATTATCCATAAATGCGGAAATCGGATAAGAAAATCCCATAATCGTTAGTCGATACATCCCGGCCTCAATAACAGTCGGATCTGTCGTAAAAATGCCAAGGAAATTTCTTCCGCAAGCCAAAATACCAAGCCCAATCACAGCACCAATCCCAAAAGAATATATCAAACTGATAAAATAGCTCTTCAAAATACGGTCCTTTTTGCCAGCCCCGTAGTTCTGTCCAATAAAGCAGGCGCAAGCAGTATAAAGTGCCGCCATTGTCTCATACACAAGCCCGTCCGCATTCGCAGCAGCAGAATTTCCGGAAACGACTGTTGCACTGAAACGGTTGACCGATCTTTGCACAAACAGGTTTGCAATCTGAAATACCGCATTCTGTGCTCCGCTGGGAAGACCAAGCGCTAAAATAGCCTTTGCATGTCGCGCCTGAAATTTTAAATCACTGAATCGAAGTGCAAAACTGTCCTGACTTTTAACAAGGGCCCTCAACACTAAAAATGCTGAAAGATACTGAGAAATAATACTGGCAATCGCAACTCCGGCCACATCCAGATGAAAAACAATTACCAAAATCAGGTTTAAGACCACATTCAAAACTCCTGAAATAGAAAGATATTTCAGCGGACGCTTCGTATCTCCCGCAGCACTTAAAACAGCATTACCAAAATTGTAAAGCATCATTGCCGGCATTCCTAAAAAGTAAATTTGAACATAAATAACAGCTCCGTCAATCAGCTCCGGTTTTGTATTCAACAGTTCCAAAATAGGACGTCCAAAAACAAGTCCGATCAGAAGTGTGATCACACCAATGATGACGCTCAAAATAGCGGAGTTATGTACCAGCTCATTCGTCTCCTGTGGACGATTCGCTCCTAAAGACTGGGCAATCAGCACATTCATACCACCGGAAATTCCGATCAGCGCAGTCGTAAACAATGTGACAAAAATCGTTGTAGACCCTACAGAGCCCAGCGCATTGGCTCCCGCAAACTGTCCCACAACCGCCACATCAGCCATATTAAAAAGTACCTGTAGTAAATTGGAAAAGATCAAAGGCAGGCTGAATTTGATCATCTGTACCCAGAGATTTCCCTGAGTAAAATCCTGTACATGTTTTTTCATAAATTTCCTCTAGTTGTAAAAAAATTCCGTCTAAAAATGCATTCTTCTTCGAATCTCTGCGCGAAGCCCCTCCTGCAAATAGATAGTCATCAAAATAATATCAATGACCACACAGCAGGTCAGTACGATGGCAGACCAGCGAAGATAAAAATATCCTCTCAAATGCAGATCAATCACCATTTCTGTAGCAACACAAATGACAGCGATCGCAGCCATGGAAACCGCCGCTTTCACAATCATAGAACTCTTAAGCATAAATACAAATATAAAAATAATCTCCAATAAAAGTGTTCCTAAAATAACAATCGGCAGTGCAATGTGCTCATACCAGTTGTTGTTTGGGTGCAGCCAGGAAACAAGCGCCAGAAACAGTGCGATGCTTAGCCCATTCAGTGCCAGATTTGTATAAATACTGGTCTTTTCAGGGAAAAACAGCGGGATAAAAAACACCCACAACATAGCACAGATTCCCACCACGTAAAGTGACCATCGGCCGATCTGAATCGTAAAAACATTCAAAAGAACACATACAACAGCAGTAGTCAGCAAAATAATTGTCATCAAAATAGTAAATTCTTTTGCCTTGACCGGTTCCACAGCTCCCTTCACCGTAGGATAAGGTGTTGGCACCTCTGTTGCCACCGGCTGATTCGGATTATAAACTTTTGTATTACACAAAGGGCAGGCAGCAGCTGTTGCATCCAGCTCTACGCCGCAGTTCACACAATATGACATATCATTCCTCCATTTTTCGGTTCGTTTCAATCTTTACCGGAATGCCATCCTGAACAAGCTTTCTGAAAAAGTAGCGTTCAATATCAGTTTCCTTGATACTGCTGGTAAAGTTGACTGTAAGAATATTTTGATAACTGACGATCGCACAGTTGGTACGTGCAGAAAAAGGCTGCCCCATCAGAACATCAAATCGTTCCACGAAAGGTCCCATTTCTTTTGGCAGTTTAATAAGCCCCACATTGGTAAGCCCGGCACTAGACTGTCCGTCCTGTACATGGGTATAAAATCTGCGCACCGTAAAATCCTTTAAAAACAGCGGAACAATGCGGATAAAAGGATTCTGCTGTACCGATGCATTGGTCACAATGTCGGCATTCAAAAATTTTGGATTAATGTAATAGCGCATGTAGTTATGTACATGCTGCAATATTTCTTCAAAAGTATAGTCGCCCATGCGGGGATCGATACTCGGATAAACCATGGAAATGAAATTTCGCAAAGTCTCTGACGGGAAAAAGCTGCGCAAATTTACCGGCATAGCGAGCGTTACAGGTCTTTCATGAAAAGGTCTTTCCGATTTCTGCTTTTGCAGAAGTGCATAAAGCAGTACCGCGTTCAGATATTCCGTAATCGTTACACCATAACCCTTCGAAACCACACGAATCTTATCCACAGGAATGACACCGCAGATAATATTCAATGTATAGAAAGGTTCCTTAGTGCCTCTGACACGATAAGCATTTCCCTGACTTCGTGGTCTTCCGATTTTGGAAGATGCGTAACGCAGATAAGCGTCCTCCAGCTCCTCTGGTTTTGGAGTTTCCGTAATATCCAGAACGCCTTCTCCGTTTGGAATTTCATGCCCGAGCAGACGAAGATAAACCGCTGTCATGGTCTTTAGAAAATATAACGCTCCGGTTCCGTCCGAAAGTGAGTGGAAGACTTCCAGAGAAATTCGTTTTTCATAATAATAAATTCGAATCAAATATCGATTATTTGCTTTAAAATGCATTGGCATACATGGGTTTCCAATATCCGGCTGAACATACGGCCCCGGACGGTGGTTCGGTTCTAAGTAACGCCAAAAAAGCCCTTTTCGAATCGCTACCTGAAAGGTAGGAAATCGACAGAGCGTCATATCCAAAGCCTTCTGTAAAACCTCCGGATGGATGGTTTCCTTCAGACTTAATGAAATTCGGTATACATTGGAAAAATTTTTTCGCTGCAAGGTAGGATATACATTTGCGGAAAGATCCAGTTTATACCATGTTTGAGATTTTTTTGATTGATTTTTTTGCATATTCATATAAATTATTATAAAAGCTATTCAATAGATAAGCAAGATAGACGAAGCAATTTGATTGTGATAAAATGTTTTCACAATTGACAAAGAGGTGAGAATGATCGAACATAATTTAGAAACCAATCCGAAAATGATCAAAGCGATCAAAAAAATGCATGCGGTAATGGAAACGCCGGACATAGAAAAACAGAGAGCAGCCCAGGAAAATTTTGGCGGAATCTTATCAAAAAGCCGCGAGCTTACCTATCAGAATTTTGAACTGGGAGGAATCCCTGCGGAATGGAGCTGTGTGGAACGAAGCCACATGAAAAAATATGTGATTCTCTATTGTCATGGCGGTGGTTACACCAGCGGAAGCTTTCGCTATGCAAGGAGCATCACCAATAAACTGGCAAGCTCTACTTCTATGGATGTTTTGAGCTTTGACTACAGACTGGCACCGGAAAATCCATATCCGGCAGCCCTTGAGGATGCCATGAACGTCTGGGACCATCTGATGTACCATGGCTATGGGGCAAGAGATATCATTATTGCCGGAGATTCTGCCGGAGGAAATCTGGCACTGGCATTGACGTTAAAATTAAAAGAGCAGGGAAGGCTTCTTCCGAGAGGACTCGTCCTGTTTTCCCCATGGACAGATCTTACCATGAGCGGAAAGTCTCATAAAGAAAAGGCAGAGCTTGATCCAATCCTGTCCGCAGAATATTTACAGCGCTGCAGGGAAAGCTATGCACCGGAAATGGAATTGAAAAATCCACTGATTTCTCCTGTATTTGGGGACTTTACAGGATTTCCGCCGACCTATATTCAGGTAGGGACCAATGAAATCCTTCTTTCAGATTCCACGAAGCTGCAAAGACAGCTGCAAAAATATCATGTGCCTGTAAAAATGGAGTATTATCCGGGAATGTGGCATGTATTTCAAATGTCACCATTGAAGAATGCTTACAGTGCTATGGATCAGGTGGCGGAATTTATTTTCGATATCTGCAGATAAAAAAGTAAACATAATATGGAACAAAATGTCAGCCAAATTCTTCAGAGGCTGGCATTTTTTGTCTGAAATATACAGATTTGAGGTGCTATGTGGGCGAAAGAGAGAATTGGAAAAACAATCCAGTAGAAAATTATCAAATTTGTGCTATAAATGAACAGGAATCCACAGAAAAAATGATTGTTTATTTCTGGTTACATAAAAATGATAAAAAAATAACAAAATGTATTGACAAAATTTTAACGATACGATATAGTGCAAAACAAGAAAAAGATTGTCAAATATTTAACGTTAATTAAATAACGAAATATAATACAATATAAAGGAATCCAGGAGGACTAATTATGGAAGCAAACTTAACTTACAACATCGTGGACACACCGGAAGCATTGGCAGAAAAAATGGCTGCCATGAAAAAAGCACAGGAAATTTTTGCAACCTACTCACAGGAACAGGTAGATAAAATTTTTAAAGCAGCAGCAACAGCAGCTGACAAAATGAGAATTCCTTTAGCAAAAATGGCTGTAGAAGAAACAGGCATGGGCGTTATGGAAGATAAGGTCATCAAAAATCATTATGCATCAGAATATATCTACAACGCCTACAAGAACACAAAGACTTGCGGCATTTTAGAAGAAGATAAGGTTTATGGAATCAGAAAAATCGCAGAGCCAATCGGCCTGGTTGCAGCAGTTATTCCAACAACAAACCCGACATCTACAGCAATTTTCAAAACATTATTAGCGTTAAAGACACGTAATGCAATCATCATCAGCCCACATCCACGTGCAAAGGGCTGCACAATCGAAGCAGCAAAAGTTGTATTGGAAGCCGCTGTGAAAGCCGGAGCACCAGAAGGAATCATCGGCTGGATCGACGTTCCAAGCCTTGACCTTACAAATCAGGTCATGAGAGATGCAGATATCATCCTCGCAACAGGCGGTCCTGGTATGGTAAAAGCAGCATACTCTTCAGGAAAGCCAGCTCTCGGCGTTGGCGCTGGTAACACACCAGTCATCATTGATGACTCTGCAGATGTACGTATGGCAGTAAACTCTATCATCCATTCCAAAACATTTGACAATGGTATGATCTGTGCATCTGAACAGTCCGTAACTGTATTAGACAGCATTTACGATCAGGTAAAAGCAGAATTTTTATACAGAGGCTGCTACTTCTTAAACGAAGAAGAAACAGAAAAAGTACGTAAAACAATCTTAATTAACGGTGCATTAAATGCAAAAATCGTAGGACAGAAGGCAGCAACTATTGCAGCAATGGCTGGCGTGGAAGTACCGGAAACTACAAAGATCTTAATCGGTGAAGTAGAATCTGTAGAACTGGAAGAAGAATTTGCTCACGAAAAACTCTCACCAGTACTTGCAATGTACAGAGCAGCTACTTTCGATGAAGCAGTAGCAAAGGCAGAAAGATTAGTTGCAGATGGCGGTTATGGCCATACAGCTTCCCTCTACATCAATACATTGGAAAAAGAAAAGATGAACAAATTTGAAGCAGCCATGAAGACTTGCCGAATCCTGATCAACACACCATCTTCTCAGGGCGGTATCGGTGACCTTTACAACTTCAAATTAGCACCATCATTGACTCTTGGATGTGGTTCCTGGGGCGGAAACTCTGTATCTGAAAACGTAGGCGTGAAGCATTTAATCAACATCAAGACCGTAGCTGAAAGGAGAGAAAACATGCTTTGGATGAGAACACCGGAAAAGGTTTACTTTAAGAAAGGATGTACACCTGTAGCGTTAGACGAACTTGGCACAATTATGGGCAAGAAACGTGCGTTCATCGTAACAGACTCTTTCCTTTACAAAAATGGCTATACAAAAAATATTGAAGATAAATTAGACCAGATGGGCATTGTACACACATGCTTCTATGACGTAGCGCCAGACCCATCTTTAGCATCTGCAAAGGCCGGTGCAGCAGCAATGCGTGCATTTGAACCAGACTGTATCATCGCACTTGGCGGCGGTTCTGCAATGGATGCTGGAAAGATTATGTGGGTCCTCTACGAAAATCCGGATGCAAACTTTGAAGATATGTCTATGGACTTCATGGATATCAGAAAGAGAATTTACGAATTCCCGAAAATGGGTAAAAAGGCTTACTTTGTAGCAATCCCAACATCTTCAGGTACAGGTTCTGAAGTAACTCCATTCGCAATCATTACAGATCAGGACACAGGCGTGAAGTGGCCATTAGCTGACTATGAATTAATGCCGGATATGGCAATCGTAGACACTGACAATATGATGAGCCAGCCAAGAGGATTAACATGTGCATCAGGTATCGACGTTATGACACATGCCATCGAAGCTTATGTATCTATCATGGCTTCTGACTACACAGACAGCCTTGCGTTAAAGGCAATCAAACTTGTATTTGATTATCTTCCAAGAGCATACAAGAATGGTAATGATGTAGAAGCAAGAGATCACATGGCAAACGCTTCCTGCATGGCAGGTATGGCATTCGCCAATGCATTCCTTGGAATCAACCACTCCCTTGCTCATAAGCTTGGTGCATTCCATCACCTTCCACACGGAATTGCAAATGCACTTGTTTTAACAGACGTTATGAAATACAACAGTGCAGAAGTTCCTACAAAGATGGGTACATTCTCCCAGTATCAGTATCCACACGCATTAGCACGTTACGCTGAAATCGGACGTTTCGTAGGATGCACAGGAAAAACTGATCAGGAAGTATTTGATAAATTAATTAAGAAGTTAGAAGATTTAAAGAAAGAAATCGAAATCAAAGACAGCATCAAAGAATATGGCGTTGATGAAAACTACTTCTTAGAAACATTGGATGAAATGTCTGAACAGGCATTCAATGACCAGTGTACAGGTGCGAACCCAAGATATCCGCTTGTAAGTGAATTAAAAGAACTCTACTTAAAAGCATACTATGGTAAATAATTCCTATATAATATAGAAGAAACTCCTGCTTTAAAAGCCCGCGTAAGATAAGCGCGGGCTTTTGTATATCAGGATTTTGTCGTATTTAAGTATGTCTTAATAGAGCAGCCAATGTATTTTTTAAATACAAAATTAAAATATTTGTATTCCCCGATACCGCATTCCCATCCGATTTCAGAAAGAGGCATTGTTCCGTCTTTCAAAAGCTCCAGAGCCTTTTGCATGCGATAACGGTTCAGATATTCAATAACCGTGGTATTTAAAGCACGCTGAAATTTCTGACTGATATATCGTTCTGAATAATGAAACTCTTCTGCCAGGTCAGATAACGAGATTTTCTTTTTATAATTTTGTGTAATATAGGTCAAAATGCTGTTTACCAGAGCATCGCTGCTGGTCTTCACGTCATCAATTAAATGAATGTCCTCCAACTCCGGGGTCTTCTGATTGATCTGGCGAAGACGATAAATGTTTTGGGATTCTAGAATTGCTTGTTCCAGAGCTTCTTTCATTTCCTTCATATTGAGCGGCTTTAACACATAGCTGGAGATTCCGAGGCGGATTGCTTCTCTTGCATATTCAAATTCTGAATATCCGGTTAAAATAATGGCTGCATAATCAGAAATAAATTTTGTTTCGGCAAGCATGGTCAGTCCGTCTTTTACCGGCATATCAATATCTGTAATGACAATGTCTGGCTTTAAAGACTCTATGAGGATTTTGCCTTCTTCTCCATTTTCTGCTTCCCCAATGACATGACAGTTGAATTCTTCCCATGGAATCGATAAGATGATTCCCTTTCGAATGATTTCTTCATCCTCTACTACCAGTACGTTGTACATTAAAACTGCCCTCCAATCCATAGTTTAAGAGTAACAATAAAATATTCTCCCTCTTCACTTTCAATACTTAGACCGCTTTCCTGCCCGTATTCTAAAATGACCCGGCGGTTAATATTTTGCAGTCCGTTATGTACGGTATTGATCTCATTAGAGCGAAGAAGGTTTCTAATAGATTCTAAAATAATTCTTGGCTGTCCAGGACCATCATCAGCAATCTGCAGGAACATATAGTGATCTTTGATCCATCCGCGAATAGATACGGAAATATTTGCTTTCTTTTTAAAACCGTATTTCAGACTGTTTTCAATCAGGGGCTGCATAAGCAGCTTGGGAATTACAATCCGTTCACATTCCGGAGCAATGTCAATCTCATATTCAAACCGCTTACCAAATCGTGTTTTCTGAATGAACAGGTAATCTTCAATATACTCCATATCTTCCTGGAGCGTAACACTATGCTTGGTATTGTTAATGCTGTAGCGCAGAATATGAGTGAAGTGTTCAATCAGCGCATCTGCTTTCTGTGCGTTTACGACAATGAGATAACGGATATTTTCCAGGGTGTTGTAAATAAAATGAGGATTGATCTGGGCCTGAAGATTCTGCATTTCCATTCGGTTGTTAATCTGTAAAAGATCCAGATTCTTTTGATTTAACTCGTTGATATTTGCAACCATTTTATTGATCTGATCCGCAATTTCCTCAATTTCATCACCGGTATTGAGTACGATTACGTGATTTGGAGATCCCTTTCTGATAATACGTATTTCCTCTACCAGCTTCTGAACGGATTCGGAGGTCTTGCTGGCCATCATTTGTAATAAACGAAAGAACAGAAAGGCCCAAATGATTCCAAGTCCGAAAATGATCACCGTACCAATCAGCATATAGCTGTAGTTTACCGGAGAATAGATATAGGAATAAATGTAGATTCCCGGTTCTTCCAGATAGCGTGTTCCGGTCAGGTAACGATTTCCGTTGATCCACTGATAAACGTGCTTTCCGTCAGGGCGGTATTTATTAATCGTATGTTCAGATAAAAGGCTTGTGTTGGAGCAATAAATAATGTTGGAATTTGAGGCGGTAATAATCGTGTCATATTGGTACTTTAGAAAGCTGCGACCCCAGTCTCCTTCCTTTAAATAGGCAGAAACACTTCCGACATATTCCTGTGCGCGAAAAAGTGGATATACGATGACATATTCAGAGGTGTCTCCGGAAAAATAGTAAACTGTGCTGTATAAATGGGGCGAGTTCTTTTGGGCATTTTTTAATGCAAGCCGGTTAAATTCTAAACGGTGCAGGTTTAAATCTTCCTTAGAAAAACTGGAGAATGTAAGCTCACCCTGTGCATTTGTGATCAAAAGATGGATTCCCACAGGAGCATCTAAATTAAAACGGCTAAGCAGATATTGAAGCTCGTCAGAGGAGACGTTTTTGGATGCATTATTTATGAAAAGTTCTGTGTTGTCTTTGTCCGTGATATAATCTGCAATAGAATCATAGGTTCCGCGGAAGGTAGAAGCCACAGAGTCCAAATGCCTTTGCTTTTTCAGATATTGATCCGCAGTGGAAATGACCACGATCGCCGCACAGAAGAACAGGCATCCGATTAGTATGCTTGCCAGAATTCGTTTGGTAGCAAGCTGTTCTAAGTCCTTTTGAAATTTACTCTTTTCGTTCATTTTTATTACTCCAATATTCCAAAATGGGGATATTTCCTCCCCAACATATTTTCAAAATGGATTATAACATAGAAGGTTTCTTTTGATTTTAAAGAACTTCAATTTGTTCTCTTTTTTTTCCTTTTGTTCCGAAAATCGGGTATCAAAAAGCAAAAAATCAAAATAAAATAAAGATATCAAATTATTCATGATAAAAGGAGGATTCATGATGAAAAAGAGAATATTTGCATTAGCACTTGCAGCAACGATGGTTTTAAGTGCAGTAGGATGCGGACAGACAGCAGAGGAAACAAATGATTCTGCAGCAGCAGCTTCTGAAACAGCAGAAGAAGTGACAGAAGAAACTACAGAAGGCGGTGGAGAACTGGTTATTTACTCACCGAACTCAGAAGGTCTGATTAATGCTACAATTCCATTATTTGAAGAAAAATACGGAATTGATGTAGAAATTATTCAGGCTGGTACTGGAGAACTTGTTAAGAGAATTCAGTCAGAAAAAAATGATCCATATGCAGACGTTTTATTTGGTGGTTCATGGTCATTAATGTATGACAATGAAGACCTTTGGGAACCGTATGTATCTCCAAACAATGAAAACGTAATCGATGCATACAAAAATGAATGTGGATTTATTACAAGCAACGTATTGGACGGAAGTGTATTACTTGTAAACAAAGATCTGATCGGTGATATTGAAATCAAAGGCTACGAAGATTTGTTAAATCCTGAATTAAAAGGAAAGATCGCAACAGCAGATCCAGCAAACTCTTCTTCAGCATTTGCACATTTAACAAATATGCTGCTTGCAATGGGCGGATATGAAGACGAAGCAGCATGGCAGTATGTTCATGATTTATTTGAAAATATTGACGGAAAAATCTGCGAAGGTTCTTCTGTTGTTTACAAAGGGGTAGCTGATGGCGAATATGTAGTAGGTCTTTCATGGGAAGATCCATGCGCTCAGCTTGTAAAAGATGGTGCTCCAGTAGAAATCGTATATCCTGAAGAAGGAACTGTATTCCTTCCAGCATCTGCTACAATCATCAAGGGTGCTAAAAATATGGATAATGCGAAGCTTTTCATCGACTTTATCTTAAGCGAAGAAGTTCAGAATATCTGGGGAAGCACATTGACAAACCGTCCGGTTATGAAGGATGCAGCAACAAGCGAATCTATGATTCCAATGTCTGAAATCAATATTATTGAAGAAGATATTCCATATGTAAGTACACATAAACAGGAAATCGTTGATCGATACACAGAAATCTTTACAGATCTTATGAGCAGATAAAAATAGAGAACGGCAGTTTTTGGAGGAAACATGAGTGGAATTTCAATTAAAAATGTAGTAAAGAAATACGGGGATAATGTTGTTATTCCAGATCTGAGCGTTGAAATTGAAGAAGGAGAATTATTTACGCTTTTGGGACCATCTGGCTGCGGAAAAACAACATTGCTGCGAATGATTGCCGGATTCAATTCCATTGAAGGCGGAGATATTTATTTCAACGAAGAAAGAATTAATGATAAGGATCCAAGCAAGAGAAATATTGGTATGGTTTTCCAGAACTATGCAATTTTTCCACATCTGTCTGTAAGGGATAATGTAGCATTTGGATTAAAGAACCGAAAGCTTGATAAACAGACAATTCAGGAAAAAACGGACGAATATCTGGACCTGATGCAGATTATGGAATATGCAGACCGCATGCCAAGTCAGCTCTCCGGCGGACAGCAGCAGCGTATCGCGCTGGCTCGTGCCCTGGTCATTACACCAGATGTACTGCTGATGGATGAACCATTATCGAATCTGGATGCCAAGCTCCGTCTGGAAATGCGTACGGTAATTCGTCATACACAAAAGAATGTAGGTATTACAACCGTCTATGTAACCCATGATCAGGAAGAGGCGATGGCAATCAGTGATAAGATTGCGGTCATGAAAGACGGCGTAATCCAGCACGTAGGAAAACCGAAGGATATCTATCAGAGACCGAAGAATGTATTTGTTGCGACCTTTATTGGAAGAACCAATATTATTCCAGCGAAGATCTGCGATGGAAATCTGGTGTTTGCGGGCGGTTATCAGGAAAATCTGGAAGCCTTGAGAGGCCAGAAAGATCAGGAAGTACTTTGCTCAATCCGTCCTGAAGAATTTATTATTTGTCAGGAAAACGAAGATGGTATTCGTGGAATTGTGAAGGAGTATACCTATCTTGGATTACATACACATTATTTCATCGAGCTGGAAGGCGGAGAAAACGTTGAAATCATAGAAGAATCTTCATTGGATGAAAAGCTTACAGAGGGTCAGGAGGTTGTCCTGAAGATTAAAAAAGAAAAGATCAATGTGTTTGATCAGTCAGGAGATACCAACCTGGTAAGAGGTGAGGCTTATGAAAAATAACAACAAATTTCGTCTGGATGTATGGGGCTTTATCACACTGATGGTCATTCTTTTGTACATCGTGTTTATGATCTATCCGATGGCTTATCTGATTCGTCAGTCGGTATATGATGTAGAAACGGGAACATTTACCTTACAGTTCTTTCAGAAGTTTTTTTCAAAAAGCTATTATTTTGATACCTTGTTTAACAGCTTTAAGATTTCGATTGCGGCAACCCTGCTGTCACTGGTTTTGGGAACACCGTTAGCATATCTTTTTGCAATCTATAAAATCAAGGGAAAATCTCTGTTGAGCGTACTGATTATCGTGGCATCAATGTCAGCACCGTTTATCGGAGCATATTCATGGATTCTTCTGCTTGGAAGAAGCGGTGTAGTTACTACCTTTTTAAAGGGGCTTGGAATTATCATTCCTGATATTTATGGCTTTGGCGGTATTGTGCTGGTAATGACCTTACAGCTCTTTCCACTGGTATTTCTCTATGTCAGAGGAGCTTTAAAAAATATTGATAACTCGTTGATTGAAGCGGCAGGAAATCTCGGATGCTCTGGCTTGAAATGCTTTTTTAAAGTGGTAATTCCGCTGGTTATGCCAACTCTTCTGGCGGCAGCACTGCTTGTTTTCATGCGTGCATTTGCAGATTTTGGTACTCCGATGCTGATCGGTGAAGGATATCGAACATTTCCGGTAATCCTTTATACAGAGTTTATTAATGAAGTAGGAGGAAATGATGGTTTTGCTGCAGCGATTGCGGTCATTGCAATTGTAATTACAACGATTGTATTTCTTGTACAGAAATATATTTCTAATAAGAAATCATTTTCCTTAAATGCATTGCATCCGATGGAAGAAAAAGAACCGAAGGGCATTGTAAAAGTGCTGGTGTATATTTTCTCCTATCTTTTGGTGGGAATTGCAGTACTTCCGCAGTGCTATGTAATGTATACTTCTTTCAAAAGTACAGAAGGAAAGATCTTTGTACCGGGCTATTCTTTAGAAAGCTATGTGACTGCTTTCGGAAAGCTTGGAAAGAGTATTCAGAATACGATCATCATTCCTTTGATTGCTCTGGTTGTGATCGTTCTGCTTGCAATTTTAATTGCGTATCTGGTAGTACGCAGAAGAAATATGCTGACCAATGTAGTGGACATCTTATCCATGATTCCGTATATTGTACCAGGTACTGTATTAGGTATTGCTTTGTTAATTGGTTTTAACAAGCCGCCATTGCTGATCAGTGGAACAATGCTGATTATGGTCATCGCGCTAGTCATCCGAAGACTACCATATACGATTCGATCTTCTGTAGCAATTTTACAGCAGATTCCAATGAGTATAGAAGAAGCTGCAATCTCTCTTGGTGCCACAAAAATGAAATCATTTTTTAAGATCACGGTGCCAATGATGACTGCGGGAATTGTCTCTGGAGCGATCCTTAGCTGGGTTACAATGATCAGTGAGCTTTCTACAGCGATCATTTTGTATACTGGGCAGACAAAGACATTGACAATTGCTGTTTATACGGAAGTAATCCGAGGAAATTATGGAACTGCAGCTGCGTTGTCTACAATTTTAACAGTTTTAACAGTTCTTTCCCTGTTAGCATTTAATAAAATAAATGGTGGAAAAGATTTGAGCTTATAATCTCGTTCCTTCTAATCTTAAACTGCTGCCTGGCAGGCGCTGACCTGCAAGGCAGCAGTTTTTGTATGCGAAAAAATACTTGACAAAAGTTGATTTTGTAAATAGTATACGTTGTGAACTATTTACAAAGTCAACACTTAAAGAGGTAATTATGCAGAACATGAATGAAAAAGTTCTGAACGCATGGCTGCGGCTTTCCACAACGATCTGCAACGAAAGAATTGTTTCGGAAATGCCCTACAATGAATCTCTCATTTGCGGAATCCTGCATCACAATGCATTGGCCCACCCGGAAAAGAAGATTACAGCCACAGAGCTTTGCGAGAAAACCAATATACAGAAATCGCAAATGAACCGTACATTAAATAGTATGGAAGAAAAAGGTCTGATTTTCAGAAAACGTTCTGAAAAGGACAAGCGTCGGGTATTTGTATCCATCAATATGGAAAATGCCGAGGTTTATGAGCGCCAGCACAAAAATGTTCTGAATTTTGTGGATCAGGTGCTTGAAAAAGTGGGAAACGATAAGGCTGAAGAAATCATTCAGCTATTCACATTAATATCTAATAAAGCGAAAGAGGTAATGGATTAATGATCAGATTATTAGTAGACACATCATCAGATTATACAGTAGAAGAAGTAAAAGCAAAGGGGATGGAGCTTGTACCGCTTCACATCACACTTGGCGAAGCTGACTACAGAGATGCTTACGATTTAAGCAAAGACCGTTTTTATGAATTATTGATTTCTAATGAAGAATTTCCAAAAACATCTCAGCCAACACCGCAGGATTTTGTGGACATTTTTGAAGATGTACAGAAATCCGGTGACGAGCTTATCTGCATCCTTCTTTCTTCAAAATTAAGCGGCACTTACCAGAGTGCAACACTTGCAAAAAATATCGTAGAATATGATAAGATTCATCTGGTAGATTCTCTTGGTGCAACTCATATGATTCGTATCATGGCAGACCATGCGAAAGAGCTTGCAAACGAAGGAAAGAGCGCAGAAGAAATCGTTTCAGTTTTAGAAGGAATGAAGTCTAAGATCAAAGTTCTCGCAGTTGTAGATACATTAGAATATCTTTGCAAGGGCGGTCGTGTAAGCAAAACAACTGCTGCAATCGGTGAAATGGCAAAAGTGAAACCAATGATTACAGTAGCAGAAGGTGAAGTTGCAGTGATCGGAAAGAGCCTTGGAAAGAATAAAGCGATTGGCAGCATTTTAAAAGCATTAGCCGAATGTGAAGTAGACGAAAGATTCCCGATTTATTCCGTATCTACTTTAGGAGAAGAAAACTGTGAAGCTTTTGAAAATCGTCTGACAGCTGCAGGATATCAGTTCAAAGATCGCCTTCAGATTGGTGCTACCATCGGTACTCATGTAGGACCTGGTGTATTCGGTATGATTTTTGTAGAAAAATAATAAAAAATAGTAATTATTATTAAAATAAAATATTTCCAAATGAAAACTCATATGCTATACTATAATAAACGAATGTTTTGAGAGGTAAGCATATGAGTTTTGAAGTTTTAGGGGGATTATTATTACCGTTTTTAGGAACAACTCTGGGTGCGGGCTGTGTATTTTTTATGAAAAAGGGAATGCACCCGACGGTGCAGAGAATTTTGACAGGCTTTGCGGCTGGTGTCATGGTGGCGGCTTCTGTCTGGAGTCTGATCATTCCGGCACTGGAACAGTCGGAAAGCTTAGAAAAATGGTCATTTATTCCAGCAGTTGTAGGATTCTGGTTAGGAATTTTAATGCTTCTAGCGCTTGACCGTTTGATTCCACATATGCATATGAACAGGCAATGCGAGGGACCGCATTGTAAACTGCAAAAATCCACGATGCTGGTATTTGCAGTTGCATTACATAACCTGCCGGAAGGGATGGCAGTCGGTGTGGTATTTGCGGGCTGGTTAGCCGGAAATGCAGAGATGTCCCTGGCTGGCGCAATGATTCTGGCCCTTGGAATTGCTATCCAGAACTTCCCGGAAGGAGCTATTATTTCCATGCCGCTTGCTTCGGAAGGGGTCAGTAAGAAAAGAGCCTTTGTGTATGGTGTTCTATCAGGAATCGTAGAACCGCTTGGTGCATTGATCACTATTTTGGCAGCAGATTTCTTTACGCCAATTCTGCCATATTGTTTAAGTCTGGCAGCGGGAGCGATGTTCTACGTAGTTGTGGAAGAACTGATTCCGGAAATGTCAGAAGGAGAGCATTCCAATATTGGAACCATCGCGTTTTCTGTGGGATTTACGTTGATGATGATCTTAGACGTAGCCTTGGGATGAGGGAAAGAAATATATTTTGATACGTTGGTATGAGAGAAAAATCCTCCATGCAGTCCTATAAAAACAAGGCGAGGTTAAGCGCAGCCTCGAGCCGGTTTTTGTAGGACTGTGTGGAGGTCTTATTGTTATTATTCATAACGTGTCAAAATAATATCTGCCCCTTTACGTGCAGGAGCTTCCGGTGTTTCGTCAGGATATCCGGCAGCAATCACCGCCCCCACAATCTGATTTTCTGGTAAATTTAAGACTTCTGCAATTTTAGCATCGTCAAAAATTCCCATAATGCAGGTTCCTACACCTTTTTCATGAGCTGCAAGACAGAAGGTCTGAGCTGCAATTCCGGCATTGAACATTTCCCAACGATCGCCCTTGGAAGTGGTAAAGGAACCGTCTCTTTCATAGCCGCAGCGTTTTGTAACGTAAGTTACGATTACAATAGCTGGAGCATGTAAAAGTGTTTTTGTGTTAAAGGTAAAATCGCATACACAATCATTTGCAATTTTTTTCTTCATTTCAGTATTTGTAACTACATGGTAACGTGCAATCTGTGTATTTTTCCAGCTTGGTGCGTATTTTGCAGTTTCTACGATTTCATTTAAAACATCCACAGGGATGGCATCTGATTTATACTTTCTGATACTTCTTCTTGTTTCAAGACATTCTTTTGCGTTCATAGACTCTCTCCTTGGTAAATATTGTATCCAGTATAACATAACTTTTGTAGGAAAACATTAACTTTTCGGCAAACCGTGTTTTTGAGAACTTAGGACCAGATCTTTAAAAGCGGTCTGATACGCCTGCTCACCAGATAAGCAAACCATAATTTGATGAGATCCGGAATGATAAATGGAAAAACACACATGGTAAGCACAGTCATCAATTCGTAAGTTCCATCGGAATTCATGGAAATATTCATAAACCAGAAGGTTCCAAATGCATAGCAGAACAGAAGACCGAGCAGCATCGACAAGATTTGCAGAATTGTCTTTTGAGGAAAGAATTTTTCAAAAAGCCATGTAGTCAGTCCAATAAAAAGAAATCCAATGGCATATCCGCCGGTATTGCCAAGCAGTACTCCAAGTCCGGCCCCGAAATTGGAAAAGACAGGAATTCCAATGACACCCAGCAGCAGGAAAATAGAGATTGCAATGGTTCCAAGCCTTCCCCCGAGGATGAAAAGTGCTGAAAATACACCAAAAGTCTGTAAAGTAAAAGGAATCACAGTAGGAATCGAGATCCAGGAACAGATTGCTAAAAGAACCGCAAAAATTGCAGCATAAACAAGCTCATAAGTACGACTTCTCATATCTGATTCCCCTTTCCCTAAAATCGCCTGAATTATAGCATTTCGAAGGATTGACTGTCAATCCGGGGGAATTTGTTTATAGATTTTTCAGGATTCCATGATTGCGGTATCATGGGAAATATGATTTAATGGAAACAGATAAAATCATAAGCAATTATGAGAATGGAGGCGTTTTATGGCATTTTTTGAAGATTTAGGAAAAAAACTGACAAAGGTTGGGGAAGCAGCTGCTGAAAAAACAAAGGAAGTAGCAGAATTTACAAAGGTAAATGCGAAGATTTTAGACGTTCAGAACAAACTGGATAAAGCATATATTGAAGTAGGAAAAAAATATTTAGAGCTTCATCCGGCAAACGATGAAGAAGATATGAAAGCTGTTGTAGATGCAGTGTATGGATTAGAAGACCAGTTAAAAGAACTTCAGAAACAGTTACAGGATTTAAAAGGAACTGTGAAATGTGACGGATGTGGAGCTGAATGTGATGCAGATGCAACTTTCTGCAGCAAATGCGGTGCAGAACTGAAAAAAGAAGAAATTATCGTAGATGGAGAAGCTGTAGACGTGGAAGAAGCGGAAGTAGAAGTTGCTCCGGAAGACATTGAGGAAACAGTAGAATAATTCATAACAGTGAAAGGGGATTGGAAAAAAGCCAATCCCCTTTCTGGTTGAAGAAATAAAATAGAAACTTTATTTTTAGTCTGCTAATTTCAGATCGCCATCTTTGATCCAGCCGATTTTCTTTAACGCCATTGTGAAGAGCGGGCAAAGGATTGCCGGAAGCACAAAACAGATAAGAATCAGTCCGGTCCAGTCAAAAGCAGTGATTGCTGCTTTCGTACCGGCAGCAATATCATTGATCCATCCGGTGTAAACACCGATCTGTCCAACCAGACCACAGGTTCCCATACCAGAGGAAACTGCCGCACCGTTCATTTCCAATTTGAAAATACAGGTTGCGATAGGACCTGTGATTGCGGAAGTTAAAATTGCCGGAATCCAGATACGTGGGTTCTTTATAATATTTCCCATCTGCAGCATAGAAGTTCCCAGTCCCTGAGAGATAAGACCGCCTACTTTGTTTTCAGGATAACTCATAACTGCGAAACCAATCATCTGTGCACAGCAGCCTGCAACAGCGGCACCGCCTGCAAGACCTGTTAAAGAAAGCGCAGCACAGATTGCAGCACTGGAAATTGGAAGTGTCAGTGCAATACCTACGATGACAGAAACTAAAACACCCATAATAAATGGCTGCTGTTCTGTAGCCCACATAATGATCTGACCAACAGCACTTGCTGCCTGTCCGATTGCGGGAGCCCATAAAGCAGAAAGGCTGACACCGACAAAAATGGTAACCAGTGGAGTAATTAAGATATCAATTTTTGTTTCCTTTGAAACTGCTTTACCAAATTCTGCAGCAATAATTGCAATGATCAAAACAGCCAGAGGGCCGCCTGCGCCGCCAAGGCCGTTTGCTGCATTCCCTACTGCAATGAGAGAGAAAAGTACCAGTGGAGGACAATGCAGTGCGTATCCGATGGCTACAGCCATGGCAGGGCCGGACATTGCGGTAGCATAGCCGCCGACTGTATTTAAATAAGGAATGTTTAACTGGGTTCCAAGGGTGTTGATGATGGTACCGATTAACAGGGAACAGAAAAGTCCCTGCGCCATAGCACCTAATGCATCAATTCCATAACGTTTTGCAGAGATCTCAATATCTTTGCGTTTCATAAATGATTTCAATTTTTCCATATGTATACCTCATAGATTTCAAAATATGTACAGTGTTTACAGCTGTCTTGTCAGCTGGGGCCTTACACAGTTTATTATCTTGAAGCTCTCTTGTCAAGTGTGGTATACTCTAAATTAATGAAAAAATGTATTGGAGATATTTTTAATGAAGAAAAAAATAATTGCAATATTCCTTGTATGTATGGCTATAATGACAGGCTGTCAGGGAAAAGAAGAGGCGAAAGTGCCAAGTGAGGAGCAGAAAGTGGCTGAACAGGCAGAAAATGATGAGGATAAAGCAGCAGCTTTGGAAGAGGCTCTGGGGGATTACATCATTGAGCCGAACGATGCATTGAAAAGTGTATTTTCAAGAACATGGAATGTGACAGGAACAGAGGATGTCTATGTGCTGGAAATCGATGGTACAGGCATGAAAAATGAGGAAGCATTGACCTATGAATGCGGCTTCGATGAAGATAATCAGATTATTTTGAAATTCATTATGGACGGGGAAACGGAAGGAATCACTTATATAGCAGCTGCAGATGCGACAGGCTATGGCCTTGATCTGACACCGGCAGCAGAGGGCACTGCTATGAATCTCTTCCCATCTAATATGACTCTTCTGGAAGTATCGGATGAGAAAGCAAAGGGTCTTGTGGGCTGTTGGAAAGATGAAAATGCAAATGAATATGTATTTGAAGAAAACGGTGAACTGATCATCAAAGGAAAAGAGACTGATACTCCGGGAAGCTGGTGTGCAGTGGAGAAAGACGGAGTTCTACACGTGAACCTTCTCGTAGAAGGCGGCAGTCTGGAATTTGAATATGAAATTCAGGAAGAAGGCAAAACACTGGCTCTTTATAACCGCAGTGCGGAGAGCTGGTATTATTGGTATAAATAATGAAAATCATTGGATACATTCACACGGATTTTCCAAGTAAATTTGGAATTCCAAGACAAAGCGGCCTGGTAGAAGAATTAAAAGGAACCATTACCTTTGAACCAGAATACCGTAATCCGGAAGCTTTTCGGGGATTAGAAGAATTCTCTCACGTCTGGCTTCTGTGGAAGTTTTCAAAATCAGAAAAAGAACATTGGTCAGCCACGGTAAAGCCGCCCCGCCTGGGGGGAAAGAAGCGGATGGGCGTATTTGCGACCCGCTCGCCGTACCGGCCAAATGATATCGGTCTTTCTTCGGTAAGATTAGAAATGATTACCTATGATTCAAAAACAGGACCAGTCCTTCATGTGGCAGGAGCTGATTTGATGGATGGGACACCGATTTACGATATCAAGCCGTATATTGCGTATGCGGACAGTCATCCGGAAGCTACGGAAGGCTTTGCAGGGACTGTAAAGGAAAAAGAATTAATGGTAGATTTTCCGGAAGAGCTCTTAAAGAAATATCCGGAAGAAAAACGTTCTGCCATCGTGGGAGTACTAGCGCAGGATCCGCGTCCGGCCTATGATACAGATGAGACTCGTATCTATGGCGTGGAGTTTGCGGGTTTTGATGTAAGATTTACTGTGACAGGAGATCTGCTGACAGTGAAAGAACTGGTAAAACTAGAGAAAAAGGAGAAATAAGTTATGGCAATGAATCCAGCAGCATTATTTAAAGTGAAAAAATCATGGGATACTTTTTGCGGAAATCATCCGAGATTCCCGGCATTTTTGCAGGCAGTACAGAATGCAGGAATCAAAGAAGGAACAATTATTGAGGTTACTGTGACAACACTGGAAGGAAAAAGCATGACCACGAATGTAAGAATTACAGCCAGTGATATGCAGGCATTTGAAGATATCAAGGGACTGAACGGTTAGGAGAATGAAATGAAACTGATGATTGCATCTGATATCCATGGTTCCGCATATTATTGCGAAAAGCTTTTAGAAGCATGGAAAAAGGAACAGCCGGACAAGCTGTTATTGCTGGGCGACATCTTATATCATGGCCCACGAAATGATCTGCCAAAGGAGTATGCACCAAAGCAGGTGATTGCAATGTTGAATGAAATCAAAGACGAGATTTTGTGTGTCCGTGGAAATTGTGAAGCAGAGGTAGACCAGATGGTACTTAACTTCCCTGTCCTTGCAGATTACTGCATTTTATATGAAGAAGGACATATGATTTTTGCAACTCATGGACATGTGCATAATGAAAAGAATGTACCGCCGCTGAAAAAGGGAGACATCCTGCTTCATGGACATACTCATATCCCGAAATGTACAGAGCACGAAACTTATACCTATATAAATCCGGGTTCTGTATCTATTCCGAAGGAAAACAGTGCGCATGGCTATATGATGATGGAAAATGGCACATTTTCATGGAAAAACCTGGATGGAGAAATCTATCGCACCTATAAACTTGATTAAGGATGTATAAAACTTCCAAAGAAAGGGAATGATGTCTTTCAAAAGGAGGTTTTAGCATGAATCGTATGCTTGATTATGTAGCATTGACGCTTACCATTGTAGGGGCAATTAACTGGGGCCTGATAGGATTCCTTGAACTGGATCTGGTGGCATGGCTGTTTGGAAATCTTACATGGATATCAAGAATCGTCTATGCACTGGTAGGAATCTGTGGGCTTTATTGCCTTACATTCTTCGGACGCATCAGAGATGGCGAATAATTTGCGCTGATCGAAGTGCGGATATTTTCTGGAAATATAAGCAGAGCTAATGAGAGACTATTAGAAAGTCTCTCATTTTTTATGAAAAAAATTGCAAATTAGTACTTTACTACTGCGAAGTGTGGTTGTATAATTGTATACAAATTTGTTGTGCAGCCCAGACAGGGCGGAAGTAGGAGGAAGAAACTATGTCTTATACATCAGAGATTTACGAACGCGTTGTAGCACAGAATCCAGGAGAACCAGAATTTCATCAGGCAGTAAAAGAGGTTCTTGACTCATTAAAAGTAGTAATCGACGCAAATGAAGAAGAATACAGAAAAGACAGTATTCTTGAAAGATTGGTAGAACCGGAAAGAATTATTTCTTTCAAAGTACCTTGGGTAGATGATCAGGGAAAAGTTCAGGTGAATAAAGGCTATCGTGTACAGTTCAACAGCGCAATTGGACCATACAAGGGAGGTCTTCGTTTCCATCCATCAGTAAACCAGAGTATTTTAAAATTCCTCGGTTTTGAACAGATCTTTAAAAACTCCTTAACAGGTCTTCCAATCGGCGGCGGTAAAGGTGGTTCCAACTTTGACCCTAAGGGAAAATCTGACAGAGAAGTAATGGCATTCTGCCAGAGCTTTATGACAGAACTTCACAAATACATTGGTGCAGACGAAGATGTGCCAGCAGGTGATATCGGTGTAGGCGGACGTGAAATCGGTTATATGTACGGACAGTACAAGAGATTAACAGGTCTGTATGAAGGCGTACTTACAGGAAAAGGTCTTACATGGGGCGGTTCCTTAGTTCGTACACAGGCTACAGGTTATGGTCTTGTTTATATTTTAAATGAAATGGTAACAGCAGCAGGCGATTCCTTAGAAGGAAAAACAGTAATCGTAACAGGTTCCGGTAACGTGGCTATTTACGCTGTAGAAAAAGTTACACAGCTCGGTGCAAAAGTTGTTGCTATGTGCGACTCTAACGGTTACATCCACGATCCAAACGGAATCAAACTTGATGTTGTAAAAGATATCAAAGAAGTTCGCCGCGGACGTATCAAAGAATACGCAGACGAAGTAGAAGGTGCTACCTTTACAGAAGGAAAAGGTATCTGGAACATTCCATGTGATATCTACCTTCCATGTGCAACACAGAACGAATTAGACTTAGACGGTGTAAAAACATTAGCAGCAAACGGATGTAAAGTAATCGCTGAAGGTGCAAACATGCCTACTACAAGAGAAGCTACAGATTACATCCTTGAAAACGGTATCTTATTCATGCCAGGTAAAGCTGCAAATGCAGGTGGTGTAGCTACATCCGCACTTGAAATGACTCAGAACAGCATGAGACTTAGCTGGAGTGCAGAAGAAGTAGATGAAAAACTTCACGGAATCATGAAAGACATCTATGCTAAAGTTTCCAGTGCAGCAGCTCGTTACGGAATGGAAGGAAACTTTGTAGCAGGTGCTAATATTGCCGGATTCGAAAAAGTCGTAGCAGCTATGAAAGCTCAGGGTGTTGTATAAGCTTATACAATGTAAAACGAAATAAAGAAAAATAAGAGGACTGCAAACAGGCGTATGCTTGTTTGCAGTTTTTTCGCAAAAACCGGTGATTGATTTAGTAGTGTTGAAATCCAATTGATAAGCAAAAAGACATTTACTTATAGTAAATATTACGCTATATTATAAGTGCGTGGATTGTATACAAAGTCATCAAAATATAGGAGGGTATATGCCAACAAAGCCACTGAACAGACAGGATTTTGACGTATTATTGGATGAAACGATCTCCTTGATGGATCGTGCAATTATTTTTGCGACCCGTGCACATTCGGGCACTTATCGAAAGGGGACGAGCATTCCTTATATCGTGCATCCCATCGAAGCAGCAGCCATCGTATCTACCATGACAGATGATCCGGATATGATTGCAGCAGCAGTATTACATGATGTGGTAGAAGATACAGATGCTACGGTGGAAGAAATCAGGTTTTTCTTCAACGATCACATTGCAAGGTTGGTAGAAGCGGAAAGCGAGAATAAGAGAAAAGACCTGCCGCCTCAGGAAACCTGGATGATCCGGAAAATGGAGACCTTGAATTTTTTAAGAAATGATGCAGATCGGGAAGCGAAGATTCTGGCATTGGCAGACAAACTTTCTAATATACGTGCCATTCACAGGGATCAGAACACGGTGGGTGATAAGCTCTGGGAGCGTTTTAATGAAAAACGCAAAGACAAGCATGGCTGGATGTATCGCCAGGTAGCAGAGGCATTGTCAGAGCTTCAAGATACCTTTGCGTGGCAGGAATATGATGATCTGGTTCGAAAGACATTTGAGGAGAAGAACATAAAGTGTTAAAATAACACATAAAAATATGAAAAAACAGTAGTGAAAGAAGGAATAATAAGTGATTATAGAAATTTTAAAAACAATACTGATCGGTATTGTGGAGGGAATCACAGAGTGGCTTCCGGTCAGCAGTACCGGACATATGATTCTTTTAGAAGAATTTGTAAAGCTGAATATGACAGAAGAATTTATGGAAATGTTCAACGTAGTGATTCAGCTTGGCGCGATTTTTGCGGTTATCGTATTATTTTTCCCGAAGTTATGGCCGTTTACGACCAGGGAAAAGGGATGGATTAAAAAAGATACCTGGATGATGTGGTTTAAAGTTATCGTTGCGGTGCTTCCAGCAGCAGTTCTGGGTATTTTATTTGATGATATACTGGATGAAATGTTTTATAATTACCAGACAGTAGCAGTGATGCTGATCGTTTACGGTGTCCTTTTCATTCTTGTGGAAAACTGGAATAAAGGAAGAAGACCTCGGATCAGAAAAATAGAGGATCTGTCTTTTAAAACAGCATTTTTGATTGGTATGTTTCAGGTGCTTTCCCTGATTCCGGGAACTTCCCGTTCAGGTGCAACGATTCTTGGAGCATTGATCTTAGGATGTTCCAGATATATTGGTGCAGAATTTAGCTTTTTCCTTGCAATTCCAGTGATGTTCGGAGCAAGTTTATTGAAAATGCTGAAATTCGGTTTTGCCTTAACAGGTGCTGAAATTGTTATCCTGCTGGTAGGTATGGTATCTGCTTTTGTAGTATCTATGATATCGATTAAGTTTTTGATGGGTTATGTGAAGAAGCACGACTTTAAATTTTTTGGATATTACCGAATCGTGCTTGGTATCATTGTATTGGCATACTTTCTGATTTTTGGGTAGGCATAAGCAAAGCTGAAGATAAATGAAATTTGGGATTAGGACGGAAACTGTATATGAAGGAAGAGTTACTGAAGAAGTTCGAAGAAATTTACGGTTCCAGCGAGGGAGCCAAGGTATATTTTGCACCGGGAAGAGTAAATTTGATTGGAGAACATACGGATTATAATGGGGGTCATGTATTACCTTGTGCATTGACCATCGGAACTTATGTTGTAGTAAAAAAGAGAACTGATAAAAAGCTTCGTTTTTATTCTATGAACTATCCGGAATGTGGAATGACAGAAGGTGCACTGGGCGATTTAAAATACCGTCGCAGTAATGGATGGACCAACTATCCGATTGGAATTTTGTGGACTTACCAGAAAAAAGGATATCGTATTCCAAACGGCTTTGATCTTTTGATCTATGGAGATATTCCAAGCGGTGCTGGTCTCGGAACAAGTGCTTCCATCGGTGTTGCATTGGGACTTATGATCCGTGAGATGTTTGGGTTTGAAGATATTACCAATGTGGACATTGCCCTTTTCGGACAGTATGCAGAAAATGAATTTCATGGAATCAACTGTGGAATCATGGATCAGTTTGCAAGTGCTATGGGAAAAAAAGATCATGCAATCTTTCTTGACACCAGTGATCTGCGCTATGAATATGCGCCGATTGATATATCAGAGTATGCACTGGTAATTATTAACAGTCACAAAGCGCGCGGTGCTTTTGATGCAAAATATAATGAGCGCCGTTATGAATGTGAGCGTGCGTTAGCACAGCTTCAGAGTATTGCGGCGATTCAGTCTCTTGGAGAGCTGACACCGGAATGTTATGAACAGATCAAAGAAGTAATTGCAGAGCCGGTGTTAGTCAGACGTGCTGCTCATGCGGTCTATGAAAATCAGAGAACCATGGACGCAATCGAAGCGTTAAAAAGAGCGGATGCAGTAAGATTTGGGAAACTGATGACAGAATCTCATAATTCTTTAAGAGACAACTATGAAGTAAGCGGAAAAGAACTGGATGTACTGGTGGAGGAAGCTTTGAAGGTTCCGGGAGTCTTGGGTTCCAGAATGACCGGAGGAGGTTTTGGCGGATGTACTGTCAGTCTGATGAGAAGAGAAGCGCTGGAAATGTTTACGATTGAGGTTGGAAAGAACTATACCGAAAGAACCGGATATTATGCAGACTTCTATAATGTAGAAGTGGGCGATGGTGCAAGAGCACTTTAAGAAAAATTATTGGAGGTTTTCATGACAGAAGAAAAGAAAGCAAAGATCAGAAAAGGAATTTTGGCAGCGGAAATATTATTGGCGGCAGTGCTGCTTGGTTATATTGTATTTGGACTTGTCACAAAGAATCCAAATCAGAAGGTGTTCAATATTTTGGCAGTGATCCTTGTAGTAGGATTTGTGGTATTGAACGATTTCTTAGAGCCATATCTTACAAAAGCCTTTGAAGAAATGGACAGTTATCGTATGGAAGCATATAAAAAGTATCTTCTGTGGGATATCGCTGCTATGGCGGGACTTTTGATTTTTGTGTTTAATATTTCCAATACGGATGATTCAACATTATTCATTGTCGGTATTGCACTTTATTTTATCGGTACAAAACAGAAACGTACTTATCAGTCCGTTTATCTGGGAGAAGTAACAAAAGATGATGTGGAAGCTGCAAAAGCAGCGGTGGTAGATGCAGAAACAGTGAAAATTGACAATACAGAAGAAGTACAGGAAGCATCAGAAGCTGTAGAGGAATAAGATGGATTTATTTGATTATATGAGAGAACAGAAGATGGAGGGGGAATCGCCGCTGGCATCCCGCCTTCGTCCAACCGTTCTGGAAGAGGTTGTAGGACAACGACATATTATCGGAGAAGATAAGCTGCTCTATCGTGCCATCAAGGCGGATAAACTGGGCAGCGTTATTTTTTATGGTCCTCCGGGGACTGGAAAGACCACACTTGCAAAGGTCATTGCCAATACTACCAGTGCAGAATTTACTCAGTTAAATGCCACGGTTGCGGGAAAAAAAGATATGGAGGAAATCGTCAAAGGTGCAAAAGACCGCCTTGGAATGTATGGAAAAAAGACCATTCTTTTTGTGGACGAAATTCATCGCTTCAATAAGGGGCAGCAGGATTATCTTCTGCCATTCGTGGAAGATGGGACATTGATCCTGATTGGGGCCACTACAGAAAATCCTTATTTTGAAGTCAATGGAGCTTTAATTTCCCGTTCTTTGATTTTCGAATTAAAACCGCTGGAAAAAGAGGATATCAAGATCTTATTAAGGCGTGCTGTATATGATAAAAACAAAGGGATGGGGTCTTTTCATGCAGAAATTGAGGAAGATGCACTGGACTTTCTGGCGGATATTTCCGGTGGAGATGCAAGAAATGCTTTGAATGCCATCGAGCTTGGTATCCTGACAACGAAACGCAGTGATGATGGAAAGATTCATATTACGCTGGAAGTTGCATCAGAATGTATTCAAAAGCGTGTGGTTCGCTATGATAAGAGCGGAGATAATCATTATGATACGATTTCAGCATTTATTAAGAGTATGAGAGGATCTGATCCGGATGCAGCGGTGTACTATCTTGCAAAGATGCTCTATGCAGGGGAAGACGTGAAATTTATTGCCAGAAGAATTATGATCTGTGCATCAGAAGACGTGGGAAATGCGGATCCAATGGCTTTGACCGTGGCAGTGAGCGCGGCACAGGCTGTAGAACGCATCGGTATGCCGGAGTCTCAGATCATTTTATCACAGGCAGCTTCCTATGTGGCATGTGCACCGAAGAGCAATTCTGCATGCAATGCAATATTTGCGGCGATGGAGAGTGTGAAAAGCACGAAAACGACAGTTCCGGTACATTTACAGGATGCCCATTACAGAGGGCATGAAAGTCTCGGACATGGCATTGGTTATAAATATGCCCACGATTATCCAAATCATTATGTGGAACAGCAGTATCTGCCGGATGAGATTAAAGATGAAAAATTCTATATTCCGTCAGAGAATGGGTATGAAAAGAATATCAGAGAACATTTTAAGAAAATCAAAGGTCACGAGTAACAGCCCGTGACCTTTTTGCGGTGAAAACTAGATTAAAATCGGTTCCTGATAATCGGCCCCTAAAATCTGTTTTTTGCTTGTCTGGAATTCCCAGAAATAATCTTCATTTACATCGATCCATTCATGAGTGGACCGGTCATAGACCTGCAGGTAATTTTCCATTTCAGGATGCCGGCGGACAGTGTTAGTTAAGTATTCCTGTCCGGTAAGTGGATTAATTTCTCCAATGACAGGTTCTTTCTTTAATAATTTTGGAATCTGTATCGTACTTCCGTCCGCTGTAGTAACCTTTTGTGCAGCAGATGCTTTTGAAAATGCTGGCGGTTGTGAAATTTCAGAAACCGTGCTCTGAGCAGGTATGCTACTGGAAATTTGAGAAATTTCCGGAGCAGAAATCGGTGTTAACTGAATAGAAACCTGAAAACCTAACATGGCAGCAATGGCATGCATGTCCTGTTCCTGAAAATTGTCTCTTCGAAGACGCTGACTTAAATTCTGTCTGGTCATTTTCAAACCGGTCTGTGCAGTATAAAGTTCTGCCAGATCCTGTATCGTCATATTTTTTCTCTTTAAAATAATCTTGATCTGTTCTCCAAATGAAAGTTCCATAAAGACTCCCTCTTCTGTAAAATATTGAAAAATATATCCCTAAAGTATCAATTGTATACGATGAATAGTAAACTAAAAAGTTTCTTTTGTAAATAGAAAATTTGGAGAAAATATGGAAAAACCCTTGAAAGTAAGGGAAAAAACGCTTACATGAAAAAAATTTTAATGCTATAATATAAATAGAAAGAATTGTTTCAGCATGAGAAAAGGAAGTGATAAGAATTGTTTCAAGTAAATGACGTAGTAATCTACGGACATCATGGCGTTTGTGAGATTACAAATGTAGGTACTTTGAAAATGCCGATGGCAGATCAGGAAAAATTATACTATACCTTGAGACCTGTTTATCACAAAGAGTCATCGGTGTATGCGCCAGTCGAAAATCGAAAAATTGTGATGCGTTCTGTAATTACAAAAGAAGAGGCAGAAAATCTGATTCAGAATATTCCGCGGATTGAGACCGTATGGATTGTCAATGAAAAGGCCAGAGAGGTACAGTTTAAAGAAGCAATGCAGACCTGCGACTGTGAAGAACTGGTGAAGATCATTAAGACTTTATATCTAAGAAAGCAGCAGCGTCTGGAAAGCGGCAAAAAGGTAACTGTAGTGGATGAAAAATATTTTCGCCAGGCAGAGGATAAATTATACGAGGAGCTTGCTTATGCATTGGGCATGGAGAAAAAGCAGGTAGGAACATATATTTCGCAGCATATGGAAGAGAAGGTTTAGTGCCTTCTCTTTATTTTGGGCAGTTTTTTGTGAAGTTAAAGAAATATTAAGAAATTTCGAGCATTTCTTTCACATTTTTTCCATGAAATCATGTTATGATAGGTGCTGTAATAGGAAAAACAATTGAATGAGGATAAATTATGAAAAAAAGAATGAAGCAGTTAATGGCGCTTGGCCTTACAGGGATGCTTGTATTTACAGGCTGTACAGGAAAGGTGGAAGAGCCGGTCATTGAAGAAACACCGGAAGTTGTGATTGAAGAGGTTACGGAACCGGAAGAAGTTGTGGAAGAAACAGTAGAAGAAATCGTTCCGCTCAGTATCAGAACAGAGACAAAACAGAAAACTTATTACTTTGAAGATGGAGAAGATGCTTACCTGTATCTGCAGTATTGTGATGTATCTGTGGAAGGCGATGAATATCAGAAATTAAAGAGAAGTGTAGAAAACTGGTCTATGGAACGAAGCGAAGGACTTCGAAGCCTTTATGCTTCCTTTGAAGAATCGGCAGCAGAAGAAGTGGAGGAGAACGAAAATTTTTATGGCTATAGTCTGTATCAGACGGTAACTACTGCCAGGGCAGATGACAGAGTGTTAAGTCTTCTGGATGATACATATCAGTACGTTGGTGGAGAACATGGCATGTTTTACCGTGAGGGTATCAACTTTGATTCGCAAACCGGAAAAAGAGTTGCACTTTCCGATATTTTGTCGAATTATGATAATTTTATAGAAGAAGCCAAGGAACGCATAATCTATGAGCTTCGAGAAGATTATGGGGAAGAGCTGTTTGATGATTATGTTACGGTCATTGAGGAATTGTGGAAGGATGGTTCAGAGCCTCAGTGGTATCTGGATGCTTCCGGCATTGTAATCGTACTGCAGGAATATTCTGTAGGACCATACGCAATCGGTTCTCCGGAAATCCATCTTCCTTATACAGAATTTAAACCATATATCAAAGAAGCTTATCTGCCGGGAGAAGAAACAGGAGTTGCTGCATTTTCAGCAAATCAGGAAGTGTTCTTGAGCATCCCAGGTCAGGCAGAAGAGATCTCTATGATGCTGATGAGCGAACAACAGGAAGAAGTCATGTACAATTCTTTGTGGTTTGGACAGACAGAACTGGAGCTTGGGGATTATCTTGTTTTAGAGAATGCGTATATTGTAAGAACTGAGACGGATATTTATTGTATGCTGGTGGTGGATGAAGTATCAGATGATTATGTGACTTACATCTATCGACTGACAGGCGGAGCCATTGAGAAGGTAGATGAGCTGGCGGCAGCAATTGATGCGGGAAATATAAATCCTCAGGAAGTTCGCATGAAAACATGGGTCTATATGCTGGGAACCTATGAAGGTGTGAAAAATTATCATTTTGATGAAAATGGGGAATTTATATCAGAGGATACAGAATACCAGCTTCCTAAAAATGAATATGTGCTGACGACAACTGTGGATCTGCCATGTATGGCTGAAAATGATGAGGGAGAGCTTTCAGAATGGAAGCTTCCGGCGGGCAGCCACATTATCTTAACTGCTGCGGATGATAACAGTTATGTAAGATTTTCAATTCAGGAGACTGGTCAGGAAGGAATCTTAAATGTACAGCGCAGTGAAGAGGAATATTATCATATTACAATTGGCGGTATGGATGGAGAAACACTAGATGAAAACGATTGTTTTGAAGTTCTGCCGTATGCGGGGTAAATGGCAAGGGTAATCGTGCTGCTCCTATATGATTATGCCCTTGTACGACTTGCAATAGAAGATTACAGGCATCAGAAAATAAAGAACGGTTATGTGAAAAGAATATTGCTGCTGTCAGCAGTATCATTAGCGGTGATGCCGAAAATTTCGCTGATTTCCAGAGTGTTTGGAATGTTTGCAGTCAGCCTGCCGATGCTGCTTTTGGGAATGTTTGTGCCTGGAAGCTTTGGCGGCGGAGATGTAAAGCTTGTCTTTGCGTGCGGTGTATTTCTTGGATGTGAATTGCTGCTGAAAGGGACGGCCATTGCTTTGTTTCTGGCAGGAATCTATAGTATTTGGCTGATATGCATAAAAAAAGAAAAAAGAAATGTACAGTTTGCACTAGGACCGTTTCTAAGTGTCGGCTATATTATTTCCGCATTTTTGATATTTTAAATTTTATACAAAAATGAAGAATCTTTAGAAAATATTTAGAATTTTCTGAAGATTCTTTTTTGTTTTCCCAATTATGATATACTCATACATGAAACATGAGAGCAGGAGGAGAGACTTATGAAGGAAATATATCATGTATTGGTCGTGGAGGATGACGAACAGATCCGTGACGGAATTGAAATCTATCTGAAAAGTCAGGGATATGAGGTATCCAAGGCGGCTGATGGAATCGAGGGACTGGCAGTCTTAAAGGAAAAGGAAATTCATCTGGCAATCATAGACGTCATGATGCCGAGAATGGACGGAATCCATATGGTGATGCGCCTTCGAAAGGAATATGATTTTCCGGTCATTATGCTTTCTGCAAAATCAGAGGAAGTGGATAAGATCATGGGACTGAATATGGGAGCGGACGATTACGTGACCAAACCGTTTCAGCCGCTGGAGCTGCTTGCGAGGGTTAATTCCCATCTGCGCCGCTACAAACGTTTTCTGGAAATGACCAGTCAGGGAAAGGAGGAGCCGGAAAATGTGTACCGTATCGGAGGTATTGAGTTAAACGAGGATACCAAAGAGGTACTGGTAGATGGCGAGACTGTCAAAATGACTCCCATGGAATTTAAGATTCTGGCACTTCTGATGAGAAGCCCGGGACGTGTATTTTCAGCCGAGGAGATTTACGAAAGAGTCTGGAATGAGCGTGCCATCAATACGGACACTGTCATGGTTCATGTAAGAAAGATTCGGGAGAAAATTGAATACAACCCGAAGGAACCAAAATATTTAAAGGTGGTGTGGGGCGTTGGATACAAAATTGAAAAAATCTCATAAACTTACGAACTTGATTATTGCGCTGATCGTTCTGATTCCGGCACTGGTCTTGGTATGTCTTTATCCGACCATGGAAACAGCAATGCTGGATAAAAAGGAACAGTGGCTGTCTGAATGGGAACAGCGGAAAGAGGAATACCTGCTGGAGTCCACGGAGGTATCCTATGCGGAAACGGTGTCGGAGCCGACGGAAGAACTAACGGAAGAAGTATGGGTAGAGGATACTTTCTATTTGCAGGATAATTTTGTTAATTACGCTGTAGAAGCAAGCTATTATCAATATGCCATGCTTTTGCAGGATGCAACCGGTGAAGAGGTATTTACAGATGTTCTGGAAAATTATGGATGGGTCAATGATTTCTATGAAATGACCGAAAATACCCAATGGTACGTGGAATATGTGATGCATCAGAGGGATGAAAACAGTGGTGCTGAATTGTATACTGCGGGAGAGTGGAGTGATTTATCAGAAGAAGAAATGCAGTCTCTGCTTGCCGGTAACAGTCTGGAAACAGAGCGTGAAGAGGAGTTAAAGGCCAGCGGATTTCTTGGATATCTTACCATTGAATTTGATAGTTTCGGGAAGCTTTCGAATATCAGGATTCGTGTGGATGAAAATGTGGTATATAATGATCAGGTTTACCAGAGAGCAAAATCGTCCATTGAACAGTATCGTAACAATGTAGAATATTATGAGGGAGAAACCGGGAATGTCTATGAACAGGAAGATATTGCCCTGGAGGTCTGCCCGAAAAATTTCCGAGCAGTTTATCTGATCTATGATAATAACGAACAGTTTATATATTCTGACATGGAAGGTTACTATAACGAATACGACTATGCCATGGATTACTACGAATATGAACCGTTTTATGCTCCGGAAGAACTGTATTTCGCAACAGGGGCTTACTGGATCGTACTGGCGCTTGCAGTGTTTGTACTCTTTGCGGCGATGATTCTTCCGTTTTTCAAAAAGCTGGAGACAGGATGGGAAAAACTGTTCTGTATGCCGACAGAAATTGCGTTGTGTGTTGCGGGCGCGGGAATTGTGCTTGCATGCGGAATGTGTCTGCTCATGTCATGTACAACAATGAGCCACCTGAATGAATATATCATCACAAATAACCATCCAATTGAGCTTTTGGGGTATTCATTT
Organism: Lachnospiraceae bacterium; assembly: GCA_017622875.1. Lineage (GTDB taxonomy): Bacteria > Bacillota > Clostridia > Lachnospirales > Lachnospiraceae > HGM12587. The sequence continues at coordinate 39,891 of JAGAQG010000006.1, forward strand.
ACAGTGGAGCAGTGCTATTACATTTTGCTGGCAGTGAACTTTCTGGGATGGGCAGCAGCCTTCTTTATGGAATATATCTGTGCGGCACAGCTTCGTCAGTTCTTCTGCGGGCCAATGTATTATATCAAACACAGACTTCTGGGCGTAGTATTTGTGCGATGGATCTGGAAGCAGTGTAAACGTCTGTACCAGTATGTGACAGATATCGATATCAGCGAAAATATGCAAAAGAGTATTGTAAAGATCGTGCTTGCAAATGCGGTGATTGTGATACTTCTTTGCTGCTGTTGGTTTGTTGGTGCCGCAGGTGTGATTTTTTACTCCATTGCTTTGTATATTCTGCTGAAAAAATATGGTAATAAGTTACAAAAACAATATCAGAGTATTTTAAATGCCACAGGCCAGATGGCCGAAGGAGATCTTCATATCACACTGGATGAGGATCTTGGAATCTTTGAACCTCTGGGAAGAGAACTGGAAGGAGTTCAGCAGGGCTTTGCCAAAGCGGTAGCAGAGGAAGCAAAGAGCCAGAATATGAAGAGTGAGCTGATCACCAATGTATCTCATGATCTAAAAACTCCGCTGACATCCATCATTACTTATGTGGATCTTCTGAAAAATCCGGATGTTACAGAGGAAGAGCGAAAATCCTATATTGAAACGCTGGATTTAAAATCCCAGAGACTGAAAGTGCTGATTGAAGACCTGTTTGAAGTCAGTAAGGCGAATTCAGGGAATGTGAAGATGAATTTCATGGATGTGGATATCGTGAAGCTGATGAAAGAGGTCCGTGTGGAAATGTCCGATAAGATCGAAGAGAGCAATCTGGACTTTCGGTGGAATCTGCCGGAGGAAAAAGTGATTCTTTCTCTGGATGGACAGAGGACCTACCGTATTTTTGAAAATCTTCTGAACAATGCGGTAAAATATGCGATGCCATTTACCAGAGTTTATGTGGATATTCTGAATCAGGAATCCGAAGTCGTGGTCATTTTCAAGAATATGTCTGCGCAGGAACTGAAAATGGACGCTGATTATCTGACAGAACGTTTTGTCAGAGGTGACAGCTCCAGAAAATCTGAAGGAAGCGGACTTGGACTTGCCATTGCAAAGAGTTTTACGGAACTTCAGCATGGAGAATTCAATATCAGTGTAGATGGAGATCTGTTTAAGGTAACAATCAGATTTCTCAAAAATTAACAGCGAAAAAGCCCTTGATTTTCCGGGGGCTTTTTTGCGTTTACATTGACGGAATATGGCGAAAATGTTATAATCGAATAGATTGGAGATTATGTCTTTTGACATCCGCAGACTCGGACAAAGGTTATAATTTCTAAAAAAACTCAAAAGGAGAAACAAAATGAAAAAGAAACTTTTAGCAATTCTGATGGCTGCAACTATGGTACTTTCTTTAGTAGCATGTGGCGGCAGCGAAGAAACAGCAGAAACTCCTGCAGCAGAAAATGCAGGCGAAGAAGCAGCAGAAGAAGCAACAGTGGATGCTTCTGACCTGAAAATCGGTCTTGTAACTGACTTAGGTGGTGTAGAAGACCAGTCCTTCAACCAGTCTTCATGGGAAGGCTTACAGAGAGCAGCAGCAGACTTTGGTGTAGAAGTTAACTACTTATCTTCTTCTACAGACGCTGACTACGCTCCAAACATTGAAACATTTGTTGATGAAGAATATGACCTCATCATCAGCGTTGGTTTCTTATTAGCAGATGCTACAAAAGCAGCAGCTGAAGCTAACCCAGACGTTAAATTTGCAATCATTGATGATTCTTCATGTGCAGATCTTCCAAACGTATCATGCTTAACATTCAAGGCTGAACAGTCTTCTTACCTTGCAGGATATGTTGCAGGTCTTATGACAGAAAAGAACAACATCGGTTTCGTACTTGGTATGGCAAGTGATACAATGCACCCATTCGGATATGGATACTGCGCAGGTGCAATCGATGCGAACCCAGACGTAACAATCCAGATGGCAAATGCGAATGCATTTGGTGACCCTGCTACAGGTTCTACTCTTACAACAAACTTTGTAACAAATGGTGCTGATGTTGTATTCCACGCAGCAGGTGCTACAGGTACAGGTGTAATTTCCGAATGCCAGGCAAAAGGAATCATGGCTGTTGGTGTAGACTCTGACCAGAGCTACCTTGCTCCGGAAACAGTTATTACATCCGCTATGAAACGTGTTGATAACGCTGTATATGCGACAGTTGAAAGCCTTGTAAATGGTACACTTGAAGGCGGCTTAGCTGTATTCGATATCAACAACGGCGGTGTTGATATCGCTCCTACAACAGATTTACTTTCTGAAGAAGTAATCGCAGCAGTTGAAGAAGTTAAAGCACAGATCAAATCTGGTGAAATCACAGTTCCAGCTACAAAAGATGAATTTGAAGCAAAATACGGTGATGTTTACACATTAGATTAATAAAAACAAATATCTAAAGAATGACCGCTGCCCCGTTTGCGGGGCGGCGGAAATTTTATGGAGGAGAGGAGAAAATATGAGAGAAATTTCCATGGAACGCGTAAATAAAACAAGAGAGGCTATCCTTGAAACAATCAAAAGCCCAACACTGACACATGAACAGAAGGTATGCGCTGCCTCCGGTCTGGCGGATTCTCTGTTAGAGGTCTTAGATTTGCCGGAAGGACTTGATGAGCTTTTGAATGTTCCAATCGACCGTAAATGTATCTGTGATTTAAATGAAGGCCATGCGCCGATGCGTCCAAGGTACATTATTCCGGATTATGAGAAGTTCATGAGGGAAGGAAGCGAGTTTTTACAGCTTGCACCTCCAACAGACCTTTATGAAGCAATCAATAATCTTCTGATTTTCTATAAACATGTGCCAAGTATTACAAATTTCCCGGTATATTTAGGCCAGCTGGACGAATTGCTGGAACCGTTTATTGACACAGTGCCGGAAGAACAGGCGAAAAAACTGATCAAAATGTTTTTAATTCATGTAGACCGCACTGTATTGGACTCTTTCTCCCACGCAGATATTGGTCCAAAAGCTACAAAAGCAGGTTATATGCTTTTAGAAGCAGAAAAAGAATTAGAACAGGCTGTGCCAAACTTAAGTATGAAATATGAAGAAGGCCTGACAGAGGATGAATTCGCACTGGCAGCAGTAGATTGTGCACTTCACAGCGCAAAACCAAGCTTTGCAAATCACAAAATGTTCAAAAAGGAACTGACAGAAGATTATGTGATTGCAAGCTGCTATAATGGACTTCGCGTAGGCGGAGGTTCTTACACTTTATCACGTTTGATTCTCGGAAACATTGCGAAGCGCGCAGAAAATATTCAGGACTTTAAGGAAAATCAGCTGCCATATGTAATGGATATCATGGCAAGATATATGGATGAGAGAATCCGTTTTGAAGTAGAAGAAAGCGGTTTCTTTGAAAATAATTTCCTTGCAAAAGAGGGATTCATCCACAGAGAAAAATTCACAGCTATGTTTGGTCTGGTAGGACTTGCAGACTGTGTGAATATTCTTCTTGAAAAAGAAGGAAAGAGCGGAAGATTCGGCGCAGACGTCCACGCAAATGATCTTGGTGTAGAAATCATGGACATTATTGATGAATTTAATAAGAATCATAAAAATCCATACTGTGAAATTACAGACAATCACTTCCTGCTTCACGCACAGGTCGGTATTTCGGATGATATCGACGTAACACCAGGTACAAGAATTCCAATCGGAGAAGAGCCGGAAGAATTGATCGACCACTTGCTGGTACTTAGTCGATTCCACAAATACTTCCCATCTGGAACAGGAGATATTTTCCCGATCGATGTGACAGTACATAAGAATCCGGAATTCGTACTTGATATCGTAAAGGGTTCTTTTGTAAAAGATTTAAGATATTTATCTTTCTATTCCAGTGACAGTGATGTGGTGAGAGTCACAGGATATCTCGCAAAGAAATCAGAGATTGAAAAGCTGCTGGCAGGCTCTGCAGTACTTCAGGATACAACAATGCTTGCGAAGGATGCCTTTAAAAATGCACACATTCCAGACAGAAAGGTACGTTAATGCAGGCAGTTGTGAATAAGGTCATTCCATTCAGCAGCGTGGATGGACCGGGAAACCGTACCGCGGTATTTTTACAGGGCTGCAATATCAACTGCAAATACTGCCATAACCCGGAGACACGTGCACTGTGTATCGAATGTGGTGTCTGTGTGGAACGGTGTCCGGAGGGCGCATTGGAAAGAGGTTCGGATGGAAAGATTATTTTCCACCCGGAAAAATGTATTCAGTGCGATACCTGCATTCACGTATGTCCAAATAACAGTTCTCCAAGAACTGCGGTAATGACACCAGAGGAATGTTACAAAAAAGTAAAAAAACAGATTCCATTTATCCGCGGACTGACAGTTTCCGGCGGAGAATGTATGCTAAGACCGGATTTTCTGGAAGCACTTTTCAAACTTGCGAAACAGGACGGGTTAAATACGATGATTGACAGCAATGGTACCATTCCCTTCTGGGAATATCCCTCTCTTTTAGAGGTGACTGACGGAGTCATGCTGGACATCAAAGCGTTTAAAAATGAAGATCATGTAAGAGTGACCGATGAAAAAAATGAAATTGTTTTAAAAAATGCGGTTTATCTTGCAGAAAATAAGAAATTATATGAAGTAAGAGCAGTGATTGTTCCTGATCTGTACGATACGAAATCAAGTATCACACAGATGGCACAATTTTTAGCACCTTATTTAGAAATTCAGGAATTCAGAATCAAACTGATTGCTTATAGACCTATGGGAGTTAGGGAAGAATACGCACATTACCAGGTGCCGAGCCAGAATTATCTTGAAGAGCTGGCCGACATTCTAAAGGCTTATGGGTTTAAAGAAATAATCATCATTTAACGAAGGAGGACGGAACATTGGGAAGAGTGAGTCATATGGATGAGAGCACAGTTGTTATCGCAATGAAGGACATCGTAAAGAAATTCGGCGATTTTACTGCGAATGATCACATTAACCTGACCGTACACAAAGGTGAAGTACACGCTATTTTAGGAGAGAATGGTGCCGGAAAAAGTACACTGATGAATGTACTTTGCGGATTGTACAAGCCGACAAGCGGACAAATTCAATTAAATGGAAAGGATGTTACTTTTAACAGTCCAAAAGATGCGATTGATATGGGAATTGGTATGGTACATCAGCACTTCATGCTGATTCAGCCGTTTACCGTAACTGACAATATCATTCTGGGCGTAGAACCTACAAAGGGTCTGACAGTAGACAAAAAGACAGCCAGAGAAAAGGTGTTGGAACTGTCTGAACGTTATAACATGAAAATTGATCCGGATGCAAAGATTGAAGATATTTCTGTAGGGATGCAGCAGCGAGTAGAAATCTTAAAGGTTTTATACCGCGGTGCTGATGTACTGATTCTTGATGAACCGACAGCTTCTCTGACACCACAGGAAATTGAAGGTCTGATGGAAATCATTCAGAATCTGACTGCTGATGGAAAGAGCATCATCCTGATCACACATAAACTGAAAGAAATCACTGCATCTTCTGATCAGTGTACAATTATCCGTCAGGGTAAATATATTGATACTGTGAAAGTCGCAGAAGTTAACGAAAATGACCTGGCAGCCATGATGGTAGGACGTGATGTTAACTTTAAGGTGGAAAAGAAAGAACAGGAAGCGGGAGAAGTGGTACTGGATGTGAAAGGAATCCGTGCGAAAGATTACCGTGGTGTAGAAATCTTAAATGGTCTGAATCTGCAGGTTCGAAGAGGAGAAATCGTAGGGCTTGCGGGTGTCGATGGCAATGGTCAGACAGAATTAGTAGAAATTTTGACAGGTCTTCGTAAGGCTGAAGCAGGAGAAGTAAAGATTCTTGGAAAAGATGTATTCAATGCAACTCCAAAGCAGACTTTTGAGGCTGGAATTTCAAGTATTCCGGCGGACCGTCAGAAACATGGTCTTGTATTAGAATTCTCTAATGAAGACAATATGATCTTACAGCATTTTGAAGAAGCTCCATTTGCGAAGAAGGGCTTCCTTGACAGAAAAGCAATTCGCGAACATGCAGCAAAATTAATGGAAAAATTCGATGTGCGTCCAAGAGGTACAGAAGGTGCCCCATCTGCTACCTTATCCGGTGGTAACCAGCAGAAGGTCATTATCGCTCGCGAAGTAACAAACGACAAGGATTTACTCATTGCGGTAAACCCTACCCGTGGTCTGGACGTTGGTGCTATCGAATTCGTACACAAATATTTAGTAGAACAGCGTAACAAAAACCGTGCGGTGCTTCTCGTATCTTTCGAGCTTGACGAAATCATGAGCTTATCTGACAGAATCGAAGTTATCTTTGACGGCCAGATCACAGGAAGTGTTGCAGGTAAAGATGCGGATGAAAAAGAATTAGGATACTTAATGGCAGGAGGTAAACAGGCATGAAAAAGAGAAGAATTTTAGAATCCAGCGTGCTTTATACAATCATTGCCATTGTTATCGGATTTGTCATCGGAGCACTTTTCCTGGCATCAGCAGGCATCAGTCCGGCAGTTGCTTACGGAAAGCTTATTGATGGCGTGTTTGGAAAACCGAAATTCATGATTTGGACGCTGGTTTATGCCAGCCCATTGATCTTTACGGGTTTAAGCGTTGCATTCTCTTTACGTACAGGTGTATTTAATATCGGTGCAGAAGGTCAGTTTGTGGTTGGTGCCATGGCAGCTTGTGCATGTGGTATCATTCTGAAATTGCCGCCGGTAATCCATGCGATTGTATGTGTGCTTGTGGCAGCACTTGCCGGATTTATCTGGTCTTACCTTGTAGGAATTTTAAAAGTAAAACGTGGTATTCATGAAGTATTATCCTTCATTATGTTTAACTGGATCGCGTTCTACTTATCAAACTTTTTGGTAAATACAGAAACACTCCACAAGGAAGGAAGCGGTGAAGCTACCAAGAATGTACTTGATTCTGCCCGCCTTTTATTTCCGGAAGGAATCTTAAAAGCACTGAACTGTAATGGTGCGAACTGGGGATTTATCCTTGCCATTGTTGCAGCCATTGTTATGTGGATTATTATTGAAAAGACAACTTTAGGTTATAAATTAAAAGCAGTAGGTTTTAATAAAGATGCAGCGACCTTCGGCGGCATCAATGCAGACAGATCGATTCTTACAGCCCTTGGTATTTCTGGTGCGCTGGCAGGTATCGGCGGTGCTGTTCAGGTACTTGGTATGTCAGGGCGTATCAGCCAGTTTGCAGGTCAGGAAGGCTATGGCTTTGAGGGAATCACAGTTGCCCTGATCGCAGGATCAAACCCGATTGGATGTATTTTTTCAGGTATCTTTTACGGTGCAATGAAGTATGGCGGTTCTAAGCTGACTATGGTAGGTGCTCCGGAAGAAGTTATCGATATCATTATGGGATGCGTAATTATCTTCATTGCTATTTCCAGTGTATTTAAAGAAATGTTCCTGAAAATTGGAAAGAAGAATCAGTAGGAGGTAAAAAGAAATGGATGCTTTTATCAGTAATTTAGGACTTTTAATTAATGCAACCTTAGTTGCTACACCTCCACTGTTACTTGCAGCTTTAGGCTCCTGTTTTTCAGAACGAAGCGGTGTAATCAACCTGGGTATTGAAGGAATGATGACCATTGGTGCATTTGTAGGTGCAGCAGTTGGTCTTGTAGTAAACAATGGATGGATTGCTTTTTTGGCAGGCGGTCTTGCGGGTGCAGTAATGGCAGCGATTCATGCGGTGGTATGTATTCAGTTCCATGCAGATCAGACAATCGCTGGTACAGCTATGAATTTTATCGGACCTGGTCTTGCGTTATTCTTATGTAAGGCAATCTTTGGTTCTACAGATACACCGCCATTGTCAATCAGCGACAAATTACCAAAACTGTTCGAAGGCGTTTTTGAAGCAGGTTCCTTCCTTGGAAACGTATTAAATGTTTACACGGTTGCCTATCTTGTATTCGTTTTTGCAGCAATTGCGGTATTTGTATTCTACAAAACAAAATTTGGTACCCATTTAAGAGCAGTAGGTGAACATCCGGAAGCATGTGAATCTTTAGGTATTAGCGTATACAGAGTACGTTATATCTGCGTTATCATTTCAGGTTTCATGGCTGGTCTGGGCGGCGCGTTTGTAACAACTGCGACTATTAACCAGTTCCGTCCAAGCGTTATCGTAGGACAGGGCTTCATCGCAATCGCAGCAGTTATTTTCGGAAAATTCTCACCGGGCGGTGCAGCAAAGGCATGTCTGCTTTTCGGCTTCTGCAGCGGTGTAAAATCAATTTTGAGCATGAGCAGTGTGGTTGACCCGAACCTCATTTCCATGATTCCATATATTGTGACAATTGTCGCATTAGTATTGTTTGTTGGTAAGGCTCACACACCAGCAGCAAACGGTAAACCATTCGTAAAATCTAAATAATATGACCGGACGGTATTCGCGTATAGTTTACAGGCGGATACCGTTCTTTGTAAAAAATAGAAAACAGGAGGAAATAGATATGGCAATTCCAACACCGCACATTGGTGCACAGAAAGGTGATTTTGCAAAAACAGTATTGATGCCGGGAGATCCACTCCGTGCAAAGTACATTGCAGAGACTTATTTAGAAAATCCAAGATTAGTGACTTCTGTCAGAAATATGTTAGGATATACAGGAACTTATAAAGGAAAAGAAATTTCCGTTATGGGCGGCGGTATGGGTATTCCTTCAATTGGCATCTACTCTTACGAATTATTTAATTTCTATGATGTTGACCAGATTATCCGTATCGGTTCTGCAGGTGCATTACAGGATGATATGGAAATGATGGATGTTGTTATCGGTATGGGCGCATGTACAGATTCCAATTTTGTAAAACAGTATAATCTTCCGGGATATTATGCTCCGATTGCAGATTATGAGCTGATGAACCGTGCTATTGAAACAGCAAAGGCTCAGGGAACGAAGGTCAGAGTGGGTAATGTTCTTTCTTCTGACGTATTCTACAGTGCAGATGAAACCGTAAACCAGAGATGGAGAGACATGGGGGTTCTCTGTGTGGAAATGGAAGCAGCAGCCCTTTATATGAACGCAGTTAAAGCGAAAAAGAAAGCCCTTTGTATCCTGACAATTTCTGATCACATTTTCAAAAATGTTGCATTAAGCGCAGAAGAACGTCAGGTGGGATTTGGCAAGATGATGGAAATTGCACTGGAACTTGCATAAGAAATTTTGGAGTGCCGGGAGGACATAGAGAATGCTTGATAAAAAAATCATCGAAGAAATGATTGAAACAGCCATTGAAATGACAAAAATGTCTTATACACCATACTCTAATTTTAAAGTAGGTGCGGCATTGCTTGCAAAGAATGGACAGATTTTCAAAGGCTGCAACATTGAAAATGCAGGATATACACCGTCTAACTGTGCAGAACGCACAGCATTCTTTAAAGCAGTCAGTGAAGGTGTGAAGGAATTTGAGGCAATCGCAGTGGTAGGCGGTCAGAACGGAGTTCTTACAGAGCTTGCAGCACCATGCGGTGTATGCCGACAGGTCATGATGGAATTCTGTGAACCAAAGGAATTTAAGATCATCATGGCAACTGATAAAGAAAATTATAAGATCATGACTTTGGAAGAATTACTTCCAATGGGCTTTGGTCCTGCCAATTTGGCTTAAGTAATTAATCAGGAAAGGATTCGTGATTAAATGCAGAAAATTAATCGTGTATTTGTTGTCGTTATGGACTCTCTGGGAGTTGGAGCCATGGTAGATTCTCCAGAATATGGAGATGTGGGAGTCAATACCCTGGGACATATTTCAGAAGCAGTAGAGAACTTTGAAATTCCAAATTTACAGAAGCTGGGAATGGCCAATATTATTCCATTAAAGCAGGTAGAAGCAGTGGAAAAACCTTATGGCTATTACGGAAAGATGAATGAAAGAAGCCTCGGAAAGGATACCATGACCGGTCATTGGGAAATGATGGGCCTTCATGTAACAACACCGTTTAAGACCTTTACAGAAACAGGATTTCCGAAGGAATTAATCGACGAGCTGGAAAAAAGAACCGGTCGCAAGGCTATTGGTAATAAGAGTGCCAGCGGTACGGAAATTCTTGACGAATTGGCAGAGGAAGAAATCAAATATGGTCATATGATCGTGTATACTTCTGCGGATTCCGTTCTTCAGATTTGCGGACATGAAGAAGTAACAGGTCTTGATAATTTATATAAATGGTGTGAAATTGCAAGAGATATCACCATGAAGGATGAATGGAAAGTAGGCCGTGTCATTGCCAGACCGTATGTTGGTATGAAAAAAGGAGAATTTAAGCGTACCAGCAATCGTCATGATTATGCACTGAAGCCATATGGAAAGACAGCCATGGATTCTTTAAAAGAGGCAGGACTGGATGTGATTTCTGTAGGTAAGATCAATGATATCTTTGACGGAGAAGGTGTTACGGAAGCACATAAGTCAAAATCCTCTGTTCATGGAATGGAACAGACCATAGAAATTGCTAAAAAAGATTTTAAGGGCTTATGTTTTGTAAATCTGGTAGATTTTGATGCACTCTGGGGACACCGCAGGAATCCTCAGGGCTATGCAGAGGAAATCGAAAAGTTTGACAGGAACTTAGGTGTTTTAATGGAAACTTTAAGAGAGGATGATCTGTTGATCATCACAGCGGACCATGGAAATGATCCGACTTATACAGGCACAGATCATACAAGAGAAAAAGTACCATTTTTGGCGTACTCTAAATCCATGGAACAATGTGGGGAGCTGCCGGAGACAGATACTTTTGCGGTAATCGGTGCAACTGTGGCAGATATTTTTGGCGTAAAGATGCCGGAAGGGACCATCGGAAGTTCCATACTTGACAGCTTAAAATAAGAAGAAACAATAGGGATAAAACAATGAAAAGTATCATTATCGGAATTGCCGGTGGAACCGGTTCAGGAAAATCAACTTTTACAAATCGATTAAAGGACGAATTCAAAGATGATGTAGCAGTTATTTATCACGACAATTACTATCGAGATCAGAGCCATATCACATTTGAAGAGCGTGTAAAAACAAACTATGACCATCCGGATTCTATTGAAACTGAACTTTTGATTCAGCATTTGGAAGAACTTAAAAAAGGCAATGCGATTCAGTGCCCGGTATATGATTACTCACAGCATAATCGCTCTGATCAGGTGACAACGGTAGAACCGAAAAAAGTAATCTTGCTGGAAGGCATTTTAGTGCTTGCAGATGAACGTTTAAGAGATTTGATTGATATCAAGGTTTATGTGGAAGCAGATGCGGATGAGCGCATTTTGAGAAGAGTGATTCGTGACGTAAAAGAACGTGGGCGTGATATTGAAGGTGTTGTAGAGCAGTATTTGACAACGGTAAAACCAATGCATTATCTTTATGTAGAGCCGACCAGAAGTACAGCGGATATTGTGATCAACAGCGGTAAAAACCCGATTGCTTTTGAGTTAGTAAGAAACAGTATTAAGAAAATCCTTGAAACAGAAGAATAAAAGCAAAAAGAATTCCCTCGCATGGACGTGAAGTCATGCGGGGGAATTTTATATTTCTGAATATATGAGATTTTATAAATCGATAGAAATATTTTGCTGTTCGATATTGTGTTTTCTTACATATCCGGAAAGAATCAGTGTAAGAGCACCATCACCTGTTACGTTGCAGGCTGTACCGAAGCTGTCCTGGAGAGCGAATACTGTCAGCATTAAAGCTGTACCTGTTGCGTCAAATCCAAGAACACCTGTGATCAGACCTAAGGAAGCCATAACTGTACCACCTGGAACACCAGGAGCCCCAATCGCAAAGATACCAAGGAGGAGACAGAAGATAACCATTGTACCTGCGGATGGAATTGTACCGTATAATACTTTCGATACTGTCATAACGAAGAACACTTCTGTTAATACAGAACCGCAAAGGTGAATGTTTGCAAATAATGGAATACCGAAGTCTACCATATCGCTGCGGAGTGTTGGTTCGGATTTCTTTGCACAACGAAGAGCAACTGCTAAAGTAGCTGCGGAAGACATTGTACCAACAGCTGTAATGTAGGCTGGACCATAGTTTTTAATAACATCAAATGGATTCTTTCCTGAGTAAGTACCAGCGATTCCGTAAAGAACTGCCATCCAGATGTAATGACCAACCATAACGATCAGTACGACTGCGATAAATACAGGGAGCTGTTTTGTGATTGTTCCTTCATATGCAAGACCGCAGAAAGTAAGTGCGATAAAGATTGGAAGGATTGGAATAACAACTCTTGTTACAATTTCAAGAACGATTTTCTGGAATTCATCTAATACGGCTGTAATCGTTTTTGCTTTTGTCCACGTAGCTGCAAGACCAAGGAGTACGGAGAACACAAGGGCACTCATAACTGACATGATCTGTGGAATGTCTAACTGGAAGACTGCATCTGGAAGGGCTTTTAAACCTTCTACTTCAGATACGATAGACAGGTTTGGAATAATTGCATAACCTGCGAACATAGAAAGGAATGCAGCACCGATAGAAGAAATATAAGCAATTGCGATTGCAATTCCCAGCATTCGGGATGCATTGTTTCCGAGTTTGGTAATAGATGGTGCAATAAAGCCGATAACAATCAATGGAACACAAAATGTGATTACTTGTCCAAGAATGTATTTTGCTGATACGATTACGTTTAATAAGCCAGCTGCCAGGCCGGCTGCAGTACCTGTATCTTCGGCAGCACTTAAGGCAAGGCCAATCACGATACCTAAAATTACGCCTACCAGGAGTTTGAATGGAAGGCTTTTTACAATTTTTTTCATCCTAATTATTCTCCAATCATTATTTTAATAACTTCCTCGTTGGTTTCTCTCATGCCTTCTTTGCCAAGGCGGCCAACGTTGGAAATGGTTGCTTCTACGCCCTTTGTTACGATTCCGTCACCTGCGTAGAACTGCTGACCATTTAAATACATATGATATCCTAAAATACCTGCATCTACGGAAGCAGCAATTTTTGCTGCACAGGATGCTTTTGCACCGTCACAGATCATACCGGAGACGATAGCCAGAGCGTTTACCACGGTATGAACAACTTCTTTATATCCACCGCCGCACAGATAAGCGATTCCAGCTCCTGCAGCAGCACCGGCAGTCACCGCACCGCAGTAGGCCGAAAGACGGCCGATTCCTGTTTTTTGGTGGATGGCGATCAGGTTAGACAGCGCAAGGGCACGATAGAGCTTATCCTCGGGAATCTGATATTCTTTCGCGTACTCCAGAAGCGGGAGGGAACAGGTGATACCCTGATTGCCGGACCCTGCGTTAATAATGACTGGAAGTTCACATCCATTCATTCTGGCATCGGAGCCTGCTGCGGCCATAGCTTTCGCACGGGTACGCACATCATAGCCATAAGTCTTTAGTAGGACTTTTCCTATGTTTGCACCGTAGTCATTTCGAAGTCCTTCTTCGGCGATTGCAGTATTGCAGTCAATCTGGCGTTTGAGCAGATCATGAATATCATCAATGTCAACAGTAGTGATAAAATCCCAGATACTTTCTACATCCAAAAGGGAGCGGTCTGTTAAACCTTCTTCAGAATCATCTTCCACGGGAATGTCTAAAAGAATCTCACCATTTTTTTCAATATGTACAATATTGGTATGAAAGTTGGCGATTCTTACCTTCGCATGATCACTGTCTTTCCATACATCAACAATGATGTCAAAAGTAATGCCGTTGTCTACATGATTTACCGTAATCTGGGCGGAGTCGAGAAACGTTTTCATCTGTTCAATCTGTTCTTTCGAAACTTCTGAAATCACTTCCAGTGCTTTTTCTGCTTTCCCAGCTACGATTCCGGCAGTAGCAGCTGCAGGGATTCCGCGAAGCTGGTCAGTGTTTGGCACGATGACGCTTTTGACATTTTTGATAATGCTTCCACTGGCATCAATGTGAACCTTATCCGGCAGACAACCTAAAACTTCACGTGCTTTTGCGGCAGCGTAAGCCAGGGCAATAGGTTCTGTACATCCCATAGCAGGAATCAGCTCTTCTTTTAAAATCTGGATGTAAGACTGATATTTGATATTGGACTTTTCCACTGTAATCCTCCTTTCCTAATAAATTATTACTACAGTTTACGTGAAATATATAAGATTTTCAAGTGAGAAAAACAGGATATGAGGAATCCTGCGTTGATTTTATTACGGAAAGATAGTAATCTACCTTTTGTCTTAACCAATTCTTAACCGTGGCGCATGATATACTAAAACAGATTGGGGGATTAGGATGAAAAAAAGAACAATATTAAAAGATACCGTATTTACGATGCTCATATTATGTATTGCGTTTGTGGTCAGTCTTGTGATCATGCAGACATTTGACCTTTACACAACGATTCCAGCAATCTTTACGCTGGCAGTGTTTCTGATTTCGCGATACACAGAAAGTTACGTTTATGGAGTCATCGGCTCTTTGGTGGGAATGTTTGCGGTAAATTTCGCATTTACCTTTCCTTATTTTAAATTTAACTTCATTATTGTGGAAAACCTGGTTTCTGCCATTGTAATGCTTATAATTTCTATTATGACGAGTGTTCTGACAACAGAATTAAAAAGACAGGAACGAATCAGAGTGGAAACGGAAAAGGAGAAGATGCGTGCAAATCTTCTGCGTGCGATCTCTCATGACCTGCGTACCCCACTGACTACGATTTATGGTTCCAGCTCTGCTATGGTAGAGAATGCAAAGGATCTTTCCAAGGAACAGATGGTGGAACTGGCAGCTGGAATCAGCCAGGATTCCCAGTGGCTCATTGGAATGGTGGAAAATCTGCTGTCCGTTACAAAGATTGACAGTGGGGATATGAAACTGATCAAAACACCGGTAGTTTTAGAGGAACTGATCGATTCTGTGCTTGTGAGATTTAAAAAGAGATATCCAAAGCAGGAGGTTCAGATTGAGATTCCGGATGAGTTTATCAATATCCCTATGGATGCAGTGCTGATGACTCAGGTCATTGTCAATATGCTGGAAAATGCAGTGCAGCACGCTGTAGGCATGGAAACATTGATTCTGCGTGTGTCTACCGAAGGAGAAAATGCGATTTTTGAAATCATAGATGATGGATGCGGAATTCCTAAAGAAAAAATGGACCGTATTTTTACAGGCTATTTTGAGACAGGGAATTTGCCTGCGGATAATCAGAAAAGAAATATGGGAATCGGCTTGTCCGTATGTGCATCGATTATCAAGGCCCATGAAGGGGATATCATAGTTGAGAATCTGAAAGAAGGCGGATGCTGTTTTAGATTTACGTTAAAAATGGAGGAAATGCTGGATGAACAGTAATAAATATAAAGTACTGATTATTGAAGATGAGGGCAACATCAGACATTTTGTGAAAACCATTCTTGCTACTAACGGATATCAGGTTGTGGAAGCTAAGACTGCGGCGGAAGGGAAAATGGCATTTATGTCTCATTCTCCGGATGCAGTAATCTTAGACCTTGGACTTCCGGATGGCGATGGAATGGATTTTTTGCGACTGATCAGGCTGGATTTTTCAACACCAATCATTGTTCTCTCAGCAAGAACAGATGAAAAGGATAAAGTTGCGGCGCTGGATGCGGGCGCAAATGATTATATTACAAAACCGTTTGGCACTGCGGAGCTTCAGGCCAGAGTCAGAGCAGCCCTTCGAATTCATCAGCAGAATATGAATCGAAGTCTTGGCGGAAACAAAAACTTTCAGGTAGGAGATCTGATCATTGATTATGATACGAGACATGTGCTGATCAAAGGGGAGGATATTAAGCTGACTCAGACAGAGTACAATATCGTAGCGCTCCTTGCAGCCCATGCAGGGAAGGTCATGACTTATTCTGAGATCATTAAGGAAATCTGGAAATGGTCTGATGCTGGAAGTGTGAAAAAGCTTCAGGTAAATATGGCAAATATCCGAAAAAAAATGGGAATCAGGCCGGGAGATAACCAGTATATTATCAATGAACTGGGTGTGGGCTATCGCATGAATGTAGATATGGAATAGAATAACAAATAAAATGACAATTATATGCCGAAATTTCGGTAGCACAATATTAAGGGGAATAGTAATTTTGTACTATTCCCTATATTTTTTTGACTTTTTGTTTGTTGAAAAGAGATATTCTTTGCTGGTTCTTAGGTGGCAGAAACGGGAACTTTACCAGTTCTTAAGTTACTCTTTGATAGAATGATATGTGGAAAGGGAGGGATATGCTCTATGAAGAACAAAAAAATGAAAGTTCTGATGCTCGTCATGGCAGTCTTAATCTTAGCTTTCACAGGCTGCGGAAGTTCAGAACAAAAGCGAATCGTCCGTATTGGACACAACCAGTCTACTAGCCATCCTAGCCACTTAGGGTTAGTAGCATTCCAGGAATTCATTAATGAAAAACTGGGCGACAAATATGTGGTAGAAGTATATCCAAGTGAATTACTTGGATCCCAGACTGAAATGGTTCAGTTAACACAGACAGGTGCGATTGACTTCGTTATCGCATCTAATGCGATTCTTGAAACATTCAGTTCAAACTACGGTATCTTTAACTTACCGTATCTTTTCTCCAGCGCAGAAGCATACCATGCAGCGATGGAAGATCCAACTGTAACAGACCCGATTTTCCTTGCAACCGAAGATGCAGGTTTTATCGCGGTGACATGGCTCGATGCTGGTACACGTAACTTCTATACTGTTGATACACCAATCAACAGCCCGGCAGACTTAAAAGGTCTGAAGATCCGTGTACAGCAGTCTCCTACAAACATTAAGATGATGGACCTTTTAGGCGGTTCTGCAACTCCTATGGGATTTGGTGAAGTTTATACAGCTCTTCAGTCAAATATCATTGATGGTGCTGAAAACAACGAAATGGCTCTGACAGATAATGGTCACGGTGACGTATGTAAATACTACTCCTACGATATGCACCAGATGGTACCGGATATTCTCCTTGGAAACTATGCATTCCTTGAAGGCTTATCAGAAGAA
>JAGAQG010000007.1 GCA_017622875.1 Lachnospiraceae bacterium
CAGATGCCGATCAAAAAGCAGCTGATGAAGTGGCGGCACTGATTGATGCAATTTATGTGCAGAAAAGAACAGATGAGACAGACAAGCAGTGTGCTGATGCTAAGGCTGCCTGGGACGCATTGACAGATGCGCAGAAAGATTTGGTAGAGGGCGAAAATGCAGATCCGGATTATTTTGGAAGAGATACCGGCGATGCATCTAAGGACGACTCACGCAATCAGGATGATATCGGTGAGAATGAGATTTTGGTTGTGAGCTTTGGTACTTCTTTTAATGACAGTCGTGTATCTGATATTAAGGGAATTGAAGATGCTCTGCAGGAGGCCTATCCGGATTGGTCTGTGAGAAGAGCATTTACAGCTCAGATTATTATTAATCATGTGCAGGCGCGTGATGCTGAATACATAGACAATATGGATCAAGCCTTGGATCGTGCGGTGGCGAATGGCGTTAAGAATCTTGTGATTCAGCCTACGCATTTAATGCATGGAGCAGAGTATGACGAACTGATGGAAGCAGTAGAGGCATATCAGGATCAGTTTGAAACTGTAAAAGTTGCAGAGCCACTGCTTGGAGAGGTGGGAACGGATGCAACTGTAATCAATACAGATAAAGCAGTTGTTGCAGAGGCGATTACTACAGAAGCGGTGAAGGATGCTGGCTATGACAGTCTGGATGCAGCAAAAGAAGATGGTGTTGCATTTGTATTTATGGGACATGGAACCTCTCATACTGCAAAAGTATCATACAGCCAGATGCAGACACAGATGGGTGAACTTGGCTATGACAACGTATTTATCGGAACGGTGGAAGGAGAACCGGAAGAGACTGCGTGCGAGGCAGTGATTGATGCTGTAGCACAGGCTGGATATACGAAAGTGATACTTCGTCCACTGATGGTGGTTGCGGGAGATCATGCAAACAATGACATGGCCGGAGATGATGAGGATTCGTGGAAGAGCATGTTTACTGCATCCGGCAAGTTTGACAGTGTGGATACACAGATTACAGGTCTTGGATCTATTGATGCTATTCAGCAGCTTTATGTGGCACATACGAAAGACGTAATAAATGAATAGAGGATAACGATGAAAAGAAAACTTATTACAATTTTTAGTACATTGTTGTTGGTTTGTTCTCTATTTTGCGGTTGTGCCGACAAAAACAATGTACAAGAAAGCAGCATAAAAGAAGATACTCCTGAAACAGAATCCCCTGTTAACACGGAATCAGAAGAACCTTCTGCACAGAATGAAATTGTAGAGGAAGAAGAGAAGGCTGTGATTCCGGATGGAATATACACGGCAGATTTTGATACGGACAGCAGCATGTTTCATGTAAGCGAAGCATGTGACGGAAAAGGAATACTGACAGTTAAAAACGGAGAAATGACCATCCATATTTCACTGATGTCAAAAAAGATTGTAAATCTTTATCCCGGACTTGCAGAGGATGCCGAGAAAGACGGAGCAGAACTCCTTATGCCCACAGAGGATACGGTTACCTTCAGTGATGGGTTGACAGAGGAGGTCTATGGTTTTGATGTGCCGGTTCCGGTGCTGGAGGAAGAATTTGATTTGGCACTCGTTGGTACAAAGGGAACATGGTATGACCATAAGGTAAAAGTCTCCAATCTAGAACCAATGGAGGAAGAAGCACAGGCTGAAAATACCCTTCAGTTGGAGGACGGCATCTATACCGTAGATCTTGCCTTTGAGGGTGGAAGCGGTAAAGCGAAGGTTTTATCTCCGGCAACAGTTACAGTATCAGGAGAAAACGTGACTGCAACGATTCAATGGAGTAGTCCAAACTATGATTATATGCTTGTAGATGGAGAAAAATATCTGCCGATCAATACAGAAGGAGATTCTGTATTTGAGATTCCTGTTCTGTTTTTTGATAAACCGATGGATGTCATTGGAGATACTGTGGCAATGAGTACACCACATGAAATTGAGTATACTCTCACATTTTATTCTGACACGATGAAACCGGCAGAATAAGAGGTACTATGGGATGAGAAGAAAAACAATCATTGCAATATGTCTGTTTTTGACAGGACTGCTGGGGCTGCACGGCTGTGGCAGTCCTTCTTCCAATTATGATAATAATTATTATGCAGACAATTTGCAGGACAAGGAAACAGAAGGTACGCTTGTTTATGAGAGCAGTATGGAGCTTCAATATGCTGAGAATTTTTCGGTAGACTATTATAAGGGCGGCTATACAATGCTGACAACAACAATGGATGGACAAAGGTTCATGGTTGTTCCGGAAGGAAAAGAAATACCGGAAAATATGCAAGAAGATATCATAGTATTACAGCGTCCAATGAAGGATTTATATCTGGTTGCATCTGCTGTTATGGATATGTTTCGCGAATTAGATGGTTTGGACACCATTACTTTTTCAGGGCAGAAGGAAGAAAACTGGTATATTGAAGAAGCAAAAGAAGCAATGGCAAATGGAGATATGATCTATGCAGGGAAATATAGCAAGCCGGATTATGAATTGCTTGTTTCAGAAGGATGTACGCTTGCAATAGAAAACAGAATGATTTCACATTCTCCGGAAGTCATTGAAAAACTGGAAGATTTTGGAATACCGGTTATGATTGAATATTCCAGTTATGAGTCGCATCCATTAGGCAGAGTGGAATGGATTAAATTTTTTGGAGCTTTACTTGGCAAAGAAGAGATAGCAGAGCAGATCTTTGAAGAACAGGCAGCAATCCTAGACAAGGTATCAGCAGACGAAAAGACAGATCAGACAGTAGCATTCTTTTTTATCACATCAAACGGACTGGTGCAGGTGCGACAATCTTCTGATTATGTACCCAAGATGATAGAACTTGCAGGCGGAAAGTATATTTTTGAAAATTTAGGGGATGCCGAAACGAAACGTTCTACCATGAATATGCAGGTGGA
>JAGAQG010000008.1 GCA_017622875.1 Lachnospiraceae bacterium
AGGGATTGCTTTTTAATATGGATACCTTTCGAACACCTCTTGGAATCATTCTTTACTCCAAAACCACTTGGTACGAAGAATGATGCTCCTTCAGAGTTCTGTTATCAAATTGTTATCAGAAGAGATTTTCAAATTCAGAAAACCCAGTGTTTTCAAAGCTTTCCGGGCTTTTCGCGATTATTCGAACTCAATTGTTCCAGGTGGTTTGGAAGTTAAATCATAAAGTACTCTGTTAACTCCTTTTACCTCATTAATAATTCTGCTCATCACAGTCTGAAGCACCGCAAACGGAATCTCCGCTGCTTCTGCAGTCATAAAGTCGATAGTATTCACCGCACGAAGTGCCACCGCATAGTCATAAGTTCTCTCATCCCCCATAACACCCACGGAACGCATATTAGTCAGTGCCGCAAAATACTGTCCCATATCTTTATCCAATCCAGCCTTCGCAATCTCTTCGCGATAAATCGCATCTGCATCCTGCACAATACGTACCTTCTCAGCAGTAACCTCGCCAACAATACGTACCCCAAGTCCAGGACCCGGGAATGGCTGACGAAATACTAAATATTCTGGAATGCCAAGCTCAAGACCAGCCTTACGAACCTCATCCTTAAACAGATCACGCAAAGGTTCAATAATCTCTTTAAAGTCTACACAATCAGGAAGTCCTCCAACATTATGATGAGACTTGATCACAGCAGACTCACCACCAAGACCACTCTCAACAACATCAGGATAGATTGTTCCCTGTACAAGGAAATCCACCGCGCCAATCTTCTTAGCTTCCTCTTCAAATACACGAATAAACTCTTCGCCAATGATCTTACGTTTCTTTTCCGGTTCAGAAACACCTGCCAGTTTTTCATAGAAACGTTCCTGTGCATTTACACGAACAAAGTTTAATTCATAATTACCTTCCGGTCCGAAAATTGCTTCTACTTCATCCCCTTCATTTTTACGAAGAAGACCATGATCTACAAATACACATGTCAACTGTTCGCCAACAGCTTTTGATAAAAGTACTGCTGCCACAGAAGAGTCAACCCCGCCTGATAATGCACAAAGCACTTTACCATTTCCGACTTTTTCGCGGATTGCCTTAATAGAATTTTCCACGAAAGCATCCATTTTCCAGTCCCCTGCACAACCACATACATTGTACACAAAGTTAGAAAGCATCTTTGTACCTTCCTGTGTATGAAGCACTTCCGGATGGAACTGAATCGCATATAATTTATCTTCTGGTCTTTCTGCTGTGGCTACCGGACAATCTGCTGTATAAGCAGAAATCTTAAATCCTGGTGCAATTTTAGAAATATAATCAAAATGACTCATCCAGCAAATCGTTGTTGGAGATACATTTTCAAATAATGCTGAATTTGTATCTACAAAAACTTTTGTCTTACCATATTCGCGAACCGGCGCCTTTTCAACCTTTCCGCCAAGCACATGCATCATTAACTGTGCTCCATAGCAAAGGCCGAGAACAGGAATTCCAAGCTCAAAAAGCTCTTTTGTATAAGTTGGTGCACCCTCTTCATAACAGCTGTTTGGTCCGCCTGTTAAAATGATTCCCTTAGGATTCATTGCCTTGATCTTTTCAATATCTGTTTTATAAGAATAGATCTCACAGTATACGTTACATTCACGAACACGACGAGCTACCAGCTGATTGTACTGTCCACCAAAGTCAATTACAATGACAGTCTCTCTCTTCACGTTTTTTCCTCCATAGACGGATTATTAAAATAATCACCCATCTTAATCTCTATGATAGGAAATTATATAAAAAAAACTTCTTATTTACAATATTTTTTTACAGACAAACATCAAAAAAGTGCGCAGCTAAAGCCGCGCACTCCATAACAGCCACGGTTATGATAATCCAAGTACAACCGCAAGAATCATAACAACCGTACATGCCACAACCAGAATTCCCTGGAATTTGATCATGAACTTCGCCCAGTTACCCCATTCCATCTTCGCTGCTGCAAGTGCACCAAGTAAGCATCCTGAAGTTGGTACGATAAAGTTCGTAAATCCATCCCCTAACTGATAAGCAACAACCGCTACCTGACGTTCTACGCCTACAAGGTCCGCCAGAGGTGCCATAATTGGCATTGTAAGAGCAGCCTGTCCTGAACCAGATACAACAAAGAAATTGAAGATTGCCTGGAACGCATACATGCACCATGCAGAAATGATTGTCGGGAATCCTTTCATTGCATTGCTGATTGTATAAAGAATTGTATTTAACACGGTACCGTCTGTTGGGCTTGTACCGCCAAGAACAATGATGATACCCTGTGCCATACCAACGCACATCGCAGCGCCCACCATATCCGCAGCACCACGTTCAAAAGCTCTTGCGATATCATTCATCCTCATATCATTTAACTTAAATACCACACCGATAATACCAGCCACAAGTCCCATTACAAAGAACTGGGAGGCAATTTCAGGAATGTAGTATCCCTGTGCTACAACGCCCCAAACTGTCCAGATCATTGTTGCGAGAATTGTAAGAAGCACCAGTTTATGCCCTAAGGTAAACGGTACATCCTTCTGATCTTTTCCAGCGAACTCTTCTCTGTAAGCTCTGTCTGATTCATAGGCAACAGAAAGCTTTGGATTTTTCTTGATCTTCTGTGCATAGCGCATTGTAAAAACAATCGTTAATACCGTGAAGAAAATCCACATCGGAATTCTGAACCAGGCACCTGACATGACCGGAACCCCTGCAATTCCCTGTGCAATGGCAAGGCCAAAAGGATTCTGCCATGAAGAACCAAATCCAATCTGTGTAGCAACATAAGAACACATGACACCTACTACTGCATCATAGCCCATAGCAATGAACATCGGCACCAGGATCATTACAAATGGCAGCGCCTCTTCGCCCATACCAAATACTGCTCCTCCCAAAGAGAACAGCGTGATAAGGATTGGTATGAGCATGATTTCCTTACCATTTAACAGTCCGATAATACGTAAGATTCCGGCATCGATTGCACCGGTACGCATCACAATACCAAACGCACCTCCAACAACAAGGATAAATGCAATGATACCTACCGCACTTCCCCATTTGTCACCAGTTGTCAGTCCTTCAAATACGAAGTTTAAAATCCCTTGTCCGCCAAAGTCCTCTGTACCGAACAATGGTGCAACAGCAGTTACCTTATTTCCGTTCTCATCCAATACATACTCAAAGCTGTCCGGATCGACAACAGTTCTTGTTTTCTCTACACCGTCTACCATATAAGTAACTTCCGTTGTCTGGAAGCGTCCCTGTGGAACAAATACAGTAAGCAGCGCCGCAAGCAGTACTACACCAAAAATAATGATGTAAGTATGCGGAAATTGAAATTTCTTTTTTTCCATAAGTTATCGTTTCCCTCTCCTGTCTATTCTTTAAATTTTAAAGTGCTTTAGCAGTATAACATAAATGTGTATATTTATGCATTCTTTTTTTGCATAAAATCTTTACCATTTCTTTACCTCGCAAAAAGACGGACCTTAATTATGGTCCGCCTTTTCAAAATCTCTTATATTTGTTTCATTTTTATGCACTTTCATGCTTCTGCAAATATTTCTCTTTTGTTGCCATGCCGCCTCGGATATGTCGTTCCTGTTTATTGACCTCCAAAATCCCCCGCACCTCTTTTGCAATTGCTGGATTGATCTGTTTGAGCCGATCTGTACAATCTTTATGTACCGTACTCTTGCTGATTCCAAACCGCTTCGCTGCCTGTCTGACCGTTGCATTATTTTCTATAATAAACTCCGCGACCTCCACAGCTCTTTCTTCAATATAATCTTTCAAAAAAATCCCCTGCAAACATCTTTTTACAATGTATGCAGAGGATTTCATTTCAATTCATTTTAAAGAAGAGAAATATTCAGCCTGACAATGTTTTTTCTTACAGAATTCCGAAGAATGAGCAAACGATTGCAAGTACAAATGTACAAACGATTAATACAACCGGGCTAACTTTCTTCTGTTTTAAGAAATAGTACATTAAGAATACATAGCCAATAGATAAGATATTAGGGAAAATCTTATCGAAGAAGTCTGCCTGTACCATAACTGTTTTAGCTTCGTTTACAGGGATTTCAATAGCTACTGCAATGCTTACGTAGTTAGCAATCAGACCACCGATTACTGTACAGCCAAGGATTGTAGCTGCTCTACCAATTTTTTCAGCACCTTCTGTAATTGTTCCAACTGCTTTTGTACCAAGGTTGTATCCAAGATGTGTCCATACAAATCTTAAAGCAAAGATTACAACATATGTAAGGAAGAAAATAATTGGACCAACAATACTTCCTTCAATCGCCATAGAAGCAGAGATACCTGCAACGATTGGAAGAATTGTGAACCAGAAAATCGCATCACCGATACCTGCTAAAGGTGCGAATAAAGCTACTTTTAAACCTTTAATAGTGTTTCTGTCCGCATGAGCTTCTTCTAAGGAAATTAAAAGACCCATTAAGAAACCTACTAAGTTTGGATGAGTGTTGATAAATTCAAGGTTGTCTTTCATTGCTGCTGAAAGGCCTTCTTTATCATCTTTATAAATTTTCTTTAAAGCAGGAAGCTGTGCACATAAGAAACCACCAGCCTGCATTCTTTCATAGTTGAAAGATGCCTGTAAAAACATGGACGTAAACGCCAATTTAGTAATATCTTTTTTATCGAGTACTTTATTAGATGCCATCATCAAAATCCTCCTCTACAACAGTTTTCTGAGCTGCTACAGCTGCGATCTTGCCTTCGATGTTGTATACTAACAGAGCAAGAGCTACACCAACAATTGCGATTGGTAATAAGTTGGAGAAGTCAAGGAAGCAAGCAATAACGAAACCGATTAATAAATAAGGAACGAATTCAACTTTAAGCATAACTCTAAGAAGCATAGCGAAACCTACTGCTGGAAGGATACCACCTGCTACTTCGAAACCATGTGTTAACCATGCTGGAAGCATTTCAACTAAAGCTTTCATAGCGTCCTGAGCTGCATATGCGCAAAGGAATACGATAACTCCATAAAGTGCTGCAATAATACATGAACAAATGATATTTGTTTTGTAAACACCTTTTACGTCTGCTTCTTCTGCTGCTTTGTCTGCACCCTTCATGAAGAATGAGAATGTAGAATAGCAGAAAAGAATTACGTACTGCATTAAGAATGAGAATGGAAGAGCTAAAGCCATAGAAGCTTCTGCACCCTGTCCTGTAATGTAAGCGATTACTACAGACATAACACCTGCTAATACTGGGTTAGGTGGCTGTGTTCCACCTGCTGGTGTAAGACCTGCGAATGCTAATTCTGTGATACCCCCACAAACAAGACCTAACTGAACGTCTCCTAAGATTATTCCTGTTAATGTACTTACGATAATTGGTCGGAAGATAAATAATGCTTCTAACCAGAAATCTAAGCCTACAACGATTGCCATAATTGCTAAACCGATGCCCTGCATCAATGTGATTTCCATACAATTTCCTCCTTATCTCTCACAGATTAATATTTAACCTGTTCTTTTGCGTCCCCTGGGACGTCCTGAATGTATACGTTTACGCCAGCATCTTCAATTGCCTTTAAATCTGCCAGGTCCGCATCGTCAACATATACTTTCTTACTGATCTGACGTTTTCCTTCAGAAAAGTGCATATTTCCAACATTCACTTCTTTGATAGGTACGCCGCCTTCGATTAATTTGCGTACAGTTGCAGGTGTCTTTGCAACGATAAAGATTTTCTGTCTTTCAGAAGCTTTGTGAATCGTATCGATTGTCTTCTGAATAGTCCAGAATCTTGGTGATGCCCCTGACTGTTTTGCAGTCGCAGCCATCAGCTGCTGCATCAAATCATTTCCTGCTGTTTCGTCATCTGCCACAAGAATTAAATTCGCGCCAACCGATGTTGTCCATGTCACTCCTACCTGACCATGAATCAAACGGTTATCGATTCTTGTGAGCACAATGTTTGGTCCTGCCATATTTCCCTCCTTTGTGCAAAATTACTATGCACATATCTTTAATAGTAGATTTATTTTACAGCTTTTTTATATTTATTTCAACATTTTCAAAAATATAAATTAAATTTCGACAATTTTCACCCCTAAAACTACAATATTCAAAAAATTCAAGAAAAAATCTTTGGGGATTCTGCACAATTTAAGGGCCGGCATAAAAGCCGGCCCTTTACGTTTTTACTCTATATTTTTTTGACTCATGATATTCTATCCACTCATCCAGTCCAAGCGGTACATAATTCGAATACATGCAAAAACAGTTCAACAGATTACATGGTATAGGCGCATCATTTCTCATGGTATTCCTGGTTATCTGCTGAAATTGTTCTAAGAGTCTCTGATCCAAAGTATCATGAACATGCCCGTGCAGCATAAAGGTCTTAGGATTTCCATGCTTGCTTAAACGATTCTGTCCGTTATAGCACATTACCGGATAATGTGACAGGATCACCTTTCTCCCATTGTCATGCATCTCGGCATAAGAACGTACCCAGACAAATCTGGATGCATCAAAGTCCTTATCCTTTATAAAGCGGTCGTGATTTCCCTGAATCAGATAAATCTTCCCTTTTAACTGATCCAAGACCTCTTTTGTCCTGTCCCATTTTTCCATGGAAAGATCTCCGAGGACCACTACCTCGTCATTTTTTCTGACCCGGCGATTCCATTGAGCAATCATATATTCATTCATATCCTGCTCATCGCGAAAGCCACGGTTGTCCATGGCCTGATTCAGCGCACCGTGGTAAAAATGCAGATCAGAAATGTAATATCTCATTTTCTTATTCCTCTGCTACCGCATTTGCTGTCAGGAATTCTACTGCCATATCAGAAGTCAGCTGTAATTCTACAGTTTCCTTTGTATAGGCTTCTTCCAGCTCTTCAATCGTTGTGTAGCCGTAATATTCCATATATTCTTTTGCTCTTTCGGTATATTCTTCCTCAGTAAGCACTAAGCCTTCCGCCTCTGCAACAGCCATCTGAACCAATGGATTCTGGATTCTGTAAATCGCAATTTCTCTGCACTGGTCTTCAAACTCTGTCATTGTCATACCGGAAGCAAGTGTCACATAGGTTTCCAGATCATATCCGTAATAGGATGCATAAGTTTCATACTGGCTCTTTAAGTCATTTACATACAATGTAATCTCATCTTCGTTCATTTCAAAAGTACTGTTATCAATGACTTTCTGCAAGATCTGATACTGCATATCTGCTTCTGCATCCTGCTGTTTTGATATTTCATACTGTTCTCTGATACCTGCATATAACGCATCTACATTATCATACCCGTTTTCAACAGCAAATTCATCATTCAATTCAGCTGGCAGCTGTTCCCAACAGCTGTTGACAGTAATTGTAAACACAACATCCTGGCCCGCCAAATCTTCTGCATGATAATCTTCCGGGAATGTCATCGGACAGTCCTTTGTCTCTCCTACCTTCATTCCCACAATACTCTCTGCAAAACCTTCAATGTATCCACTGTTTTCAATGCTAAGCTCCTGACTGGAAGCTGTTCCTCCATCAAATGCTACGCCGTCCTTTTTTCCTACATAATCAATATTCACATAAGAAGTTTCTGTTACAATCTCCTGCTCGTTTTTTGTATAGGAATTAGCTAACATATACTGCACTTCTGTTTCTACTTCTTCATCAGTCACAGTTGTATCCATCGGTGTGTAGGTTAATCCCTTATACTCCCCAAGCTCTACAAGAGTACTTGTTCCCAGTGCACTGGTATCCACTGTTTCCGCTTCTGCTGTCTCTTCTGTCTCTGTTGTTCCTTCTGCTTCTTTTTCTTTATTTCCACAGGCTGTCATAGAGAACACCATACATCCCGCAAGAAGCATTACTAATAATTTCTTTTTCATCTTTCCCCTCCGGTTTTATAATATAAATGAAAACATTCTCGAAAACTGTTCTTTGATGCGTATCGCAAGGCTTCTCTTTGCGTAAACCTCCGGTGTAATCTCGGTACAATACGCCAAATCTTCTTCAAAAATCTTTTCTAATTTTGACGTTGTCTTTTGACTGTAAATTGTCGCATTGACTTCAAAATTCAGTGCAAAACTTCTAACGTCCATATTTGCAGTTCCGTAGCTGCAGACCAGCCCGTCACTCATAACTCCCTTCGCATGCAGAAATCCATTGTCATAGGTATAACATTTTACCCCTGCATCAATGAGCTCTCCCACATAAGAATAGGTCGCCCAGTAGACCAGCGGGTGGTCCGGCTTACATGGTATCATAATTTTCACATCAATGCCAGAGTAAGCTGCCATTTTGATCTCATTTACAATAATTTCATCTGGCACCAGATAAGGTGTCTGAATGTAAACATGATCACGGGCCTTTCCAATTAGCTTCTGATAATTGTCACGAATTTCCTGATTCTGCGTATCCGGTCCGCTGGTAATGATTTGTACTCCTTCTTTTCCCTGTCCCGGAACAAATTCATGCACCAAATTTTCATTCTCAAATAAATTCTGTTTCGTAGCATAATTCCAATCCAGAATAAAGCGAACATGAAGGCTGACTGCTGCGGAACCTGAAATTCTCAAATGGGTATCTCTCCAGTAACCAAACTTTTTATCCAGCCCCAGATATTCCCTCCCGATGTTAAAACCGCCCACATAGGCGCTCGTTCCATCAATCACTATGATCTTTCTATGATTTCTGTAATTGATACGAAGATGAAGCCGCTTAAAAAATGCCGGAAAAAATTCTCCCACCTGTATTCCTTTTCTTTGAATGCGTTCCCAGTCCCGTTTTCCCATTTTACGACAACCCATGCTGTCATAGAGAATACGTACCTGCACACCTTCCTTCACCTTCTTATACAAAAGCTTTTCTAATGCCTGCCAAAGCTCATCGTTTTTGATGATATAGGACTGAATGTGAATAAATTCCTTTGCGGTGCTGATGGCCTCATACAAATGAGCAAAATATTCCTTCCCATCTGTATAGATTTCCACATCATTGTCATCTGTATACACAGACTTGGCCGCAGCAAGATTATACATAACAAGATCATGATATCTGGAAAGTTTTCCATCATCATTAAAGATTCTTTTATTCTTTACCTTCTGCTCCTGCTTTAGAACTGCAGACTGTACCACATCCTCCAGTTCCTTATTTTTAAACATCTTACTCTTTCTCATGTCCTGCCCGATGAGAAGATATAAAAGGAATCCTAAGACTGGAATAAAATACAGCACCAAAAGCCAGGTCCAGATCGTCTTTGGATCTCTTCGCTCAAAAAATACGATCGTGATTGCCAGTAAAATATTAATGCTGAATGCGTGATCCACGATGAATGTAAGCACCGTCGT
The DNA here is from genome assembly GCA_017622875.1 of Lachnospiraceae bacterium. GTDB lineage: Bacteria > Bacillota > Clostridia > Lachnospirales > Lachnospiraceae > HGM12587. The sequence continues at coordinate 9,380 of JAGAQG010000008.1, forward strand.
AATCATCCCAAAGATTTCTTCCATTGTTTTCTTCCTCCTGTTACTTTCACCTGTTCGGCCGCTATGGTCGAAGAAAACTAAAATGTAGTATAACATATTTATCTCTTAAATGAAACTCTACTTGCCTTAAATCCGAAAGAATGGTAGAATATCAAATAGTATATTTGGAGAATTATCCACTTATCTGGATAAAATAGACGGAGGTACAAAAAATGTTTTGGAAAGTGTTGATCGTGATCCTGGTTATCGTAGTGATTGCATTGGCAGTTCTCTATTACTTCGGTAGCAAGGCACAGAAAAGACAGCGTGAAAATCAGGCTCAGTTAGATGCTATGGCTCAGACAGTTTCCATGCTGATCATCGACAAGAAACGTCTTAAGATCAAAGAATCCGGTCTTCCACAGATGGTAATTGACCAGACACCGAAATATATGCGTTGGACAAAACTTCCTATCGTAAAAGCAAAAATCGGTCCAAAGATCATGACACTTGTTGCAGATGAAAAAGTATTTGAACTGATTCCTGTAAAGAAAGAATGTAAAGTCGTTTTAAGCGGAATTTACATCACAGCAATCAAAAGTGCACGCGGCGGTTTAGAAACACCGGCACCAAAGAAAAAAGGCTTTTTCTCAAGATTTAAAAAGGACGCAAAATAAAGCATCAGGGAGGTACTTCTTTAAGAAGTATCTCCCTGTTTTCATTTGTTTATGTTTATTCCGGATCCCAGACCGTAAAATCAATACCGTTGTCAGTATAGAAAGAGAAATTACCATACTCCAGATTACAGATTCCTACCCAAAGATTTGCCGGAATTCCAGATTACAGATTCCTACCCAAAGATTTGCCGGAATTCCAGTGCTGCCGACACTTGTACTTCGGTAGGTTTCTGTCGGAGTATAATTAAGAATAGTCGCAGCTTCTCCTGTAAACTCGCTGATGCCTTCTGTTTTATGATAGCCCACACTCAGTCGGAATCCTTATGGGCATAACTGATAAATATATAGGATTTTTCTCCCCTGTACGGTATAGGAGGAATCATGGCTTCACACCTTCCTTTGTTCTTCTTTCTGTAATTATATCGACTTTTTGGGTGTCATTCAAGTTATTACTCTTTTAAACAGCAAAAAACGCTGTGCCGAAAGTTATTTCAAAACTTTTGACACAACGTTTTCTATATCTTTAAAATTTTAAAAGCTCCTTTGGGAAAACTTCAATGTTTACAGTGCTCTCCGAAACCACAATCCCTTCCGTTTTCAACGAATATTCTATTTCAAGCTTGATACGTTCTTCGCCAATCTCCGATACGATTTCCTCCGTATATAATGAAATCGACAGCGGTCCCATCGGTGTCTGATAAATGACCATATTTTCATGTCCCGGCTGAAAGACCATTCTAGTAGAAGCCATCCCGCTTCTAAGTAATTCCACCTGATTTTCCGTAAATTTAATGGTACTTTTCACAGCACCCTCCAGTCCCTCGATCATTTCATCGTAGACAACATAATGCTTTCCATTTTTGAAATAATATTGGGCAGGCGTCATTGTTTCAATCGGTGCATCCGAATCTCCATCCGTTGCATGAAGACCGGAAATTGTTAAGATAATATCTTTTGTCATCCTTAATATTCCTCAATGTTAATCTTCTTGATACTCGTCACATCGCACGGCAGAATGGAACTCGCAAATGTTTTAAATTTTTCCGCCAAATCGCTGACAAAAAATTCATATGGGTTTTCAAAATTTTTATTTTCCCCATCATTGGCAATGCCTTCGCGCTCAAGAAGTGCACGAAGCTCCAGGGCTGTTTCATAGGCCGGATTTACCAGTGTTACCTGCTCTCCCATAATGTCTCCCACCATATGCCGCAGCAGCGGATAATGAGTGCAGCCCAAAATCAATGTATCAATGTCGGATTTCTGCAAATCTGCCAGATAACGTCTCGCCACTTCCTCTGTCACAGGATCCTTTGTCCAGCCTTCCTCTACCAGAGGAACAAACAACGGACATGCTTTCCCGATTACTTCCGCTTCTGGCAGATGCTCCTGAATGAGCTTGACATACATTCCGCTGTTTACCGTAGTTTCCGTACCAATGATACCTATTCTCTTATTTCTGGTAGCTTCTGCTGCCACCTTTGCTCCCGGGCGGACCACCCCGATAATCGGGATATCCAGTTCATCCCTGACCGCTTCCAGCGCAACTGCACTGGCTGTATTACAGGCAACCACAATTGCCTTAACGCCTCTGGTCTTTAAAAAACGAATGATCTGTCTTGTATATCGAATCAATGTATCTGTGGATTTGCTTCCGTATGGAACCCTCGCTGTATCTCCAAAATATACAATACGTTCCTGTGGAATCTGACGCATGATCTCTCTTGCAACAGTCAGACCACCTACACCGGAATCAAACACACCAATCGGTGCTTCTTTCAAATTCTGCATATGTGTTCCCTTCTTCGTAATCACTGGCATCTAACGGAAAATTTTCAAAAGGCGAAATTCCAGTTTTACCGGAATCTCATCGCTATATTCTCCCTCGACAGAAATCTCATTTCCTTTTGCATCTACCAGCTTTACATGATGTTCCAGCAGCAGTTTTGGATACAGACTGCCAATGAGCAGACATCCGCAGATTACTGCTGCCGCCATATATCGTTTCATACTTTTGCTCCTTTTTATTCTTTAGCAAAAGTATTCCCATTATTTTATCTTGCTAATCACTGCCAACTGCTGATTGTCAATATGATCTCTCATGCAGACTCTTGCCTTTTCTTTATCTCCGGCTTCAATCGCATCTAAAATTTCTTTGTGCTCTCCCACCAGACTATCATAATAATTAGAGTCCTTTAAATATTCAATCCTGTAGCGATACATATTTTCACGGAGATTATTTAACATCTGCACAAGGCGCTCGTTATGAGTGGCCTCATAGATGATCTCGTGAAAATGCATATCAGTTTCCGCAATGCGAATCAGATCCATAGATCCTTTGGAAGCCTCAAATGCATCTGCTGCTTCCTTTAACTGAATGAGTTGTGCTGCAGTGATCCTGTCGCAGGCAACCTCTACAGCAAACATTTCCAGCGTTCTGCGCACCTCCAAAACATCCTTGGTATCTTTTTCTGTAATGTTTGCGACTGCTGCACCCTTTCTTGGAATCATCACCACAAGCCCTTCAAGCTCCAGCTTTCTGATTGCTTCACGTATCGGCGTGCGGCTCACCCCCAGGCTTTCCGCCAGCTTAATTTCCATCAGGCGCTCTCCCGGCTGTAGTTCCCCTTTTAAAATTGCCTGACGAAGTGTCTGAAAGACTACGTCGCGCAGTGGCAGATATGCATTTTCTGCAATGGTCAGTCCTGATATCATTTCATTTCCTCTCTCTGATTGTATGGGGTCGTCAGATAAATCTGCTTTGACAGACCGCTCTGCTCGATCTTTTCATAAGCTTCCTTCGCCTTTGTATAGCTTTTAAAAATCCCAAATACAGTTGGCCCGCTGCCGCTCATCATAGAACCCAATGCTCCGCAGTCCACCATCATCTGCTTGATCTCATCAATGACCGGATAAGCTGGAACAGTAACTCGCTCAAGCACATTTCCCATGTTTGCTACAAGCTTTTCCAAATCTCCATGCCTTAATGCTTCCAGCTGCATATCCACAGGCGGGTGATCTTCCGGCTTCAGATCATTGGCATGAAGATTTTCGTATACAAATTTTGTCGAAACATTAATCGGCGGCTTTGCAATAAGGATATGACATTTCGGCATAGCCGGAAGTTTGGTAAGCTTTTCCCCAATACCTTCTGCAAGGGCAGTTCCCCTCATAATGCAGTATGGAACGTCTGCTCCCAGCTTCACACCTCTGTCCATCAAATCCTGCATGGACAGCTTCAGACCATAGAGCTTATTCATCCCAAATAATACTGCAGCTGCATCTGAACTGCCGCCTGCCATACCGGCCGCTACCGGGATGACCTTTTTTAAATTTATAGAAACGCCGCCTGGAAGGTCAAATTCATCCTTCAGTATTTTTGCGGCTTTGTATGCTAAGTTATTTTCATTGTTTGGAAGATAATAGAGGTTTGTGCGAATCCGGATTTCTTCTTCCTCTATTTTACGGATATGAATCTGATCATGGAGATTGATTGTCTGCATGATCATTTTCACTTCATGATAGCCGTCTTCTTTTCTTCTCAAAACGTCAAGACCTAGGTTGATCTTTGCAAGTGCTTTTAATCTGATCTGGTTCATGTTTTCACCTCATGTACTTTGTATACAATATACTATGTACATTATAAGGGATAAGCTATGCAAATGCAAGCCCATCCCTTCGATGCATCATAATAACTGCAGGGGTTCTGCCGCTGTTTTTAGTATCAAAAGCTTCTGTCCCGGTGTTATCTCTTCCGCAGTCAGATCATTCACTTTTTTCATTTCTTCTACGGTAGTTCTGTTCTCCTTTGCAATGCCCCAGAGGGTCTCTTTTGGCTGCACAAAATGAATCCTCATGCCGGGACAGTTTTTATATTCCTCTAAATCATAAGGTTCTGCAGTAATGTTTACAATGTTGTTCCGGCTGCACTGCTGCATCACACAGACCTGAAAACTTATGATTCCCCGAAGCTCCAGTACATTTCCTTCCGGCATGGTAATCGATGTCTGCTCCAGCATTTCACTGACTTTCCAGGAATCATCCTTCTCTATCTCAGGAATTTCAACCAGCTGACTGTAAGGAACCGATACCACCATCGTATCAAACGGCCGGCTGTCACTGGATGTCACATACAAGATCTGTACCTCCAGCATTCCTTCACAGAGAACTCCCTGTTCTGTCATTTTGCACCGCTTATTCTGCAGCCCAGCCTGATGGCCGAGAATCTGTAAGATTTTCACATCCTCTCCAAGCCGTTCCTGACCGCTCACCTTGCATTTTGTCTGATTACACATACGCAGTCTTTCATACTGAATTTCTTCCGTCTGCAAGTTTAGTTTTTCCTCTGTACTATAGACATCCATAAGGACCTGGCAGGTCTGCTCCTCATAAACATTCATGTGAATCTCCAGAATCATTTCCACCTGGAACATCCTCATCTCCCCATCGTAATCCGGTTTAATTTCAATGCTCTGATGAGAAACTTCCGTTTCCAGATGACCGAACATTTCAGGAGTCAGCCCTGTCACATCCACCGTGCCATGGAAAGGAACAGTCTGCTCCAGCCACTGCACCTGTGACTCTTCACCCTCCGGCTGATACAGAACAAAAAGTAAGGCTTCCCCCTTCACTCCCAGTCTTCCTTCCTGCATACGGATATCAAGTCCCCGCATCTGCAGATCCTTCCATAGAATATTCTGTACATTTGGCTTATTTGCAGGCAGATTAATTTCATCCCGAATTCGGAAGTTCTCTCTTCTCTCCATCACAGGTTCTGCCATGACAAAGTTTTCCGTCCTTGCATAAACATTCGGCGCTTCCGCTGTATTTTCCGCAACCATATGTCCCTTCGTCCCGGTAATCATACCATTCAGTCCAATCAAGGCCCTCACATTCAGTTTTCCAGGATGTACAATGCCGATCCTAAGCTCTTCAATATCCCAGTCAATCTTCAAATTATCCCCGTTCTCTGCTCCCTCCATGTACAAAATCTCATCGAAGGGAAATTCCATAAAAAGACTGTCTGCAGGCTCTTTCGCCCGCTCTGTCAGATAGAGCACCCACACCTTTAATTTTCCGCGAATTCTGATTTTTCCTTTTTCTGTGTGAACCTCCTCTGCCAGCAGCTCCGCTTTTTTCTGAAGTACACTGGAAATATCCGGCTTTCCTTCCGGGATGCTGTAGTCATCCCCGACGGTAATCTGGCTCTTCGCCTCACATTTTTGATAGTTCCTATGTATCAAATGCTGTTTTAAGTCCATAAAATGCGCCTCCTTATAAGAGCATTCTATGCAGACTTTCTCCAAATATGACTTTCCTAAAATTTCTCCACAAAAAAATGAAGCCTGCTTAATGCAAGCTTCATTTCGATTTTCCTTTATGCTTCAATCAAAGCTTTATTTTTTTCCAGCATTTCCTGGATTCTGTCACGACAGTATGCTCCAAGGTGCTTTTTCTCTTCCCTGGAAAGTTCCTTTGGATCGATCGGTGTGCCGTATTCGATCACGACCTTACATTTGTGAATCCAAGGCATATGATTTTCAAAGATTTCTGCTGTATTGGTCAGCGCAACAGGAATGATCAGGCACCCTGTCTTTTCCGCCATCTTCAAACTTCCCTCTTTAAAGCTAAGCATCTCAGTATCCACCTTATTTCTGGTTCCTTCCGGGAAAATACACATAGAGATTCCATTTTTGATGTTTTCGATTCCCTGCAAAATTGTTTTCAGACCTTCTCTTGGATTTTCCCTGTTCAGAAAAAGACAATACAATTTTTTCATCCAGTCACGAAGCAGTGGATATCTCAGCATCACATCCTTCGCAACAAACCCTGTCAGACCAGGAACCTTGGAATAGATCAACAGGATATCAAAATAACTTCTGTGATTTGGAATGTATAATACCGGCTGATCCGTTGGAACATTTTCTTCTCCAATAACCGTCTGCTTTGTTCCTGCAACCCAGAGCATCACCTTGAATGCCCACTGTACCAGACGAAGTGCCGCAAGGTCGCTCTTATATTTCCATTTATCTACCTTTCCAATCAGGTGTAACACCAGCAATACAGGAATTCCGAGGACAAGATAAAGCCCCAGAAAAAGTGCATCAATAATAAATCTCATATGGTCTCCTATCTGTTGAACAGCTGAGTCATTTTCTTTAATTCAATAGCATGCCACTGCTGAATATCTTCTTTTTCAAATCTCCATGCCCAGTTTGCACCTAAAACGCCCGGTACATTCATTCTGGATTCAGAACCGAGACGCAATACATCCTGCATTGGGTAGATTGCATATTTTGCAATGGAGCTCATGGCCAAACGAATAAAATCCCAGCTGACATTGCCGCCGTCACAGTTTAAGTAACGTCTTACACGGTCACGAGCTTCTTCTTTAGCATCTTCATACCAGCCAACAGTTGTATTGTTGTCATGAGTTCCTGTATAGCAGATGCAGTTCGTTGTCTTAAAGTTATGTGGATAGAAAGCATCTGTAGCCCATGCTTCAAATCCAAACTGAAGTACCTTCATTCCAGGGAATCCACATTCATCACGGAGTGCTTCTACCTCTGGTGTAATGATACCTAAATCTTCTGCGAAGATCTTCATATCATCTCCAAGTGCTTCTTTCACTGCATTGAATAAATCTACGCCCGGACCTTTTTTCCACTTACCGTTGATTGCTGTTTCTTCTCCTGCCGGCACTGCCCAGTAAGCTTCAAATCCACGGAAATGGTCGATTCTTAAATAATCTACCATGGTAAACTGTGTTTTGATACGGTTGATCCACCATTCATAGCCTGCTTTTTTATGTGCAGCCCAGTTATAAAGAGGATTGCCCCAGAGCTGTCCTGTTGCACTAAAATAATCTGGCGGAACACCTGCTACCTCTGTCGGGTAACCCTTAGAATCCAAGCAGAATAACCCTTTGTTTGCCCATACATCGGAGCTGTCAATAGATACAAAAATTGGCATATCACCAACGATGCTCACACCTTTTTCATTTGCATAAGCCTTTAATTCGCCCCACTGTTTGTAGAATTCAAACTGTGTAAACTTCTGATAAGCGATCTGGTCTGCCAGTTTTTCTTCCCATTCTTTACGAACCTTTGCAGTTGGTTTCTGTAATGACTTGTCCCATTCAAGCCAGCCCTTATTTTCGTTTTCCGCACGCACTGACATATAGAATGCGTAATCATCTAACCAGAAGCTGTGCTGTTTTAAAAATGCTTCATATTCTTCTAACAGTTCTTTATCTTCTGTTTCCTTAAATGCCTCAAAAGCTTTTGTGAAGATTTCTGTCTTCCATGCCAGAACATCGCCGTATTTTACGACTTTGCTGTCAAATTCCGGAACTTCTTTTAAATCTTCCTCTGTGATCAGTTTCTGTTCCACCAGTTTTTCCGGACTGATGAGCAGTGTCTGTCCTGCAAATACAGAATAACTGGAGTATGGAGAATCCCCATATCCTGTCGGACCCAGCGGAAGTACCTGCCATAAGGTCTGTCCCGCTTTTTCCAAAAAGTCAACGAAATCATACGCATCCTGTCCCATATCGCCGATACCATATGGTGATGGTAAGGATGTTGGATGAAGCAGAATACCGCTGTAGCGCTTGTCTACTTTTACAGTTTCTTTTTCCTGTGTTTTTTTTGTTGCTGCCATTTTTCCTCCCTGGTAAAGCCTGTCGCTTTACAATTCTTAAAACCAGCCCCACAAGCCGGTCACATAATGCAATTATTATAATAGAATTGTTAAAAAATTACAAGGCTTAGCGGTTTTCTTAAGGTTTCCCTGTAAGGTTTTATCGAATTCTTTTCTTGATATTTTAAACCCGTCATATATAATAAGAAGAAGAGTATAGCTGTATTGCCAAAATACAGCCATACCAGAAATTATCTTGGAGGTAATCAGATTGAAAATCGTAGTTTTAGCAGGTGGAACAAGCACAGAGCGCGATGTTTCCCTCTGTTCCGGAAACGGTATATACAATGCATTAAAGAGCAAAGGACACGAAGTCGTCCTTGTAGATTTATATTTAGGATATGAAACAGAAGAGTCTCTGGATTCTCTCTTTGCAGCGCAATATAACTGCTGTGGGGAAAGTGCAGGAATCTCCGAAAAGAGTCCTGATCTCTCCGTATTAAAGAGCATGAGAAAAGATGGTGGAAGAAGCATCTTCGGCCCAAACGTTTTAGCACTTTGCGAAATGGCCGACATCGTATTTATGGCTCTTCATGGCGCAAATGGGGAAGACGGACGTATTCAGGCCGCATTTGACTTAATAGGCATCCGTTACACAGGCACAGGCTATTTAAGCAGTGCCATTTCCATGGATAAGGGGATCACAAAACAGTTCTTCCGTACACATAATGTACCAACTCCGGCAGGAATCACATTGAAGAAAGGGGAAATGGCAGACGTAGCATCAGAAGTCAGATTCCCATGTATGGTAAAAACATGCTGCGGTGGTTCTTCTGTAGGTGTTTATAAAGTAGAAAATACAACCGAATTATTAAAAGCACTAGAAGATGCTTACACTTATGAAGACGAAGTTGTCATTGAACAGTTTGTCAAAGGACGCGAATTCTCCGTAGGCGTAATCGACGGAAAAGCACTTCCAGTTATCGAAATCGCGCCACTGGTTGGTTTCTATGATTATAAAAATAAATATCAGGCAGGCAGCGCCATCGAAACATGCCCCGCAGAACTTTCCGAAGAACAGACAAAGGAAATGCAGGCACATGCAGAAGCTGCTTACCGCGCAGTTGGAATGCAGTCCTATGCTCGTTTTGACTTTATGATGGACGCAAAAACAGGGAATATGTACTGTCTGGAAGCAAATACACTCCCGGGCATGACACCGACCAGCTTACTTCCACAGGAAGCCGCAGCCATCGGTATGTCCTATCCGGACCTTTGCGAACATTTAATTAAAGTTTCCATGAATAAATATGAGGAAAACTAAATGATGAAACATATGACTCTTAGAGCTATTTGTGCTGCATGTGACGGTACTTACTATGGTCCGACAGATAACCTTAGCAAAGAAGCAGCAGGTATTACCATCGACAGCCGAAAAGTAGAAAATAACTGGCTTTTTGGAGCAACTGTTGGAGAACGTGTAGACGGCCACTCCTTTATTGAATCCTGTTACGAAAAAGGAGCTCTTTGCTGTCTCGGAGAAAAACCACCTGTATCCGAAAGTCATTCTTACATTCAGGTTCAATCCACCTTTCAGGCATTAAAGGACATTGCTGAATACTACCGCAGCACTTTAGAAATTCCAATAGTGGGAATTACCGGAAGTGTGGGTAAAACAAGCACAAAAGAAATAATTGCTTCTGTCTTAAGTGTAAAATTCAACACCTTAAAAACAGCAGGCAACTTTAATAACGAAGTAGGTCTTCCACTGACTGTATTTAACATTCGTGGAGAACATGAAGCAGCGGTTCTCGAAATGGGTATCAGTGATTTTGGTGAAATGCATCGCCTAAGCAAGATTGCCCGTCCAAACATCTGTGTCATGACAAATATCGGACAATGTCATCTTGAAAATTTAGGTGACAGAGACGGCGTGCTCCGTGCAAAATCTGAAATCTTTGATTTCGCCGCAGAAGGAGCAAAGGCAATCGTAAACGGCGACGACGATAAGCTTCGTACTTTAAAATCCCGTGAAGATTTAGACTGCACTACCTTTGGTATGGAAAAAACTAATGATGTCTATGCTAAAACAGTAGAAAACCTTGGCCTGGACGGATTGAAATGTAACATTTCCACACCAGTTGGCGATTTTAGCGCCCATATCCACATTCCTGGTATGCACATGGTATATAATGCCCTGGCTGGAACCTGCGTGGGGCTTGCCTGCGGTCTTACCTTAAAAGAAATTAAAACCGGCATCGAAAAAGCTGAAACCATCAGTGGGCGTAATCATCTTATCCATACCGAGAACTATACCATCATGGATGACTGTTATAACGCAAACCCGATGTCCATGAAAGCATCCCTGGACGTGCTCGCAACTGCCCTTGGCAGAAAAGTTGCCATCTTAGGTGATATGGGGGAACTCGGCGCAAATGAACGTGCACTTCATTATACAGTAGGGGAACATGCTGCAAAGAAGAACATTGACCTTTTACTCTGCGTTGGTACACTTTCAGAAGAAATTGTAAAGGGTGCCAAGGCAAAAAATTCATCGATGAATGCATGTGTTTTCACTACAAAAGAAGAGCTTTTGGAAAAATTACCGGAACTTCTTGTGAAAGGAGATTCCATTCTTATCAAGGCATCTCATTTTATGCAGTTTGAAAAAATTGTAAAGGCACTACAATAATATAAATTCACAACATTACGGAGGACTAGATATGTTAGTGACATCAAAGGAATTACTTTTAGACGCACAGAAAAACGGTTACGCAGTAGGTGCATTCAATGTGGAAAACATGGAAATGGTGCAGGCTGTGATCGCAGCAGCTGAAGAGCTTCGCTCTCCAGTCATCATGCAGACAACACCATCCACATTAAAATACGCTGATGCAGACTATTTCTATGCAAACGTAGCATGTGCAGCAAAGAAAGCAAGTGTCCCTGTGGTTATGCACTTAGACCATGGCAGCAGCTTTGAACTGGCAATGAAGGCATTCCGCGCAGGATATACTTCCATCATGATCGATGGCTCTCACAGCGTTTTTGAAGAAAATATTGCTATCACAAAATCTGTGGCAGATGCTTGCCATCCGGCAAATGTACCAGTTGAAGCAGAGCTTGGTAAAGTTGGCGGTAAAGAAGATGATTTAGACGGCGGAAACGGTGGATATACAGAGCCTTCCGAAGCTGCAGAATTTGTCGAAAGAACAGGTGTTGATTTCCTGGCAGTAGCTATCGGAACTGCTCACGGAGTTTATAAGGGAATTCCAAAGCTCGACCTTGAACGTTTAAGTGAAATCCGCGAGGTAGTTTCTATTCCATTGGTACTTCATGGAACTTCCGGTGTACCTGATGATACAGTTAAAGAATGTATCAAACGCGGCATCTGTAAAGTTAATTATGCAACAGATCTTCGTATTGCATTTACAGAAGGTGTAAAGCAGGTATTAGCAGAAAAACCAGAAACCATTGATCCGAAAAAATATAATGCAGCAGGCCGCGAAAAAGTAAAAGAATACGTTATGAGCAAAATGCTTGTTTGCGGAAGCAACGGCAGAGCTTAAAGCTTAAGTATCCGGGAACTAATAAAGGTGTAAGATTTTAAAGTCTTACACCTTTTTATCTTTCCTGTGATATGTCTAAAACTGTCTGATTCTGTCATCTTCATCCGAGCTGTCAGAAATTCCCCTGATTTCCACCTCATATCCATAGGAATCATTGACCTGTACATAGACCATATCGCCTACTTTATGTCCAAGCAATGCCTTCCCCAGAGGAGATTCTATACTGATATATCCGTTAATAGAACTTCCTCGAATAGAAGTCACAATCTTATATTCCTCTTCTTCCTCATCTTCCGGAATATACACCTTCACCCTTTTATTCAGTCCCACTTCATCACTTCCGGCATGGTCTTCAATGATTTCCGCATTTTTTAACATTTTTTCCAGATAGCGGATTCGGCTCTCATTTTTATTCTTATACTGCTTTGCAGCCTTATATTCAAAATTTTCACTCAAATCGCCATGTGCCCTTGCTTCTTTTACGGACTCTAATGCTTCTTTTCTGATTACCAGCTTACGATGTTCAATCTCGTCCTGAATCTTTTTCACATCAGATTCAGTCAGTTTTTCATGCAACATAAATTCTCCTCTTTCCTAAATATCCTCTGAGAGATCTCTGATTTAAAATATCTATGATAAGAAATGCCGCCTCCCCTTAAGGGAAGCGGCCTCTGTTTCCAATTTTCTTTAAAGCTGTCACAAATTAGATTAAGCTTCCAGCAGCTTCATCTACTACTACAACTACATCTGGATGCATCTGAAGGATAGATGCCGGAACCTGTGGAGTAACTGGTCCGAAGAAAGCTTTCTTTACGATTTCAGCTTTGTCTGCACCACTTACGATTACAAGGATTTTCTTAGCCTGCATAATTGTATTGATGCCCATTGTATAAGCCTGTGTTGGAACATCTTCTACTTTTTCGAAGAATCTCTTGTTTGCCTGAATTGTGCTTTCCTGTAAGTCTACACAATGTGTTTCTTTTACGAATTCATCTGCTGGTTCATTGAATCCGATATGTCCGTTATGTCCCATACCAAGGAGCTGTAAGTCCTGTCCGCCAAGTGCTTTTACAACAGCTTCATATCTTGCACATTCAGCTTCAGCATCTGGATTTTCACCATTTGGAATGTTTAAGTTTTCGAAGTTGATGTTAATGTGGTTGAACAGATTATCTTTCATAAAATAATCATAGCTCTGATCGTTAGATTTTGGTAATCCACGATATTCATCAAGGTTTGCTGTTTTAACTAAAGAAAAATCTAAATCTCCGTTTTCATAACCTTTGATCAGCTCTTTGTAAGTACCGATTGGTGTAGATCCTGTAGCAAGACCAAGTACACAGTCAGGTTTTAAAATAACCTGTGCAGCGATAATGTTTGCAGCTTTTCTGCTCATGTCAGCATAGTCTTTTGCTTTAATAATTCTCATTTTAAAAATCCCCTTTTCCATTCATGCCATGGTTTTTAGATAATTTCATTCTATCATAGGCGCCCAAAAAGTCAACCAGACTCTTTCCTATACTGTTAAAAAAAATGCCAGCTCACACCCAAGTGTGAGCCAGCAGATTTTTCAATCAAGGAGTATGTATTAATCTGTCAAATTTTCTTATACAAATGAATTGCATACGCACTTCATTTGTTATGAATTAAAAGAGACCGATTGCTCCACCAACAAGACCGATTACTAAGAGTAAAGCGATACATTTAACTGGTGTCCAGCCTTTTTTCTTCATTAAGAAGTAGCACATTAATGTTAATGCTAATGGAATCATCTTAGGAAGAACGCCATCAAGGATGCTCTGAACAACGATTGGTGATTCACCGTTAGCAATTTCAAGAGCAACTGTTGTTCCACCGTAGTTAGATGTTAACGCACCAACGATGAATACACCGAGCATAGAAGCTGCACGTGTGAATTCTTTAGCGTTAGCTGTTAAGATACCAATAGCTGCAGAACCAAGTTTGTAAGACCATCCCATTAAGAAGAAACGAACTGCAAACTGTACTGCATTGAAGATAATCAGGAACAGGATAGGTCCCATAACGGATCCATTAATAGCCATATTAGAGCAGATACCTGCTGCGATTGGTACTAATGTGAACCAGAAAATAGCATCACCGATACCACCGAGAGGTCCCATAGCAGCAACACGTACGGCACGGATTGTGTTGATATCAGCTTTCTGCTGTTCCATTGATAAAACGATACCCATTACGAATGTTACTAAGAATGGATGTGTATTGAAGAACTCAAGGTTATGAGCCATAGCTAACTTTAAGTCTTCTTTGTCAGTATGGATTTTTTCAAGTCCTGGAAGGATACAGTATAACCAACCAGCAGCCTGCATTCTTTCGTAGTTGAAAGAACCCTGTAAGTTCAGAGAACGCCATACCATTTTATTAAGAGTTTTTTTGTCTAACGGCTGAGCCGGTGTCAAATTTCTGTAATTAGATGCCATCCTCTTCACCTCCTGCATTGTTTCCGCCGCAAGCTTTCATAGCTGTACGTGTCTGGAAATCATAAAGAGCAAGTGCAATACCGAACATAGCGATAAGGATTAAAGCTGATCCGCTTAATCCATCTACATATCCGATGATTGTTGCTAATGCGAAACCTGCGAAATAAATTCCCCAGAAATCATTAGATAACATGATACGAAGTAATGTAGCGAAACCTACATATCTCATCATACCACCTGCTGCGCTTAAGCCGTTCATGAACCAAGCGTATTTTTCTGCTAATGCGTTTAATGTTGTACCAAGAGCAGATCCACCAAGTAAACCAGCTACACAAACAACTGCGAAGAGTAAACCAAGAGCTGCCATAGCTAAGTAGTTGATACGATCGATACCTTTTGTATCTGCGTTTTCTGCACATTTGTCTGCTTTAGCCATAACTGGAGACATAACTGTGAAGAGTAATGTTACCATGTACTGACCGATGAGAGCGAATGGTACTGCAAGACCAACTGCTGCAGATGTTTCAAGTCCTGAAGCTACTGCAAATACTGTAGCCATAACACCACCGATAACAGCGTTAGGAGGCTGAGCACCACCAACTGGCATGTTACCGATTGTCATTAACTGATATGTACCACCAACAACTAAACCTGTGTTAAGGTCGCCAAGGATAGCGCCGATAACAGCACCAGTTACGATTGGCTGATACAGGGATTCTAAAAGATCGAACTGGTCGATGGCAACGATAAATGTCCATACAGCAACCAATAAAATCTGAATTGCATTAAAATCCATAAACCTTTTTCTCCTTTCATAAGACCTCTTTTCGGGTCTTATCTCTCATTTTGAACATTTTACTTATTTGAAAAGTTTTTCAATGTTCTCTGCACCTTCAGATGGAACTCTTCTGATTTCGAGTTCTACACCGAGGTCACGTAATTTTGCAAATGCAGCGACATCAGCATCATCAACAGCTACAGAACCTGCAACCTGACGTTTGCCTTCTGCCATATGCATATTGCCGATATTGACTTTTTTGATTGGTACTCCACCTTCAACAAGTCTTAAGACATCCTGTGGATTTTCACATACGATGAAGATCAGCTGTTTGTCTGAAGCTTTGTGGATTGTGGAAATAGTTTTGTCGATTGTCCAGTAACGCATAGCAGCATAAGAAGGAGCAGCCATATCCATAAGACCCTGACGAAGTTTGTTTCCAGCTACTTCATCATTCGCTACAAGAATAAGATTTGCTCCGATGCTTCCGCACCACTGTGTAGCAACCTGACCATGTACCAGTCGGTTGTCAATTCGTGTTAAAACAATATTAGGCATTTTAACTCCCCTCCTTGATTATGATTCCCCCCTGAAAATCCCATTCAGAGTATAGTTAATTATAATTCTTAAGCCCCAAGATTGTCTTTGTGATTTTTATGGAAATTCTTGTTCATTTTAGTTTTTTTCAAATGGTTTTTTTACTTTTTTCACACATTTTTTATACTTTTATGGACATTTTGCACAAATATGTTATAATATACCCGATTGGAGGTAGTAAAATGCAACATAAGACATCCAGCTCATTTTTTTCAAAATATGGTTCTGTTTACGAGCACCCAATTAACCTTGAAAAGACTGGTATGATCTGCCGGGAAACAGAAATTTCAATCAAGGAAAGTATTTCCTTATTCTCCTGTTTTGACTGTGAGGTATTTATTGAAGTGAAATCTGGTATGGCAGCCCTGATTGTCAGCGAAATGCCGGAAACGGAAACTTTTGAGGCTTTTGCAGTTCATCGATATGTCAAATTGAAGCCTCATATTTATTTTTATGTAGCTGCTGTAAGCTCTCAGGTGTCCTACAAGCTCATTACAGAAAATGAGTTCATTTCCACACCACAGCTTATTACACCTGCTTATCATTTTAACAGAATTCTTCCGCAGGTACGTGTAAAGGAAATTCTGGGATATTATTATTCGATCCGTGATTCAGGATATCATTTCGGGGGAGAATCTCATTCCTATTATGAACTTACCTATGTAGACCGCGGTACGATGGTAACAAAAATTGACGGCTGTGAGTATGAACTGAAGGAGCGGGAATTGATCATTTATGGTCCGAACCAGTTCCATGACCAGAAAATCCGGGCCGGAAGCTCCTGTTCTTATGTCACTGTTCTTTTTGAACTTGAACGGGAACCCGAAGTCACTCATTTTGACTTTTTATTAAATAAAGTCTTTCCTTATACGAAAAAAATCCATACCCTGATGAAAACTTTCGTAAATGAAAGTTCCACCCTCACTCCGTATATGGACAGTCTGCTTTTATGTCTGCTTCAGGAGGTAATCATCAGACTTTTGCAAAGTGAATACATTACCAATGTTCCGGACAAAAAGCCCGTCACCGATGCAAGGCAGCACTATCACGACGAACTTCTTGAGCAGATTCTGACCTACATTGACGATACCATTTATGAACCGATCACAGTCGGTGAAATCTGTCAGAAATTTTCAATGTCCAGATCTTCTTTGCAGATCCTTTTTAATGAAAATCTGAATCAGACACCGAAAAAATATATTAACGAACTGAAACTGGAAAAAAGCCGCCAGATGATCAGCGAGGGCCGCTATACCATCAGTGAAATTGCCCTGATGTTAGGCTTTAACTCCATCCACTATTTTTCCAGAGCATTTACCCAGAAATACAATATGGCACCGACAGAATATGCGAAGACCATCTTCAAGAGTTAGTCCACAGATAAAAAGGAGAATCTTATGAAAATTGGCGTTGTTGGAAACGGTATGATCGTTGGAATGTTTCTGCATGATGCAGCACTTGTAGATGGTGCAGAAATCATTTCCCTGTGCGTACGTCCTCACAGTCTTGAAAAAGGACAGAAAATTGCAGCGGAACACAAAATTCCTCTTCTTGAAACAGATTACGATACCTTTTTGAAAAACCCGGAAATTGAAACTGTCTATGTAGGTATCAGCAATCTCGTACATTATGAATATGCAAAAAGAGCTTTAGAAGCCGGAAAACATGTCATTCTTGAAAAGCCATTTACCGTAACCGGCGAAGAAGCTCGTTCCCTTGCTGCTATCGCAAAAGAAAGGCATCTTTTTATCTGGGAAGCATTTATCATTCCATATCTGCCTTCCTATAAAATCGTGAAAGATGCAGTCGCAAAGGCAGGAAATGTGAAACTTGTACAGACGAATTACAGCAAGATTTCCAGCCGCTATGCCCAGTATTTAAGCGGTGTGATCTTGCCGGCCTTTGATCTTTCTTTAGCCGGCGGCGCACTTTATGACCTAAACATTTACAACCTGCATTTTACCATCGGACTTTTCGGCAAGCCAAAAGCAGCTCATTATTATCCGACCAAAGGTTATAACGGAGTAGATACTTCCGGTATCGCTGTTTTGGAATATGATGATTTTAACGCAGTCTGCTGTGCAGCCAAAGATTCTACAAGTCCATCCTGCTTTGTAATTCAGGGAGATGCGGGAACCCTTCGCGGTGAAGGCTCCGTGAGCACTTTATCAAAGATTGCTTTCTCTGATAAATCGGGAGAAAACATTCTTGCTGAATTTGACGGCAAGATCAAGCTTTCCTATGAGCTGACCGAATTTATCAGACAGTTCGAAGAAAAAGATTACGACTCCTGTTACGGAATGTTAGATCATTCCGTGGCAGTTGCAGAGGTCGTTGATGAATTATTAAAATAGTTTTGAACGTGCGCCGTCCGGCGCACACGAAAAAGAGGGAAAACCTTTCGGTTTTCCCTCTTGCTGTTTTACTGTTTAGTTTTTGATCAGTGTCTGAATTGCGTATCTTGAAATAGTAATAACTGTTCCCTTTGCTACTTCAATATTTACAACTTCATCATTGTCATTAATTCCTACAACTTTTCCGTAGATACCGCCGCAGCAGATCACCTTGCATCCAATTGCAAGTTCTGTATGAACTTCTTCAAGTTCTCCTCGACGTTTTCTTACATTTACAGCGGATAAAATTGAAAGTCCAAGTGCTACTACAACGACAATGACGAATAACGTAGCACATGTCCAGCCGATTACTTCCCAATTCATAATTTAGATACCATCCTCATCTTCATCTTCTTCTACGCGTGCAGCAAGTTCAAAACGAATAATGCTGTCTTTTCCTTCTGGAATCATAGCTTCTGCCAGATCTAAAGGATTTTCAAATACTGCTGTCATTGTAGAACTTGCAATGAGCAGTGGAAGGTTTGTTCCAGCGATTACTTCGATTGCCTGGTCCTGACGTTCATATTTTAATTCAACTGCTGTTTTAAATGGAGATCCTCCTGGTAAGTCAGAAAGAACCAACACACCATCATATTCTTTTAAAGAATCCAGCGCTTTTGTTAAATTATCTTTTAATACTTCGATAGAATGATCTGCTTCAAAATCAACGAAAGCTACATTTGGCTGTGCACCAGCGATCAGTTCCAAGCTGGAATTTAAACCTGTAGCAAAATGGCCATGGCCTGTAACTAATAAACCTAACATAGGGTTCAATCCTCCTGAAATTATTTAGCGTATGGATATAATGTTACACCTTTTACAACACGGTTAACTTCGCCTGTTGGGCATGGGTTATCTGGTGTAATATCAAGTGCCAGAGATTTCATAACTGCAAGTGTCTGAGCAAATAAAATGAATTCTAAGCCAAGAACTACATTTTCCATAGCTTCACCAGAGTTGATCTGGATCTGATAGTTTACAAGGTCGTCTAAACCTTCACATGCCGTGTTGTAAACTGCAACAACTTTGTTGCCTTTTCTCTGAGGACCCATTTCTTTGATTAAGTCTAATTCGTATTTTCTCTGATATTCATCATCGCTTAAGTATACAACTGTTAATGTTGTGTCGTCGATGATGGATTTTGGTCCGTGACGGAATCCAAGTGGTGTATCGTACATAGTAGCAACTTTACCAGCTGTTAATTCAAGCATCTTAAGAGCTGATTCCTGAGCAACACCTTTAAGACCTACTGCGCCAAGGTATACGATACGTTCGAAATTGAATTCATCAACGATTGCCTGAACCTGACCGTATTTGTTATCTAAGAAGTCCTGTCCTGCTGCGATCAGTTTGTCGATCTGAGCTGTGATTTCATCTAACTTGTCTAAGTTAAATGCAAGGTAAGTTGCAAGATACATGTTAGAAAAACTAGATGTCATAGCAAAGGACTGGTCATGTGTTTCGTCTGTTAAGTTGATTGCGAAACAGTTATCACGAGATTCTGCCATTTTTGAAAGAGCACCATTTTTGTTACATGTAACAAATAAGTGATATAAGTTTTCGCAAACTGCTTCTGCATTATCTACAGCACCTGTAGATTCTGGAGAGTTTCCGGAACGTCCAAAGCTTACAAGGATTGTAGGTTTTGTTTTAGATAAGTAGTTTTCCGGAGCTGGAACGATATCTGTTGTTCCAAAAGATTTTGCTTTGTGATTGTATTTTGTGTTTAATGCCTGGTATAAAGAGTTTCCTACGAACTCACTTGTTCCTGCACCTGTTAATACAATATCAAAATCTTCTGCTTTTACTACCTGATCAATAAAAGCCTGAAGTTCATCCTTGCATGCTGCGATCTGCGCGCAAGTTTTTTTCCATGTAGCCGGCTGCTGATAAATTTCACTTAAAGTGAATACTGATGATGTTGCCTGCATTTTTTCATCAGAAATGTTAAAAATAGCCATCGTAAGTTTACCCCCTCTATTAAAATTGCTTATTTGGTTATTTTAATTTTATCAGAATCAAACAAAAAAACAATACAGCAATTAAAACTAATAATTTTTCGTTTAAAAAATACAACCCTTTTTTCAAGATAGATGCTATAATAGCCTTAGAAATTTAGCTTATTGAATCATTCATATTCAATAGGAATAGGGAATCAAAACAGGAGGGTTTTTTATGTTAATTCAGAGTAAAAAAGTATGGATTGCAGATCAGTTTATTCCTGCAGTCATCGAAATGAATGATGGAAAAATTACAGGTATTTTTCCATATGGAACAAAGGAAGCTGATGTAGATTATGGTGACAAACGCATTGTTCCTGGCTTCATCGACATTCATTGTCATGGTGCTTTTGGCTTCGATACAAACGATGCCAATGAAGAAGGTCTTCGTGCATGGACAAAAGGAATCGTAACCGAAGGTACAACTGCTTTCCTTGCTACTACTATCACACAGAGCGAAGAAGTTCTGACAAATGCAGTTGCAAACGTAGCAAAGGTTATGGAAGAGGGCTATGAAGGTGCTGAAATCTTAGGTATCCACTTTGAAGGACCATACCTTGATATGGTCTACAAGGGAGCACAGCCAGAACAGCATATTGTAAAAGGAACCATCGAACAGTTTGAACATTATCAGAAAGCTGCCAAGGGAAATATCAAATACATCACCATGGCAACAGAAACTGATGATGATTTTGAACTGACAAAATATTTAACTGAAAACGGAGTCACTGTAAGCATTGGACATTCCGCAGCTACTTATGAAGAAGCTGTTATGGCATGGGCTAATGGCGCAAAATCCATGACTCATGTATACAACGGTATGACAGCTTTCAATCATCGTAAAAACGGTCTTGTAGGTGCTGCTTACAGAATCCGTACAATGTATGGAGAAATCATCTGCGATGGCAATCACTCTACAACAGCTGCATTAAACAACTACTTCATGAGCAAAGGCCCTGACTACTCTATCATGGTTTCTGATGCGTTAATGGCAAAAGGCTCTCCAGCAGGTTCCAAATTCATCTTTGGCGGAAACGAGATCGAAATCTACCCTGACGGAAGCGCACATTTAACAGCTACAGGTGGTCTTGCAGGCTCTACTTTAAGATTAAATGAAGGACTTCGTATTCTTGTGGAAGAAGCTATGGTTCCATTTAACTATGCAATCAATTCATGTACAATTAACCCAGCTCGCTGCATCGGTGTTGATGACCGTAAGGGAAGTATCATGGTAGGAAAAGATGCTGATATTGTAGTCCTTGATACAGATTACAGTGTGATTCAGACATATTGTAAAGGTGAGGCAAAATTATCATAATTAATATAGAAAGAGATACATCAGGAGGATTTAAATTATGAAACATCCAATGCAGGAAATGATGGAAAAACGCCGCCAGGGAATCAAATGCGGTATTCCTTCTTATTGCAGTGCAAACGAACTGGTTCTTGAAATTGCACTTCGCCGCGCGAAACTTTTAAATACACCAGTACTGATCGAAGCAACAGCAAACCAGGTTAACCAGTATGGCGGTTACACTGGAATGCTTCCAAAAGATTTCTACAAATTAGTATTAGACATGGCTGCTGAAATTGATTTACCGGAACAGATGGTAATCTTAGCCGGCGACCACTTAGGACCTTTAACATGGCAGAACCTGCCAGAATCAGAAGCGATGGAAAAATCTATTGAGTTAGTTTACCAGTACGCTCGTGCAGGATTTACTAAAATCCACTTAGACACAAGTATGAAGGTTGCTGATGATGCTGAAGGACTTCTCTCTACAGAAGTCATTGCACGCCGTGGTGCAATTCTTTATAAAGCAGCAATCAAAGGCTACGAAGAATTAAAGGCTGAAAAACCAGAAGCAATCCGTCCTGTATTCGTTATCGGTTCTGAAGTACCAATCCCAGGCGGTGCTCAGGAAGCAGAAGATTCTTTAGCAGTTACAAGCGTTGCAGCATTCAAAGATACAGTTGCTACTTACAAACGCGTTTGGGAAGAAGAAGGCGTCGGCGAGGGCATGAATGACGTCATCGCAGTTGTTGTTCAGCCAGGTGTTGAATTCGGTGATGACCAGGTATTCTTATATGATCATGATGCAGCAGCTGAACTTTGCGCAGCATTAAAAGAATTCCCAGAAGTATGCTTCGAAGGTCATTCTACTGACTACCAGAGCCGGGAATGCTTAAAGGCAATGGTCGAAGACGGTATCGCAATCCTTAAAGTAGGTCCGGCTTTAACTTATGGTTTAAGAGAAGCATTATTCTCCATGAGCTTAATGGAAAACGAATTAGTTCCAGAAGAAGAACGCTCTAACTTCATCGATGTTCTTGAAAAAGTAATGTTAGAAAACCCAGGCAACTGGCAGAAACATTACCACGGCGATGAAAAACAGCTCCATCTTGCAAGAAAATACAGTTTCTCTGACCGTGCACGTTATTATATTGGACAGCCGGAAGTTGTCGAAGCTATGAACAAGCTGTTTGCAAACTTAAATGCACACAAGATTCCTTTAAATATGCTTCATCAGTATATGCCATTAACATACGCTAAAGTTCGTGATGGAGAACTCCCATTAGACGCAAAAGAACTGGCTATGGATGGCGTTACAAACTTCATGCTTGACTACGAATACGCAGTAACACTGTAAGGTTCTTAGATTATGGCAAGTAGTCTTATTATATTGGCTGTACTCGTCGCCCTGTTTGCAATCGTTCTTTTCGCCATCTGGTTAAAAGGGAAACAGTTAGACAAACAGTATCCTGATACAGAAGAAAAGGTTACAATCTCTAAGGACGATAACTTTGAAGCCATTTTAAAAAAATTTGAAGTACCTGAAGAACATTATAAAATCGTAATTTCTCAGGCACGTACCTATAATGTCGTCAACTGTCCTGCAGTCATCTGGAAGGAAGAGGACAAGGTCAAGGTTCTCGTTTTAAAATCCCAGCCATTTGTTGCTGTGGAAGAATGGGAAGACTTTTTATATATTACTTCCTCTCCTTTCGTAAACTTCAGACAGTTTGACGGTACAGAGTTTCCAGACTGGGCAAAACAGACACAGGAAATCAAAGATCTGTTCCTTCCTTATGTGGAAATGACCGCTGCTCCGGGCGGTATCGACCGCACCAGACAGCAGTATTGGGCCGGCACGATCTGTGTCTACGCACCATCTCTTACACAAATCCTGCTGATGATGGGAAAACCTCTTTCTGATTACGAAATCACAGTAGACAATCCGATGCGTATGAGAGAAGATGGTTCCATTCCTTCCGAGCTTCTTTCACAGCACGACGCAGAGAAAAGAGCTGCAGCAGAGCAAGCAGCAGTTTCTGCAAAAGGCACATCCGCAAAAGAAATGGATGCTGTCTGGGAAGCTATCAGACGTCTGGAAAATCAGAATAAAGAAGATATCAGTGCAGAAGATATTAACAAACTGAATGCTTACCTTCTTTCTGAAAAACGTTATGAAGATTTAGAACGAAGCACTAAGGATAAGGAATTCCAGAAGGAACTCTTAAAAGAAATGAACAGCAAGTGAAAATACGGAAGACCGCTGAAAAACAGCAGGTCTTCCGTTTTCTATTTCTGATAACCGCGTTTATATTTCTCATCATCCTCAGGTGTCAGTTCTCTGATTACCCTGCAAGGATTTCCTCCTGCCAGGACATTCGCCGGAATGTCTTTTGTCACAACACTTCCTGCCGCAATGATGGAATTATCTCCAATTGTCACTCCTCCAACAATACTGACATGCCCGCCAATCCATACGTTGTTTCCAATTGTTACCGGCCATGCATATTCCAGCCAGGAGTTTCTTTCTTCTACAGAAAACGGATGCCCTGCTGCATAGATTCCACAATTCGGACCAAACATCACATGATCTCCAATCGTCACATAATTTCCTGCCAGGATTGTAAAATTATAATTTGCGAAAAAATCTTCCCCTACAGAAACTCTCTTCCAGAAATCACAGTGAAACGGCTGCTCAATTCTGATGCGTTCCCCTGTTTTTCCAAATTCTCTTTTTAAATAGGCCGCTCTGCCCGCTCTGTCAGCCGGACGAATCTGGTTATAGTCAAAAGAAAGTTCCTGACTTCTAATACGCTCTTTTTCCAATTCCGGTTCATCTGCCTGATAAAATAATCCTGCCAATGCTTTTTGTTCTTCTGTCATAATATCCTCCTCTTATAAAGAACGCCGGACCAGCCTAAGCTTGTCCGGCATTGTATTGGGGTATAGCAAAACTAGCTCCTGCATTTCAAATTAGTCGTATAATAATGGAGCAATATCCTCATCATCCATATTTGTTGCATCGTACCAACGACATCCTGTATCATAGTAGCTTTCTACTTCTTCGCCATTGATCAGCTTAATTGCGATTTCAATCGTTTTTCTTCCCATACCAATTGGATCCTGTGTAATTGCCCCTGCAATTTCACCATCTCTGATTGCCTGTTTTAATGCTGCAGAAGAGTCGAAACCAATCAGGAGAACCTCACCAATTAAATTACCTTCTTTTAATCCATTGTAAGCACCTACACAAGCACCTTCATTCGATGTATAAATAAGATCAATATCCGGATTTGCTGTCATCATACTCTTTGCAATTTCCGCAGATTTTAACTGGTCACCTTCCCCATACTGAACATCAACGATTTCAATGTCAGGATATTCACCAATTTTTTCGATGAAACCATCAACTCGCTGAACAGCATCAATTGTTGTCTGAGAATGTCCAATTACTGCCACTTTACCTTTTTCGCCAAGGAGTTCTGCTGCATGCTCTGCTGCCATTGCACCTGCTGCAAGGTTGTCTGTAGAACATTTAGAATCAGATTCTTCTTCGCCTACACCAGCGTCAAATCCAACAACTGGGATACCTTCTGCTTTTGCTTCCTGTAAGATTGTTGCTACAGATTCTGTATCGATTGCTGCCATGCAAACCGCTTTTGGATTGTTCTGTAATGCAGTTTTCAGCATATCTACCTGCTTATCTACCATTGTTTCTGTTTCAGGACCCTCAAATGTGATTCTGTATCCTGCTTCTGCCGCAGCTTCTTCCGCCCCCTGTTTTACTGCCTGCCAGAACTGATGTCCGAAACCTAAAGATACCATTGCAATGTAATTATCATTACTTGCTGTATCTCCTGTTTCTGCTGTTTCAGCGTTTCCTGCCTCTGGTGCTGCTGCTTCTTCTGAAGCACCGCCGCCGCATCCAACTGCCGAAAGTACCATTGCTGCCATTAAGATTGCTGCTAAAATTTTCTTTTTCATGAAAAAACCTCCTTTTTATTGGGCTGCATTTTTATGTTCAAGGCTCCCAGCCTTAACCATCCGTTTATCTTATCTTCCTGCTTTCATTTTCTTTGCCTGATCCAAGAATACTGCCAACGCAAGAACCAGACCTACGATCGCTGACTGAAGTTCTGTAGGAACTGCCATGATACGGAGCCCATTTGTTAAGGAACTAATGATCAACGCGCCTATAATTGTTCCCACGATGCTTCCTTCTCCTCCGGAAAGTGAGTTGCCGCCAATAACTGCCGCTGCAATTGCTTCTGTTTCGTAACCTGTACCAAGAGACGGCTGTGCTGAATTTAATCTGGAGGACATTACAAGACCTGCAACACCTGCCAGTAAACCAGATAATGCGTAAATTATGATTTTCCATTTATCTACATTGATACCAGACAAACGGGTCGCTTCCTGATTAGAGCCAATTGCCAGAGTATAACGTCCTAGTAACGTATGCGAGAACAAAATATAGCAAATAACTGCAACTACAATTAAGATAATAATCGCATTATAGAAGCCTGGAATTCCCAAAAATTCGCCTGTCGCGATTTTCTGATAAAATGAACACTCACTAAAATATACCGGCTTGATTCCTGAAACAACCAATGATAACCCTTTCGTAATCATTTGCATCGCCATGGTCGCAATAAATGGTGGAAGATACATTTTTGTAATTGCAAAACCGTTAATTGCACCACAGAGTGCTCCCACAAAAAATCCAAACAGAATTGCGATCCAGATATTCCATCCCCACACAGTAAAAGCTGTACCACTCATTACACAAGAAAACGTCATAACTGTACCTACGGAAATATCAATTCCCCCGGTAATGACCGGAAACGATACACCCAGTGCCAAAATTCCGTTTACACACGTTGCCAGCAAAATTGTCATAATATTGCTGTAAGATGCATAACTTGGATTCATGACTGAAAAGAATCCAAAGATTAAAATAAACGCACAAACAATAATCAGTTTATGTGATGCTTCTCTGCTTTTTAAAATTGATTTCATCTTCCTTTCCTCCTTTAAGCCAGACGTCTGGTTGCATAACCCATAATTACGTCCTGATCAATTTCTTCTTTCGTAACCTCACCGGTAATTCGTCCTTCACACATAACGATTACCCTATGACATGTACGAATGATTTCCGGTAATTCAGATGAAATTACAATGATGGTCTTTCCCTGATCTGCCAGTTCATTCATCAGTTTATAGATTTCATTTTTCGCACCAATGTCAATTCCCCTGGTAGGTTCATCAAAAACAAGGATGTCCGTATTACGTGTCAGCCACTTCGCCAATACGACTTTCTGCTGATTTCCGCCTGAGAGATTCTTTACCTTCTGTTTCAGTGATGGAGTTTTTATCTGTAATGCATTTCGCTGCTGTTCAGAATTTTCCATAGATTTCTTTTTATTAATAATTCCAAAAACATTAATAAAGCTTCTCATATCTGCCATGGAAATGTTCTGGTCAATATCTAATCCCAGCGCAAGCCCATATTGTTTTCTATCTTCTGAAAGATATGCAATTCCATTTTCCACTGCAACTTTTGGAGAGGTAATCTTAACCGCTTTGCCTTTAATAATGATCTCTCCGCTTTCATATCTGTCTGCACCAAAGATAGCTCTCATGGTTTCTGTTCTTCCAGCTCCCACCAGACCTGCGAATCCAAGAATTTCTCCAGCACGTGCTTTGAAAGAAACATCCTGTACCATTCTTCCTGCATTCAGATTTTTTACCTCCAGTGTTACTGGGGCATTAACATCCTCAAAGTCTTTCTGTTTTGTTACAAAAATTTCTCGTCCTACCATCATTTTAATGATTTGATCTACTGTAACATCTTCAATATTTTTTGTATCGACATAAGCACCGTCTCGCATGACTGTGATTCTGTCGGCAATATCCTGAAGTTCTTCCAAACGATGAGAAATATGTATCACCGATCTTCCTTCTGCTTTCAGCATACGAATTACACGGAAAAGATCTTCTATTTCATTGTCTGTTAACGCCGCTGTCGGCTCATCCATAATCAAAACCTTAAAGTCAAAGGAAATCGCCTTTGCAATCTCCACCATTTGCTGTTTCGCAACCGTTAATTCTCCTACCCGAACCGTTGGATCAATATCTACATTCAATTTTTCGAACAGTGCTTTTGCTTCTTTATTTTGTTTTGCCTTGTCTAAGAACAGATTGCCTGACTTCTTAAATTCACGTCCAATAAAGATATTTTCTGCCGCACTCAAATGATTCATTAAGTTCAATTCCTGATGAATCATAACAATTCCTGCTTCCTGCGCATCGCGGACACCTTTTATTGTTAACTCCTGTCCATTCATATAAATGGTTCCTTTATCTTTTGGATAAACTCCAGTCAGCACCTTCATCAGGGTAGATTTTCCAGCCCCATTTTCACCTACAAGCGCATGTACTTCGCCTGCTCTCAACTCAAATCGAACATCATCCAAGGCCTTTACACCGGGGAAAGACTTTTCAATATGTTCCATGCGAATCAGTTCTCCAGCCATTTTTTCACCTCTTTCATCTAATTCTCCAATCTAAACAATTATTTTTTCCAGAGTTTCCAACGCACACTGTACCATATGCTGGCCTAACTCCATGCTGGTTTCTGAGGCACTCATTGCGAACCACTCTGTATTTAGCTTTGTTCGTTCCAAATCAACATGATTCGGATATAAAGCATACATAAGACTGGATTCATATTTGCCTGCATGATCAAAACCGCCGCACTTATGCTGTGCTTCTGCAGACAGAAGCGGGATTACTTTAATATAAGAAAGAGGATCATCACCTGTTCCAAGATTCTCATAATAATCTGAAAAATCATTGCTTCCCCACCAGCCTTTGCCTCTTGTATCCTCCATATATTCCATAAGGACCTTTTTGGCTGCTTTGTGACAGGCGATCGTCATTGGCATCAATCCCGCTTCTTCTGTCTGATGATGAGCCACACAATAAATATTTTTCACGCCTCCATACACCATGGATTTCAAAATACAATATATGTAATTTTCATACGCATCTACATCCACATGAATGGTTCCGCTTTCCGGTCCTGCAACTGCGTAACTTGCAACACCATACCAAATCGGCGGGCAGACAACGATTTCTTTTGTCTTTTCCAGTTCCCTCATGATTCCATTGATAACCATTGTATCGGTTCCACAGCTTGCATGTTGTGCATGATACTCAATGGTGCCAATTGGAATGACAAAAGGTACTTTTCTATTTTTGCAATCTTCCAGTTCCTGATAGAACATATCAATCATCTGCATAATATTCCCACCTCACATTAGTACAATTTTGGTTTCCACTCCGACTTAAAAGTCAAGTTCATAAAGTTTTCCGATCTCAGGAGACAAAACGTCACATCCAGTTTCAGTAACCGCAATACCCTTTTCCCAACGTACACCAAAAGTATCTGTTGCAATAAACGTATCGATCTGGAACGTCATATTTGGCTGCAAGTTATAGTTAGAACTTGTTTCTACCCAAGGAGCCTCTACCTCAATTAATCCTGTTCCATGAAGCGGGCCATATACAAAATTCTCTTTATATCCATTTTCTACATAGTAGTTATAAAATCCGCTTGCAATATCTGCTGCCGGAACACCTGCTTTAATCTGCTTTTCAGACCATTTATGTGCTTCCAGACCAAACATTACAATGTCACGTCTCTTTCCTTCCAGTTTTCCAAGAACCACCGGATAACCAATTGCTGCGGAATATCCATCAATCTTTGCCGAGAGATTTAGCTGAACAATGTCCCCTTTTTCAAATTTGCGATAGCTGGAACGCGAAATAGCATGTCTTGTGGAAGCTTCTGAGAATACATACATTGGAAGTCCTTCATATTCTGCACCCTGTTCATAGACAACTCGCTGTGCCACACCAACCATCTGAAGCTCTGTCATACCTGGTTTAATTTCTTTGATAACCTGCTGAGATGCTAACTCCGCGATGCGATAGCCTTCACGCAGGCAATTGATTTCGTTTACGGATTTAATACGACGAAGTTCTACCATAATATGGTCTGCACGAACAATTTCTGCTTCCGGAAAAGCATCTTTAATACCTTCCATGATAACAACAGAAGTATCAAGGTAGCTTGCAACACCAATACGAAGCTTTTTACCTGTGACTCCAACTGCTTTAAAAGCATCCTGGAAAGTATCTGGTACAAGCTCCGGATATGCAGGATCCGCACTCTCTCTATATTCTTTTAATACAAATATTTTATCGATTTTAGATCTGTCCGCTGCAAATTCACGGCTTTCCGGACCTACCATCAGCGCTGCATCTCCTGAAGGTGCGATTACTACGCCACATCTTTCAAACAATGGCCAAAATCCTGAGAAATAACGTGCATTTGCATAATCTGCTTCGTTAGAGTTTACAATCAGCGCATCTAACTTATCTCTCTTGATTAATTCTGCCGCTCTCAATGCTCTTTCTTTGTATTCGCTTACCGGGATTAAAATTTTTCCATGTTCTGCCATGATAATTCCTCCTGTTTTTTTGTTTTTCATCATAAATTGTTTATTCGTTATATCCAGGGGTTGTATAGAATGCAACCGCTCTGGTTTCTGCCCGTCCATACTGTGCAACGATTGGAACATTGCTTTCCAGCATAATCGCATACTGTTCACCAACAGTTGCCAGATAGCCACCGAAGTCTTTTTCTTCGTTTGTTCTCAAACAGCGGACTCTTCCTGCCCCTACTGTTACACAAAGACCTTTGACCGGCTCTTTTTCTTCATAGAAGAGGGTAATATTTACCTTTGCTTCTTCTTCTCCCGTATTCGTGATAATTACCGACTCATGTCCTGGAATGTTATTCACTCCTTCTGGCGGCAATTCTGCATCCGGGAATATCCATACCTTTTTTCCGTAGCCCATGTTTGTTCTCCTTTGCTTTATTCATAATAAAAAATCTGTTCCATATCGTGATAGAACTCACTCTCGGGTGAAATGGAATATTTTTCAAAGCATGGCTTTGTATGTTTCCACCACTCCTGCGTCACTTTGTCAGCTTCCATCTTTTTCATGTCACCCTCATAGTCTTCTCCTACATATTCAAAGTAAGAAAACACCTGATTCCCCTGAAGAAAGATTGAGTAATTTTGGAGATTACAATCCGAAATCGTTTTTAGGACTCCCGGCCATGCATTGGCATGCAGTTTTTTATATTCCTCTACTTTTTCTGATTTTAATGTGCCAATTTGCCCAAAAACCTTTCTGCTCATAATCTCTTCCTGACTCACATTTCTGTTTTATGTATATTGACATTTTATCTACCCCTCATCTAAAAATCAATATTTTTAACTTGTTTTCACTTTAATTTAATTGAAACGTTTAACTTATATTTTTATTGTATTTTACCTTTAAGTTATGTATAATAAACATATTATCTTTGGAAAGGATTATTTATTATGGCTACAATCAAAGATGTCGCTCTCATGGCTGGAGTATCTATTGCAACCGTATCAAACTACTTAAATCACACCAAACCTGTCAGTAAAGAGGTATCTGCAAAAATTCAGGATGCAATTGAACATTTAAAATACACACAGAACTTATCTGCAAAAACGTTGAAATCACGAACATCTGTCGATATCGGTGTAATCCTTCCCGATTTTGACAATCCGTACTATATTCAGTTGTTAAAGGGAATCGAAAGCGCTTTTGTCAATACAGATTATTTCTTGAATATTGCTATTTCATATGACATTCCTGATATAGAGAAAAACATTGTACAGAATTTTTTAAAAAAACAGATCAGCGGTCTGATTATTATCTCTTGTCAACCTGATCAATGGAAATATTATTACGACCATTTTACTTCCCGTAATCTCCCTATCGTCATGGTCGATCGTGATATTCATGGATTAGATGCCAATTTTATTGCCTTTGACAATATTTCAATTGTTCATCAGATGACAAGTCATCTTTTGCAAAACCAATACCGGGATATTTTCCTTTTTTCGGGACCATCCGATTTTGAATGCGAAGAGAACTGTCGTACGGGCTTCCAACAGGCTTTTGAAGATTTTGAGATTTCATTTTCCATGGAACAAATGATCAAAACAAATTTCAGCAAGGAAAATGCATTCAGCAAAACAATTCAGCTTTTAGGCACTCATACACCGGAAGCTATCGTTGCAACCTCTGAAATCATTGCAACTGGTGTAATGGAAGCTTTGAGAATTCTTGGCTATAAAAACGATGAAATTCCTGTACTGACTCTCGGTGAAGCGCACTGGAATCTGTGTACTCACACGTTTTCAACTGTTTCTGCAGTTCGCCCGGTCATGAAATTAGGAAAAACCGCAGCCGAACTGCTAATTCAGCAGCTTGCTTCTCCTCACGCCAAAGAAACTGAAAGAATCATTTTCAAAAACGAAGAAATAAAAATGTATCCCCCACTCTCCACGATTCCTCCGCTGCAGCCGCCAAAAGAGGTTCCCCAGCCGAAGGAAAAACTGCGTATTTTAATGCTGGATACCCCACAAGTACATACTTTCATGGGGCTTTTACGTATTTTTGAGCAAAAGGAAAATATTAAAACCGAAGTAACGATTATCCCTCATCACCTTTTGTATGATCGAATTCTGGAAAACTACCGTTCAGATACTGAAGAACCTTTTGACATTTTAATGTATGACCTGCCATGGCTGGTGCCTCTTGCCTCCAAACATATTCTGGAGGATATCTCAGATTTGATGACAACCATCGATCAGGAAATTTTTTTACCAGACTGTTTAAAATTTTACAGTATTTACAACAACCATTTTTATGGCATTCCATTCATGTACGCACCGCAGCTTTTTTATTACCGAAAAGATCTGTTTGAAAATCCGGAATTAAAAGCGGAATATGAGCGTCAGAACAATCTTTCTCTCAGGCCTCCATTGACCTTAAAGGAATTTAACACAATCGCTGACTTCTTTACAAACTATTCCGATGCCATTCCTTACGGTGTATCCATTCCTGCGTCCTATGACGAATGCCTTGCACCTGAAATCTATATGCGAATGCGTGCTTTTGGTGGAAATATTTTTGATAAATCAGGAAAAGTATGCTTTAACAGTTCTTCAACTTTAAAAGCTTATATTAGTTTTATCAAATCCACTCATTTTGCCAAGCCAGATTATCGCAATGCTACAGATGTCAGTGTCGTACAGGATTTCTTGAATGGTGAAACTGCAATGCTGATTTCTTATCCGTCCTTTTTAACGGATGTTGCAGATTTACGTAAGAGCAGTATCATCGGCTCCATTGGTTATCATCACATTCCGGGGCGCAGTCCTTTGCTTGGTGGGTGGAGCCTTGGAATCAGCAGTAAATCTTTCAAAAAAGACAATGCTTTCCAGTTTTTAAAATGGATGTGTGAAGAACCAATTGCAAATTATTTTACATTGCTTGGGGGACAAACAGCGATTACCTCCACTTACACCAACGATGAATTAAACAAGCTTTATCCATGGTTATCGCTTTATCATAATACCTATCAATATGCGAAACCAATTATTTCTCCTAGTATGGGAAAATATAATATCATTTCTCAGACTGATGTAGACGCTATCGTTTGCAGGCAGCTCTATGAATTGATGGATGAAAAAGTTGATGTAACAACTGCTATTGAAAAAACCCATTTTGATCTTGAGTCCTATTTAAAACAAATATAATTATTTCGCCAAAGGGGGCGGTATAGATTTTTCTCAAAAATCCATACCGTCCCTTCCGTTTCTCAGACAAATTCCCTCATATTCAATAATGTTTCATAAATATCAATCTTTCCCCATCCAAACTCCGTATTGGGATATTTTCTTGCATCCCTTTTGGCTCCTCTTATTAGATAATTTTTAATCTGAACCCCGGTATATTCATGGTTATACTCCATCATCAAAACTGCCACCCCGGCCGACAACGCTGCTGCTACAGAAGTTCCGCTTCTTGCAGTATAGAGTCCGCCCCGAATCGGACCTCTGACGCTGACTCCTGGTGCTGCCAAATCCGGTTTCACCATTCCGTCTCTCGTAAAGCCTCTGGAGGAATCCAGATAAACGCCTTCTGTCTCTGTAGAATACGCAGAGATTGTCATACTTTGACTTCCATTTCCAGGTTCTGTAATCGTTGTTTCCGGATCAGGTTTTAAAAACACTGCTTCTCCCTGAATAAATGGGGTAATTGGCATCCACAGATCAAAGCGGCCCCCGTAAACCTCTTCCTGAAAAATTCGCAGTTTCCAGATTCCGTCGGCTGGTTTTTCCATAAAAATACGAATAAGTGTCGCTCCTGTCACTGCCTCCACCCGTTCATAAATAACATAAATTTTTGTCTGTTCAAATATAAAGGACAAAGCTTCCCGCAAATAAGTCCTCGTAGGCAATTTTTCCACCACTTCTCCTGTAGGAGATACAAATCCAATTCCATACAGGTCTGGCACATCAGCCCAAAACTCTATATAGAGCCCCTCTTTTACCCCGGCAATCCTAACCTCCACATCCTGATATAGAATCCCTTCATAAGACCGGCTTTTAAAATGATGGGCTGCATTTCCTTCATTTCCGCCTGCTACCACCACCGCACGTCCCGGCTGCAGTGATATCAGATCCAGATAACCATTAAAATCTCCTCTGCCATTATGATCTCCTCTGCTGGAAGATATCCCAAAATACAAGACCATATCCCTATCTCTTTCCTGTGCAAAGGAAATCATAAAATCTGTGGCGGCGATCAGATCATCTTCCGTATAAGCAGGAGTTTCCTCCTCTACAAACCAGAATTTTTTCAAACATTTGTCTGCCTGCCGCAATTTCACCACAAGGATCTCCGCATTCGGTGCAATTCCTGTGAATTCTTCCTCTTCTTCTACATTTCCTACTGCAAGTCCTGTCATAAAGGTTCCATGACCAATCTCATCTGTCACCGGTAAAATTTCCAAAGGATTTTCATTTTTTAATGCTTCATTAATCTCCTCTTGCAAATATAATTTTCCAAAAGAAACT
Organism: Lachnospiraceae bacterium; assembly: GCA_017622875.1. Lineage (GTDB taxonomy): Bacteria > Bacillota > Clostridia > Lachnospirales > Lachnospiraceae > HGM12587. The sequence continues at coordinate 43,804 of JAGAQG010000008.1, forward strand.
CCCGATGCAGGGGCATCCTCTGCGCTCTGATCCCAGATTGCCAAAATACGGCTCCTTCCGTCTCCAAAGCGAAAGACTGGATGAGTATAATCAATTCCTGTATCTGCAATCCCAAAAATAATTCCACGCCCCGTCAAATTCAAATAGGGCTGACGTCTCAGCTTTAAGACCCCCATCTCTTCTGCCGCGATCAGATCAGAAAGACCATACAGCTTCTGATTCAAATAGATTTCATATTGTTCCGAAAAAGGTGTCACGTTGCATTCCGGCATAAAAAACCTCTTTTTAATTAAAATACGCTCATAGAACATTTCAGTTCCACGAGCGTATTTAAACCTTTAATTTTATCTTTTCAGTTTCATAATTGTTTCGCCGACTTGAACCTGTTTTCCAGTCACCCGTTCGACATCCACATAATCATCAGAATTGCAGATAATTACTGGTGAAATCATATCATAGCCCGCCTCCTTAATGGCATCCAAGTCAAATTCCATGATTAGATCTCCACGCTTTACCATATCTCCTTCTTTCACATGACCTTTAAAGTGTTTTCCCTTTAGATCTACCGTATCAATTCCTACATGAATCAAAATTTCCGCGCCCTTTAAAGAAGTCATACTTACAGCATGCAGAGAATCTATCAGCATTTCAATTTTTCCATCCACCGGTGCATATACTTTGCCAACCACCGGTTTAATTGCAATGCTCTTCCCAAGCATTTCCTGCTTAAATGTCAGATCACTGATTTCTGCGCACAAAACTGCTTCTCCCTCAATCGGCGCACAAATAATTTCTTTTCCTTCTTCTACTTCCAGCGGTGCCATCTGAATTTTCGCTTCCGCCGTTTTTTTCTTAAAAAAACTAAACATACCCCTTACTCCTTAGTAACAAATTACAATCTTATTATATCGTTTATCCCATTGAATAGGAAGTCTGAAAATTCACTCTCATCTTTTTAATAATAAAAAGTGCTGTCACACTCTTTTTAATAGTGTAACAGCACTTCTGACGTTATTCTCTTATTATGGAAATTGCATCACAGATTCTTTTGTAGTTTCTACTGCGCGGAAAGCCAGATCCTTTGCTGTCCCTGTTCCTTCCATCGCCATTTCCATATAGGCCATTTGATTAATACCTACAACGGTCTGATATTTTTCCGGATTTGCAGCTGTTCTTATTGCAGATACCTGAAATGGAGTTGCCCCTGGAAGATCACAACAAAACAAAACTTCTTCATCCTTCATCTGTTCCAGCATCTTATCCAGATTATCTTCAAGCTCTGTTCTTTCCTGACTCAATGCAAAATTTAAAAAATGCATATTTTCAGGAACGCCAACAACCATCTCTAAATTTGTCCGAATCCCATCTGCATAACCGCCATGTCCAATTACAATAATCTCTGCCATTTCTCATCTTCCTTTATGCGTATACACCAAATGCATATCCGACTGCTGTAAGGATTGCTGCTAATACAAGGATTAATCCCATCAGTTTCATTGGAGACCATTTTTTCTTTGTATATAAATGATAAACAACTAAAGTCAATCCAAGCGGAAGAATCTTAGGGAAAATAGCATTTAACATATTATCCGCATTAAATAATACCTGTGCTTCTAATGTTGTCTGTGTTGTTGCATCATAAACGTCTTTTACAATCTGGATTGGCAAGGACATACTTACATAGGAAGCTGTCAACGCACCAACAACAAGAAGTCCCATTACAGTCATTGTATCCGTCAATTTATCAAGTTTTCCATTTGCCATAAATGTCTGCATTCCATTCAGACCTGATTTGTAACCAAATTTAAACAAATTCCAGCTGATGATACATGTACATAATGGATAAATTACCAGATAAAGGACTGCACCTACCCATGACATTGTCTCGTTTGCCTGTGAAATTGATAAACAGATTGTTAACAATATCGGAATAATGGTTGCAACCCATAAAGAATCACCAATTGCAGATGTCGGTCCAATTAATGCTGTTTTAACACTGCTGATAATTTCAGGAGTACATTCGCCATTTGCATTTGCTTCTTCCATACCGCATACAATACCGTTACAAATAGATCCCACCTGTGCTTCGGTATTAAATAATGTAATATGTCGTTTTAATGCTGCTGATTTTTCTTCTTTTGTATCATAAAGTTCGTCTACGACCGGTGCCATTGCCTGACCAAAAGCCATACCGAGCATACTCTCTGCCTGCTGTGAGCATCCGTTCCAGAAGAACCAGTTCCAGAAGGATTTTTTCAAAGTTTTTTCACTGATTTTCTTTGCCATGACTTATTCCTCCACTTTCACTTTATCAACTACTACAAAATAGAGAACTGCTGTTAATACTGCTACAACTGCCACTCCCATCATGCTCAAACCGAAATAAGTTACTAAAATAAATCCGATTAAGAAAATTGCAATGTGGTATTTTTTCTTTAACAGGAAGGAAAGGATGATACCCATTCCAAGTGCTGCCATCATGCCGCCGAATACGCCTAACATTGTTGTAATCCATCCTGGAATCAGACTAGCAAAATCAGCCTGTGCAGAAGCTGCTGTCATAGAAGTTAAAACGATTACTGCTGGAATAAAACGGCACACAAAACCGATCAACTGACCTCCAACAAGGTTTGGAATATACATTTTCTTTGTTTCGCCTGCTTCTGCATATTTGTTTGCAATACGGTTTAATGGAAGATTTAAAGCATAAGAAACATTCCACATCAGCTGTCCTACAAGACCTCCGATACCAGCAAACACAACAGCAAGACCAATAATTTCTGTCGTACCCATTCCTTTACCAAAAACAAGTGCACCTGCCGTTCCAATATATGTAGCATAAGATAAATCCCATGCAACAGCACCACCAGGTGTTACATTTCCCATATACATAATCTGTAATGGAATACCAACCATCATTGCAGTCGGTACATCCCCCATAATCAGACCTACAACAAATGATGCAACCAATGGTCTTCCGAGAGTATACCATCCAATCGTATTTCCAACGATAGATCCAATCGCTCCCAGGTAAATAAATAATGCAATCAAGATAATCTGAACCGTACTCATTTTTTTCTCTCCTTTTCTTATGAATTTTAAATGGTTTCCTTGAATGCTTTCCAAGTCACTTTCGTGGCATTCGGCAACTGATGAAATACAATATCAATTCCAGTATTTGCCAAATCGTCTAAAATCTTCACATCTGAATCGCTCAGATAAAAAATTCCTGTAGCACCGCTCACTTTATGAATTGTGTCATCCCGCTTGGCAATATTTCCCAAAATCAGCTGTTCACAATTTTTGATATTTTCTGCAATCTCTGCAAGTTTTTCAGGAAACTTTACAATTACCAACCGATTTTTATCACTGCTCTGCTTTAATAATTCGTTTGCTTCTGCTGTTGTAACAATATTGGTTTTGTAATTCTTTGGAACACCCATTGTCAAAATAGACTTCAGCATTGGATTCTGTGCACTCACATCATCAATTGCTATAATTTCTTCAATACCAAGTGTCGGACACCATGCCACAATTGTCTGACCGTGAATCAGACGATCATCTACGCGTACATATACTTTTCCCATGGTTCTCCTCCTTTCTTTACTTTATTTTTTTGAAGGGCTCACACATTTTCTGACAAACCCTTTATTTTTTTTAAGCAGCTCAATTGCTTCTTTTCTGCTTGTTCCGGTCAGTATCATAACAATTGCTTCTTTTGTAGAATACTGTGTCTCTTCCAGAACCTGCTCAGCCGTTTCATAATCACACTGTGTACTCTGCATTACAATTCGTTTTGCACGTTCCACCAGCTTTAAGTTGGTTGCCTTCATATCAACCATCAGATTCCCATATACTTTTCCAATTCCCACCATGGACGCAGTGGAAATCATATTACAAATTAATTTTTGACAGGTTCCTGATTTCAATCTTGTGGACCCTGTTAAAATTTCAGGCCCTGCATCCACTTCAATAGCAATTTCAGAATACTGAGAAATCTTTGCATTTTTATTGCAGCTGATACTAACAGTTGCTGCTTCAACTGACTTTGCATATTCCAATGCGCCTATACAATACGGAGTTCTTCCTGATGCTGCAATAGCACAAACTACGTCATTTTTGGCAAGCTGTAATTCCGCCAAATCCTTCTGTGCAAGCTCTTTCGAGTCCTCAGCTCCCTCTACTGCCTTCACAAAAGCTCCATTTCCACCTGCAATGATCGCCTGTACTTCATCTGTTGTAGAAAATGTCGGAACACATTCAACTGCATCCATGATTCCAATTCTTCCACTTGTTCCAGCTCCTACGTAAATCAGTCTGCCGCCGGCATTCAAAGAACAGATCACCTGTTCCACCGCTTTCTCAATCTGAGGAAGTGCTTCTTCCACCGCAGAAATAACCCGATGATCTTCCTCATTCATAATACGAAGAATCTCTTTTGTTGATAAAAGGTCCAGATCCATTGTCTTTGGGTTTCTTGTTTCAGTACCCAAGTGACTGATATTTACTTTTACTTCGCTCATATGATTTACCAAAGGTCATTTTCAATCAGGCTTGCATACATGTAATTTACAGTAAATCCATTGCTGCCGCATTCGATCTGACGTACCTTTCCGTTCGTTGTATAATATGGAATATATGGGAAATCATTAATTTCTCCATTGAACACCTGATATTCTTTTAATCCTGCAAACCACTGTTCTTTTTCTTCCTCGTTTAATACAAAGTATGCCTGTGGAATAAATCCCACAAGATCTTCAAAAGTTTCTCCATAAACAAGACGAATTGGATTTCCCTTTCTTCTCAACCTCTTCACTGCAGTTGTTACAGCATCGTGAGTATTAATATGTCTTGGGTGCATAGATCCTCTCCAATGTGTAATTACAAGATCTACTTTCTCATCCATAAAATATTTTTCCAGTCTGTCAGCAAACTCTTCTGTAGAAGGCATATTGCTTGAAACATATCCAAGCCAAATAGTATCTCCACCAAGTGCTTTTGCCGCTCTTTGATTCTGATCCAATAACGACTGCAAATAAGCAGCCTTTGCCTCTTCTGTCGCATTCGGATCTTCCAGTCTTCCCTGTGTTACATGAATAAAAGTACAATGTGCTCCTTCTTTTGCATATTTAAGCATCAAAGGGCCTCCCATCAATTCTGCATCAAGAGAATGTGCTCCAATGCTGACAATACGTTTTAACGCACTCATTCCAATTTTCTCCTATTCTTCAAAGAATTTTTTGTAAGATGTAAAGCTTCGGAATACATGAATTCCATGTCTCTCATAATAACGACGTCCCGGATCATCTGTAGAAACAAAATACATATGATAAATTCCTCTTTTAGCCATTTCGAACTGGGCAAAGTCAAGAAGAATACTTCCAAGACCTTCATTTCTCATGCCGGAATCAATTCCTATTGGTCCAAATCTGGATGGATTTCCATCAATCATACGCATACAGAATCCGCAGATTTTTCCTTCCGGACTAAGCACTAATAAAATCAGATCTTCTGCTGTCCCATTTTGCATTGCAATCAGCGCATTACGTTTCCATCCACCGCCAAACTGATTTTTATTAAACTCTAAAAGCTCTAATGCATAGTCATAGGTAAAATTAATAAAGCGGAATCCTTTTTTCTCTGCTGCTTCCATTTTGGCTTTTGCTTCCGGGCTCATCTGGTAACCGTGCAAATCCTTACACATAGAATAATCTTTCTTTCCGGCCACATATCCAAGCTTTTCAAAAAATGCTTTTGCTTCCGGATAATTTTCTTCATCCACCCCTGGAAAGAAATAGCTCGGGCTGTATGCACTTAATGTGATATTTTTGGCACCGGCTGCTTTCATATCATCTTCCGCGCGTTTTACCAGCGCTGTGCCAATTCCTTTTCTCTGATGCTCCTTTGCAACAAACATGGCAACAATCCAGCCTCTGTCAGGCTCCAATCCTCGTTCCATGTACGGGAACTTTCTTCTCATACCAAGGCAGAACCCAACTGGTTTTTCCTCTTCCAAAGCAACGTAGCAAAGAGCCGGATCAAAATTGTCATCAAATAATGCCTGTTTTCTGAATTTCTGGATTGTAATCGGGTCTGCAAGCATCGTTTGATTCCACAATTCTACGACTTCTTTCTCATACTTTTGCTCATAGTTAACAATAATCATATCGCACCTCCCTACTTAATATGTTAACATGTTATATTTTTTAATTAGATTATATGTCAACTAGGTACGGTTTGCAATATAAAAAATAAAAAAGGCAAAGTCACCAAATCAGCGACTTTGCCTTTGTATAATTTAACTAAATTTTAATCGTAACTGTAACTGAATACCATTCTTTATGAAAATAAGTCTCAGAATACTCGACTATTTTATCTTCATCGTTATATCCCACACGCTTTACAAAGAAAGCGGCTTCCCCTTTTTGCATTCCCATAAGCTCTGCAATATGAGCATCCTTAACATTACGTACAGAATAGTTCTCCGTTGCCCAGGTAGGTTTCATCCCTATATTCTCTAACGTTTTATAAAATGATTTACACTCATATATCTCTTGCGCCTGCTGCAGGCTTAAGACTCTGCTGTCTATATAGGATATATGATACGCAACCGGTTCTTCATTTGCCAGGCGAACTCTCTTGATTCTGATGACAGACTGGCCTTCTGGAATGTCCAGAATCTTAGAAATTTTTTTATCAATTATTTCTTCCACTGCATCCACATGAAGATCAATGACATACTTTTGCTCCAGAAGCTCTTCACTAAAGCTTAATGATGTCAATGCTCTTATCATCTGCTTCTTGGCCACAAAGGTCCCCACGCCCTGAATGCCATATAGATATCCCTGATTAATCAAATCCGAAAATGCTTTACGGACAGTAATGGTAGATACACCGTATTTTTGTTTCAAAACTGATTCACTGTCAATTTTATCCCCCGGCTGCAGTCTTCCGTCCTTAATGGCTTCAATGATATCATCTTCTATTCTCTGGTATTTCACATCCCTTGCGCACATATAATCCCCCTCTTCTCTTAATATGTTAACATACAACCCGTTTTTGTCAAGATACTTTCCTTTTGGCAATCATACAGAAATTATTGTATACGCAAATAAGTACTCATTTTTATACATACACAGACACCTCTGCGCAGATTTTTCCTTTTTTTGTTTCGTATTTTACACCCTCATAGACAAACTTTCCAAAACCTCGAAAAGTTACCACATCGCCCTGCTTTAGCTGATAACTGTTATTCTCACATTGTCTGCCATTGACAAAAACCTTCTTCTCACGAAACGCCAGGATGCTCTGGCTACGCGATAAATTGCACAGTTTTCCCAAAATCGCATCAATGCGTTCCGATGCGGCCGTCACTTCTTTTTTCTCCAGTGTTGGCTTTAAAATATCAGGCGCATTTTCCAACACAGTGCATCTCATGGAAGTATGCTTTACCTGCACCAGGTTTTCTGCAATATAAGACGCTATCTTCTCTGTGCAGAAAATATAGGCACGCTTTCCCTTAATCGCAATATCTCCCACAACTTCTCTCTCAATTCCAAGGTTCATAATTGCCCCTAGAAAGTCTCTGTGAGAAAAATTATCTGCAAATTTTTCAATCAAAGGCTCTGCCTGAATACAACAAATTGGAAAGGGTTCCTCATATCCAAACATTTCCTCAGAACCGAACCGCAGCATCAGTCTCTCACAATTTTCTGTTCCCCCAAAAGCGGTAAACGGAATATAGGAAATCTCTTTGCGCATCTCATAAAACGCATTCATCTCCGCCATATTTAAGAAATTTGTAAACACATACTGATTATTACGATAGGATTTTTCCGCTAACTCCGTCAGTCTTTTCTTCAAAAGCTCCATAGACCTCTCCTATCCTGCAAACTGGCTATTATAAAGTTCTGCATAAAAGCCATTCTGAGCAAGCAGTTCTTCATGACTTCCCTGTTCAATAATGTTTCCATCCTTCATGACCAGAATGATATCCGCTTCACGTATAGTCGAAAGTCTGTGAGCTACAATAAAGCTCGTACGCCCTTCCATCATTTTCGCAAAAGCCTGCTGAATCTTAATTTCCGTACGGGTATCAATGCTTGATGTAGCTTCATCTAAAATTAACATTGGCGGCAGACACAGCATGACTCTGGTAATACAAAGAAGCTGCTTTTGCCCCTGAGATAAATTACCGCCCTCTTCTCCAAGCACTGTATCATAACCCTGTGGCAGTCGCTTAATAAAATCATGGGCACGGGAAGCTTTTGCTGCTGCTATGATTTCTTCCATCGTCGCATCCGGCTTTCCGATCACAATATTGTCCTTTACCGTTCCTCCCCGAATCCATGTATCCTGAAGCACCATTCCATAATTTGTACGCAAAGACCCCCTGGTGATGTCACGGATCTCATTACCATCCACTGAAATCTTTCCTTCATTGACATCATAAAACCTCATCAAAAGATTAATCAGTGTCGTTTTTCCGCAGCCCGTCGGACCTACGATTGCAATCCTCTGTCCTGGTTTTACAGACAGATTAAAATCCTGAATCAATTTTTTATCCGCTGTATAAGAGAAATAAACATGCTCCAGCGTAATCTCTCCGTTTGCATTCTCAAGAATGACTGCGTCCTTTTTCTCTGGAACCTCCGGTTCCTCTTCAATCAGCTCAAACACTCTGGCCGCACACGCAAGTGCATTCTGAAGTTCTGTGATAACACCTGAAATCTCGTTAAAAGGCTTTGTATACTGGTTTGCATAGCTTAAAAAACAAGTCAGCTGCCCTACAGAAATCCCTCCATTTAATGCAGAAATTGCGCCTGTAATGCCAACTCCCGCATAAATCATGCTATTGATAAATCTCGTACATGGATTCACCAGTGAAGAATAAAAGATCGCATCCAAAGAATACTTCTGCAGTCTGCCATTAATCTCATCAAAGTTTTCCTGATTTTCATCCTCATGTCCAAAAGCCTTTACGACCTTTAAATTGCCCACCATTTCTTCGATCAGAGAAGTCTGTTCCCCTCTTGTCTCAGACTGCTTTTTAAACATGGTATAAGTACGTTTCGCAATAAATCCGGCTACAAACAACGATAACGGTGTCAGCAATACAACTACCAGTGCAATCTTTACATTAATATCGAACATAAAAAATAATGTACCTACAATCGTAAGAAGCCCTGTAAACAACTGTGTGAAACCCATCAGCAAGCCTTCTGCAAACTGGTCAACATCCGCAATCATTCTGCTCACAATGTCTCCATAAGAATGACTGTCCACATATTTTAATGGAAGCTTTTCCAGTTTCTCAAATGCTTCTCTGCGGATATCCTGTACCACATGGTAAGTGATATGGTTGTTAATAATATTCATCAACCACTGAAAAACTGCTGTAGCCACCAAAACTGCTACCATTGTTTTTAAAATCTTGAAAAGTCCTGTAAAATTCACAAGCCCTTTCGCAACAATTCCATCTACTGCTTCCCCTGTCAGAATCGGCAGATAAAGCGTTAAAATCACTGTGGCAGCTGCCATCAAAAGTGACAGAACCACCAGCAGACGATATTTTTCGATTCGTTTCAAAACCTTTTTCAAGGTGGATTTCTTATTCATCTGCTCCCTCCTCTTCCTCCGGGTTCTGATACTGAGAATCATATATTTCCTGATATACTTCACAATGCTCTAACAGATATTTATGAGTACCAAGTCCTACAATCTTACCATCTTCTAAAACAATGATCTTATCCGCAAACTGAATACTGGATGTTCTCTGAGAAACGATAAATGTAGTCATACTCTCTTTACGTGCTTTTAGCTCTGCACGCAGACGGGCATCTGTGGCATAGTCCAGAGCCGAAGTACTGTCATCTAAAATCAAAATTTCCGGCTTTCGAACCATGGCACGTGCAATGGTAAGCCTCTGTCTCTGACCACCGGAAAAGTTCTTTCCACCCTGAGCCACCGGCGCATCTAAATATTTATCAAGCTTTTCTACAAATTCCTTTGCCTGAGAAACTTTCAAGGCTTCTTCCAGCTCTTCGTCAGAAGCCTTCTCATTCCCCCACTGCAAATTACTCTTAATTGTCCCTTTAAAAAGTACTGCTTTCTGTGGAACTACCCCAATGCGTCCTCGTAATTCTTCCAAATTGTATTCCCCGATCGACTTTCCATGATAGAGAACCTGGCCGCTTGTAGCATCATAAAATCTTGGAATCAAATTTACAAGAGTAGACTTACCCGAACCAGTACCTCCAATGATTCCCACCGTTTCGCCTTTATAAACGCTAAAATCAATATTGGATAAAGAATCCTCTCCTGCTCCTGCATAACAAAAACCCACATTTTCAAATTCCAGGATTGGGATTTCTTTCTCCTCCTGAATAGATGCGTCTCCATTCTCTGTCATACTGCTGCTGATATCAAAAATATTGCTAAGACGGTTCGCACTGGAAAGAGCCTTGGTAATCAACACGATCAAATTAGCCATTTTAATAAGCTCCACGAGAATCTGAGAAATATAATTGATCAGCGCAATCACCTGTCCCTGAGTCAAATGACCTGCATCTACCTGAATAGCACCAAAATAAATCAAAAGCACCAGTCCAAGATTAATGATTACGTAGGTCACCGGATTCATTAAAGCTGAAACCTTTCCTACTCCTAACTGAATCTCTGTCAGCTCTTCATTGCTCTTTTTAAATTTTTCAATTTCTTCCTTTTCCTTATGGAATGCACGGATCACACGGATACCTGTCAGGTTTTCTCTGGTGAGCGCAAGTACTTCATCCAGACGCTTTTGTACCAGCTTATACATCGGCATGGTAAGCACCATGATTCCGAATACAACAATGCATAAAAGCGGAATTACCCCTACAAAAACCAACGCAGCCTTCACATCTACCGTAAATGCCATGATCATTGCGCCAAAAACAATAAACGGAGAGCGAAGTAAAAGACGCAGTGTCATATTAACTCCAGACTGCACCTGGTTAACATCACTTGTCAATCGTGTAATCAGAGTCGAAGTTCCCACCTGATCAATTTCTGTATAAGATAAGCTCTGAATATGCTGAAACAATGCAGAACGAAGTCCTGTGGCAAACCCTACTGCTGCCTTCGCCGCAAAAAACTGCGCAGATACTGCTGCTATCAGACCAATAATTCCCAGCAGAATCATAATTCCGCCAGCTTTATAGACATAGTTCAGATTTCCCTGTCCAATTCCCTGATCTACAATTGCCGCTACTACCAGCGGAATCATAAGTTCAAAGGATGCCTCTAACAGCTTGAACAGCGGCGCTAACACCGTCTCTTTCTTATAATCCTTTAAAAAAACCAACAATCTCTTCATAACTACTTTCTTTCTTCCATCAAATCTTCCAGAACAAATTCTGAAATATCCCATTTATCGCAAATTGTGTCACAGTTCTTACTACGGTCACAGCCATAATATTTACAGTTCGCACACACATAATCTTCTTCTCTTAATTCAAAATCTTCCATGAATCTATACCTCTAATGTTATCATTCTGGCCTTTAAGGCAAGCTTTTCAATTTCCTCCGAAATCTCATCCATCAAAAGAAGCATTTTCCTTCCAAGGAATGGTTTTAAGCTTCCCATACACTCTTCTTCACTGATAATTGTAAACCTTCCATCACTTAAGAGCAGAATCAGCTTGGAACGTGCCTGAAACATTTTCAAATTCCGGAACAGAACATCAATGTGTTTTTTCTCGCAGCTTTGCTCATAAGCTTCAAATGGCGTTCCCATCTGCAGAACCGTCATCGGAGTCACTTCTGTCACGATATTTTCATCTGATTTCCACCACACCACATTCAACCGAACATTACGAAAGGTTTCACTATGGGATTTCAATGCTTTGATCATCGTCTGAACACAGTTTTTTGCATCCTCCTTTTCAAGGCTGCAGTCCACAATCAAAGCCATTTCCAGAATGCCTCCCTTATAATTTCCTGGTACATGCAGGATTCTCTCCACTCCCTGTTTCATTTTTAAAAGCTGTATTATTTCAAGTTCCATAATTTTCTTCCCTTCATCTGCAGGTATTCGAAAAAGCAGGAGCAACACCCGTTTTCAGTGCTGCTCCCTAATGTTTGATTATACTTCCAGCTTCAGTTCTTTGCCAGAATATTGATATTCATATACTTCTACGCCCGCTGCTTTGAACATTCGTTTAGAAGCAACCACTGATGGAGTTCCGTCATATTTGTTATTTCCATAAACCACAGTTTTAATGCCTGCCTGAATAATCGCCTTCGCACATTCATTGCATGGAAACATGGAGACATACAATTTTGCTCCTTCCAGATTTCCACGATAATTTAAAATGGCATTTAATTCTGCATGACATACATAGGCGTATTTTGTTTCCTGCGTTTCTCCCACTCTTGCCCACGGAAATTCATCGTCTGAGCAGCCGATTGGAAATCCATTGTAACCCATTGATAAAATTTTATTTTTCTGACTGACAATACATGCACCTACCTGAGTATTTGGATCCTTTGATCTCATACCTGCAAGTTTAGCAACTGCCATAAAATATTCATCCCACGAAATATAATCTGTGCGTTTATCCCCCATAACGTACCCCTTATTTTGTTCCAAAAATACGGTCACCTGCGTCTCCAAGACCAGGAACGATATAACCGTGTTCGTTTAAATGATCATCCAATGCTCCAACGTAAATATCTACATCCGGGTGAGCCTCTGTCAATGCCTTCACGCCTTCCGGTGCTGCAATCGTACACATGAAACGGATATTCTTTACCCCTTTGTCCTTTAACATCTGAATTGCTGCGACTGCCGAACCGCCGGTTGCCAGCATTGGATCTACTACAAATGTATCTCTTTCATGGCAGTCTGCCGGAAGCTTGCAGTAATATTCTACAGGTTCCAGTGTCTCTTCGTTTCTGTAAAGACCAATATGTCCTACTTTGGCAGCCGGAACCATCGTAAGCATTCCCTCTACCATACCAAGACCAGCTCTTAAGATTGGAATCACTGCCATTTTCTTTCCTCCAAGCTCTTTTACAGTTGTCTTACAGATAGGAGTCTCTATTTCCACATCGGAAAGTTCCAGGTCTCTGGTAGCTTCATAGCACATCAGCATTGCGATTTCACTGACCAGAGTTCTGAATTCTTTTGTACCGGTTTCTTTTCTTCTTAAAATACCAATTTTGTGCTGAATCAGCGGGTGATTCATATAAACTACCTTTGCCAATACCTATTCTCCTTTTTCAATCTTTGCAATTCTTCTGATGTGACGCTCATCATTCGAAAATGGTGTGTCTAAAAATGTATCTACGATTTTCAGTGCAAGGCCTGGTCCTAAAACTCTTGCTCCCATTGCCAGCATATTTGCATTGTTATGTTCTTTTGTAGCTGCTGCGGAGAAACAATCTGAGCAAAGTGCACAACGGATTCCCGGCACCTTGTTTGCAGAAATGGAAATTCCGATTCCTGTACCGCAGATAACGATTCCATATTCACATTCGCCGGAAGCAACTGCTTCTGCTGCCGCACGTCCATATTCAGGATAATCAACTGCTTCTGTTCCGTAGCATCCCAAATCCTTGTACTCAAATCCTCGTTTTGTCAAATGAGCCTTTACTTCCTGCATTAATTCATAACCACCGTGGTCACATCCTAAAGCGATCATATTCTATCTCCTCTTTCTTTCAAAATTATACTTTCATGATTTTATGTCCCGCCGCCTTTAACAGACGGTTCATAATAGCGCTTCCCATGGCACCTTCTGAAAAGCTCTCTGAATAGATTATTTCCGCATCACTTTCATCGAACTCTCTTAAAATACTATATAAATGACTGCTGATAGACAGCTCATCTCTTCTTGTTCCCATGGATTTTACGATTCCCGACGGATATCTGGAAATCGTCTCCTCTGTACCGATGATACCTGTACAAACCCCTTTTGATTCATTCTCTTGTACCAACGCATTGATTTTTTCAATAACTGCTTCTCTGGCACCTTCTACGATCATAAGATCTGCTTTTGGCGCATAATGACGATACTTCATTCCCGGAGCTTTTGGGGGAGTCTTGGAATCAGCGGAAAGTCCTTTATCGATCTGAACCTCTCCAACCACTTCCTCCAACATTTCCTTGGTGATAAATCCCGGCCTTAAAATGGTCGGAACTCCTTCCGTCAAATCTACAATGGTGGATTCAATCCCAATTCCTACTGCTCCTCCATCTAAGATCATCGGAATGATTCCATTCATATCATCTAACACATGGCTTGCCAGTGTGGGACTTGGTCTGCCAGATGTATTCGCACTCGGCGCTGCAATATATCCTCCGCCATAACGGATCATCTCTAAAGCAATCGGATGGGATGGCATACGTACTGCCACTGTATCCAGTCCACCGGTGGTTCCATAAGGTACTGCATCACTTTTTTTCAGTACCATCGTAAGAGGGCCCGGCCAGAACTTGTCCGCAAGCTGATAGGCAGCCTCCGGAATTTCCTCCGTAATCAGTTTAAGGCTTTCCATATCCGCAATATGTACAATCAGCGGATTATCAGAAGGTCTTCCTTTCGCTGCATAGATTTTCGCTGCCGCTTTTTCATCCAGCGCATTGGCTCCAAGACCATAAACAGTCTCTGTAGGAAAAGCTACCAGAGCACCTGCTTTCAAAAGCGCACCTGCTTCCTTCATGATTTTCTCATCGATGCAGTTTTCGTCTACTTTTCTAATAATTGTCTGCATTTTTCACCTATTTTAAGTCTATTTTATCTTACACAGTATATCACTTTGGTTGTTTTGGTACAAGAGATTCTGCCCTTTCCTGGAAAATTTACAAAGAAATACTCATACTTTTCTTTTCATTTACATAGCTATACAGTAACTTTCCTTTTCCGGAGATTCTTCATGAGCAGTTCCAAGGAATTTTTCGCTTTATTTTCTGTCATCTTTTTGCTGACTCTTTCCATTTTTCTTATCAATTCCCGCCTGGAAACAGTTATGGGAGACACTGTTTCAGGCAAAAACTCTTCCTTTACCGTAGTCATCGATGCCGGGCATGGAGGTTTTGATTCCGGAAAAGTAGGAGTGGACGGCACTCTTGAAAAAGATGTAAATTTAAAAATTGCCAAAAAACTTGAAAAACTTCTGACCGCCGCAGATGTCAATGTCATTATGACCCGTACAGAAGATACCGGACTTTATTCAGAATCTTCTTCCAACAAAAAGCGGGAAGATATGGCTGCCCGTGTAGAACGGATGAACAAACCTCTGCCAGACTGCATTGTCAGCATCCATCAAAATAGTTACCCAGAGGAATCCATTGATGGAGCGCAGGTATTTTACTATACAGGCTCCGATGCCGGCAAAACACTAGCTGCCCTTATTCAAGATGAATTGATCACGGATGTAGACCCGTCCAATCACCGTACGGAAAAATCCAACAGCAGTTATTATTTGTTAAAAAATGCCTCTGCCCCCATTGTTATTGTAGAATGCGGCTTTCTCTCCAACTGGGCAGAAAGCAAAAAATTAGTGGATGACGCATACCAGCAAAAGCTGGCATGGGCCATCCACATGGGAATCCTGCAATTTCTAAATCAATAGAAATCTTAATTTACATATTTTAAAATGATATCCCAGATTTCGTCTTTTTCATAGCCAAGACGCCAGGATGCGATGCCGGCAAGACCATATTCTTTCATAAGCTTTGCCTTTTCTTCGATGGAGCGTTCCTCTTCCAGCCATATCTGATAGAAACCTTCTGAGTTTGTAAACTCACCATAGTACTGGGCAGTTTCTTCATCCCATTCTGGAGTGATATTATTATTGGCAAGCGTTTTGGCTGCACTGCTCATTCCAATGGCAGAACTGCTTAAATCACCATCATTGTCCGTATGCCATAATCTGGTATAGAAAGGTACTGCATTGATTACTTTTTCTGCCGGTACTTCTTCTAATGTTTTTTCAATACCATTTCTTACATAGCCAATAGATGCCACGGAGCCAGCTTCTTCACTGCCTGCAAAATGTTCATCATATCCCATAATAATCACATAGTCAGCAACAATGCCCTGTTCCTTGCGATTATAATTCTGGTTATATGCCATTGGTACATAGTTGTCTACCGAAAGAATGATATTATTTCTTCTGCACATAATGGAAAGCTCGCGGACAAATTCAATAAATCCATCTCCGGCCTCTCCCGGAAGTGCTTCAATATCTACATTAATACCATCCAGATCATACTGAATCGCCTGTGCGATCAGCTGTGTCACAAGATTCTGACGTGAGGAAGTTTTGTTTAGAATAGAGGTAATATCAATCTGATCTTTATAAGTAATATTTTCTACAAGTCCCCATACTTCCACACCATTCTGGTGGCAGTAATTTACGTAATCCTGAGATGCCAGTGACTGAATATTTCCGTTGTCATCTTTAATAAAGAACCATGTCGGAGAAATCGTCGTAAGTCCCTTGGCATCTGCAAGTTTTTCGAGTACTGTATTGTTTGCATCCTTATTTGTTACCTGATGCCATGCAAGGTTAATGGTATAATCCTTTGTCAGACTTGAATATTCCGGTTCCACAAAATCTGTAGAAGTTGTAATTGTATATTCATCCTTTAACTTACTGTCTCTGATATAACCAATATATCCATCGGCGGTGCGGACTCTTGTCCATTTTTCAATCTCTTCCGGCTCTTCCAGAACATAAAGCACATCGCCCTTCTTCACCTCTGTAAGAATTGGGCTCTTCACACCCGCACGATAACGAACTTCGGAATTTCGCTTTGCATCCACCACAGTTGTTTCCCCATATTCACAGGTAATCTGCACGCGGTTCGGCTCTTCCATATATTCATAATCCAGAGCAGTATGTTCCTTAATATATTCCAAAGCAACATATGCAACGCCATCTTCAACCTTTATGATCTGATAATCCACTGCAGTACTCTTCTTATCTACTGTATATTGGCTCTCACCTACTGCTGCAGTGATCATTTCATCTGGTGTGGTATAAATGTAAAGATTTTCTGCGCTGTCCCAGTAGAAGCGTTCATTTAAGTAATCTTTTACTACCTCTGTGCTGACATAAGGTCTTCCGTTTAATACGATTCCTTTATCCTCGATCAGTTCATTCTGTACAATGATGGCAAGATCGTCCTCTTCTTCCAACTGGAAGTATAATTTCAAATCCATCAATTCCTTTGATGGAGAATACTTTCTTATTAAAAATACTGCCGCCGCAATAACCACGATCAAAAGGATTGCCAAAATCCCTACTGCTGCCGGATTGATCCTGCTTCGTCTTCTTTTGCGCCGTCTTTTCTTTGCTGCCATGTGTCTCCTCCGTATATCTATCTTATCGCAAACAAAATCTGTCCTTTATAATAGATATAGTATACCATATTTTGTGTATTCGTCATCGACTTTTTTCGAGTTTTAAAAAATTTTAAGTTTTTCATGGGCAGGATGTAGTTTCACATGCATAGAGGGGTTTCTATCTACAGGAGTTTTACATCCTGCCCCGCTGTCGTACCTTAAGCATAAACAAAATGTGATATATTAAAGGTATACGACTGAAAGAGCTGTTTTTGCATTTTTTAATTTTACCAACAATCCGGAATTTATTCGCCGACTGGCGGGAATTGTAAGATAGGAGCAGCTTACACAAAGATGAAAAAGTTCTGCTCTTTCATGTATTATTATAGAAAAAATTGCCGGTTTTGACAAGCCGCAGATTTATAAATTTTTTCTTAATTCTCCTGTATTTACAAATTATACAACTTTACATCTTTTTGTTTTTTGTTTATACTATAATGTAACTCTAAATGCTTTGGCATTTTAGGTTCAGATCGCGAAATTTTTCAAATAGAATGGATGTGATATTATGAAACTTGAAAAGTTAAACGACAACCAGATTAGATGTACGCTGACAAAAGCAGATTTAGCTGACCGTCAGATCAAATTAAGTGAGCTGGCCTACGGTTCGGAAAAGGCAAAATCACTTTTTAGAGATATGATGCTTCAGGCCAACGCCGAATTTGGTTTCGAGGCCAATGATATTCCGCTGATGATTGAAGCTATCCCAATGCCGAATGACTGTATTGTGCTCATTATTACCAAGGTTTCTGACCCTGAAGAATTAGATACCCGGTTTTCCAAGTTCTCTCCATCCAGCACAGATGCCCTGGATTCCGTTACAGAATCCAAAAAGCAGATTTCCGCAGAAGGTGCCGACGAAGTGCTGGATATTTTTAAGCGCATGATGGAGCAGCACTTAAAAGCTCTGGAGGACGACAAAAAAGAAGAAAAACCAGTAACTGCAGCTGACGAGATTGATTTAACCAGACTTTATCTCTTTGGAAATCTGGAAGCGCTTGTCGATGCAGCCCATGTTTTGAACAACTATTATCACGGTGAAAACCGACTTTATAAAAACAGTGCCAAAAAATTATATTATCTGGTGTTAAGCAAATCTTCTCATACACCGGAAGAATTTAACAAGATCTGTAATATTCTTACCGAATACGGAAGCAATGAGCCTTACACAAAAGCTGCTGAAGCATATATGGCAGAACATTATGATCTGGTCATTAAAAAAGACGCACTTCAAAAACTACAGAAGGCATAAAAAAACGAGCGATCTTATCGCTCGTTTTTTATGTAGTCTCTAATTAAGCTTCAACGATAGCTTCATTTGGACATTCAGCTGCACATGTTCCGCATTCTGCACAAACATCAGCGTCGATCACGTATTTTCCATCACCTTCAGAGATAGCTTCAACTGGACATGCATCTGCACATGCTCCACACATTACACAATCATCAGTAATTACGTATGCCATAATAAAGTCCTCCTTATATTTTCGAGGGTCATCTAGTGACTTTCCCTTTTCTTTAAGCACATTGTAATATAGCCCCTATGAGTTAGTCTAGCATAACTTTATAATTTCCAAAAAATTTATATTTGCCGGGAACTGCCTTTAGAATGCCTTGCAAATTAAAGACTAGCGTTGTATAATCGAATAAGAATTTTTGAAGGAGGCATTTCCCATGGTAAAAATTGATAAATCAATGATCATTGGCGACTTAATCAAGCTTGATGAAAATTTAATTTATATCCTTATGAGAGAAGGAATGCATTGTGTCGGATGCCCATCTTCCCAGATGGAATCATTAGAAGAAGCAGCACTTGTACACGGTATGGATCCAGATGTGTTAGTAGCTCGTTTAAATGAATTTCTTGGCGCTATGGAAGCAGACAAACAGTAGAAATTATGAGAAGCAGGTCAATGACCTGCTTCTTTTACGCCTATGTATATTTTTTGCTCAGGTAGGTCCTGTTGCCTCCTGTTGTATCTTCTGCTTTCTTCCAAAAATTGCTTTTCGCTTTTTCTCCGGTTTTTCCTTCTTTACTTTCGCATTTCGTTTCTTCACATTCTGAAGTCTTTCATCAAGCTTTCGATAGTACGCTTCCTGACGCTCCTCTTCAGCTCTGAACTGATAATTAATCTCCTTTGTGACCTGATCAGCAACCCGTCCTCCAAGCTCTTTTCCAAGACTGTCCTGATTTTCTCTTAAGGCCTGTCCCAAAGCCTTGCTTAAAATGCTTTGAAACTGCTGCATTTTCTCTGCATTACTGTTTATCACTTCTGTTTTTTCTCTCGTTACATCCTGAGGCAGAGTTTCCTCATGCGGTATCAGCTCTCCATTCTCGGAAATGTCCATCTTAATGGCTTTTAGCTGATAGCCTCGTTCCTTTAACTTCTTGATGTGTTTTAACAGTTGGATATCATCTTCCGTATAATACCGATGCCCCATTTCATTTCTGGCAATAGGGAGTTCTAATTCCTCCTCCCAATAGCGAAGTACGTGGCTCTCCACCTCTACCAGCTTGGCTGCATCTGAAATCATGTATCTTACCTGATCCACAATATCCCTCCAATGCTTATGAAATTGTCATAACAAGTATAGCAAAAAATATTCCTTTTCACAAACAAAACCCATCGACGGGAATCGACGGGTTTTCTGCATTTTCACTATTTTTTGATATTTGCAAACTTCGTATATTGTGGCAGCCACGCAAGGGTGACCGTTCCGATTGGACCATTACGCTGTTTCGCGATAATTACTTCCGCTGTACCTTTCAGTTCAGATTCTTTATTGTAATATTCATCTCGATAAAGGAACATTACAACGTCAGCATCCTGCTCGATGGCTCCGGATTCTCGGAGGTCCGAGAGCATCGGTCGATGATCTGGTCTT
Source organism: Lachnospiraceae bacterium (assembly GCA_017622875.1). Lineage (GTDB taxonomy): Bacteria > Bacillota > Clostridia > Lachnospirales > Lachnospiraceae > HGM12587. Next base: position 64,086 of record JAGAQG010000008.1, read on the forward strand.
TGTTCTACTGCACGGCTAAGCTGTGAAAGGGCAACCACAGGCACATCCAGCTCTCTCGCCATTCGTTTCAATCCGCGGGAAATATCAGAAATTTCCTGCTGTCTGGAATCACTGGCACGTCCGCCGCCAGAAGACATCAACTGTAAGTAGTCAATGATGACAATATCCAGATTATGCTCCAGCTTAAATTTACGACATTTGGAACGGATTTCCGCAAGGGAGGATGCTCTGTCATCAATAATCAGATTTGATTTGGCAACCGTTCCGGCACTCTCTAAGAGACTTTCCCAGTCCTGATCCTCCAGACTTCCGTTACGGAGCTTCTGCGCATCAATTCTTGCTTCCATAGCAAGCAGACGGTTTACCAACTGCTCGCTGGACATTTCCAGACTGAAAATCGCAACGGTTTTATTACACTCAAAAGCCATATACTGCGCCATATTTAATACGAAAGCCGTCTTACCCATAGAAGGACGGGCAGCCACAAGTACCAAATCGCTTTTTTGCATACCAGAAGTACGATAATCCAGATCAATAAATCCCGTCGGAATACCTGTTACATTTCCTTTCAGTTTTGATGCAGCACTGACACGCATAATAGAATTCTGTACAATTTTATTAATTGGCACATAATCCCCTGTATTTCTTCTCTGAACGATGTCGAAAACTTTCTTTTCTGTATCTTCCAGAATATTTTCCAGTTTATCAGCACCTACATAACAATCGTTGGTAATCTGTTCACTTGTTTTGATTAATTTTCTTAAAACTGCCTTTTCATAAACAATATCTGCATAATACTTTACATTTGCGGAGGTTGGAATATTGGTAAGAAGTTCACGGACAAAGCCCATGTTACTGACTTCTTCCGGTACTCCGTTTTCCTTCAGTCGATTCTGAAGAGTGACAAGATCTACCGCTTTCCCTTCATTAAAAAGCTCTACCATATTATCGAAAAGAATTCCGAACTGTTTCTGATAGAAATCTTCTCCAGTGATGATTTCCGAAGCGACCATAATTGCTTCCTTGTCCATCAGCATGGAGCCAATTACCGACTGCTCTGCTTCAATATTGTGAGGCATGACTCTTTTGATGAGTGCTTCTTCCATAGCTCTACCTTACGCTTCTTTTACGATTACTTTTAACTCGGATGTTACCTTTGGATGCAATTTAATCGGAACCATGGTCGTTCCAAGGTTTTTAATCGGGTTAGGCAGCTGCATTTTCTTTTTATCCAGATCATAGCCTAACTGCTGTTTTGCAGCTGCAGCAATTTCTTTTGTGGAAACGGAACCAAAGATTTTTCCGCCTTCCCCTATTTTAATCGTTACGACAATCTGTTTTGTCTTTAATTCTTCACCGAATGCAACTGCTGCTTCATACTGTTCCTTTGCGACTTTATCTTCGTGTGCTTTCTGAAGCTTTAAGTTGTTCATATTCTGGGCTGTTGCCTCCACTCCAAGCTTCTTTGCGATCAGCACATTTCTTCCATAACCATCGGCAACTGTGACTGTCTCACCCTTTTTTCCGACAGATTTTACGTCTGCTAATAAAATTACTTTCATGTCAATTCTCCTTCCTGTATCATTCCGTCAATGGTGTGTTTAATCATATCACGGGCTTCTGCCGGCGTACAGGTAAGCTGTGCACCAGCCATATTCGCATGACCGCCTCCACCAATCTTTTCCATAATCAGCTGTACATTGACTTCGTCAATGGCACGAGCGCTGACATAAGTCTGGCCTTTGTAGTTTGTAAGAACAATAGATGCACGCACACCAAAAATGTTCAAAAGCTCATTGGCCGCCTGCGCACCTAAAATTGTCGGGCTCTCTACGCCATCTCCGTTACAGATCGCAAAAGCAAAGCCTCTGTAGATTTCTGCACCGCGCACCACTTCAGTTCTCGCTCTATAATCATCCAGCTCTGCACGGAATATTTTTCGAACTCTGGTTACATCCGCACCGCAGCGACGTAAAAACGCGGCTGCTTCAAAAGTACGAACCCCAGTCTTTGTTAAGAAGTTATCTGTGTCCACCATAATACCGGCGTACATACAGTCCGCTTCCACATTTTTGATTTTCATTCCCTCACGGATGTACTGTAGAATTTCCGCTACCATTTCGCAGGCAGATGATGCATACGGTTCAACATAAGATAGAACCGCTTTGGAAATGTTTTCGCTTCCCTGGCGATGATGGTCAATTACTACTACATTTTTGCTCATTCGCAGGATTTCCGGACAGTCTGTATAGCTCGGTCTGTTTACATCTACTACAACGACTACTGTATGGTTGTCCACCAGCTCTACTGCCTGAGCACTGGTAAGAAATATATCATCCTCATAGTTCGGATTATTTACAAAAGATTCATACATCGGGCGCAGGGATGCACTGATTTCGTTTACTACGATATACGCCTTCTTGCCAAGCTCTTTTGCCGCACGATAAATACCGATAGCTGCACCAAAAGAATCCACGTCCGGAATCTTATGCCCCATAACGACTACTTTATCATTATTCTGTATAAATTCCCTAAGCGCCTGAGCTTTGACACGTGCTTTGACACGGGTATTTTTGTCTACCTGCTGACTGCTTCCGCCGAAGTATGTAATATTGTCTCCTTCTTTGGTAACTGCCTGGTTCCCGCCTCGAGCAAGTGCCAGTTCCATAGCTACACGGGCATACTCATAATTTTCTGCATAGGTCTTTCCTGATAAGCCCAGACTGATGCTGACAGTCACGGCCATATCATTACCAATGTTGACACTTCGCACATCTTCCAGAATGGAAAACTTGTCCTCTCGAAGCATTGGCACATTCTTTTCCTGAATTGCGATAAAATATTTGTCCTTTTCCAGTCTTCGTACAATACCGCCAAAGCTAGAAATATATTTATTAATCTTACGTTCAATCAGCGCAACAAGAAGGGACTGACGCACCTCTTCCACACTCTCTAACGCTTCATCATAATTGTCGATATAAATAAGCCCTGCCACAAAACGCTGTTCTTTATTTTCTTTAATATAACGATTCAATTCTGTTTCATCGAACAAATAAATCGCCATCAAATGCTGGGTATAGTCTTCAATACCCTCCAGCTCTTTTCCTCTTTCCAGACTGCTAAAAGAAATCTGCTGTAACTGGGCCTTATAGGAATGCTCTTCCTGCTTCACATGATACTCAAGAATCGTATCCTCATCTTCTCCCGCAAAACTTTCCTTCGTAATCTGAGGAAAAATAGTGGTAATGGATTTATGATAATCCTTTGTCTTTCCTGTCACTTCCATAAAGGCCTCATTCATCCAGATGAGTCTTCCATTTTCATCCATCAATGCGTACGGAATATGGAAGGTTTTTAACAGCTTTTTCTGAATCTGACCGTAATGGGTGGCAAAAGTCACCAGTTCCCCTAAAATATCTTTCTGGCTTCCACTGCACAACAGCCAGGCAATTAATGCATACAGAACAGTCAGGCCTAACATAAACACTCCTGCTCTTAAAGAAATGGTAAACATTCCTACAGTGCCGAGCACCAGCAGAATGGTCATCCAGAGAGGCCACTGCATGTAGATATTCATCTTTCCGGTAAATTTTATATTTTTTGTTTGATTTTTATTTACTTTTTTATTCTTCTTCATGATACAACTCCATGGTTAGCACATACCATGTTAATTATAGCATTAATGTGTCCAGGGGGCAATATTCATATTGTCACGCCCCTGTATCAAAAAAGACACCCACTTTCGTGAGTGTCTCCTGAAATCATCTTATTCTGCTACGTATGGCATAAGAGCGATGTGACGTGCTCTCTTAACTGCAACTGTAAGAGCTCTCTGATGTTTTGCACAGTTTCCTGTGATTCTTCTTGGAAGAATTTTTCCTCTTTCAGATACGTATCTTTTTAATTTATTTACATCTTTGTAATCGATTTCGTTGTTTTCTTTTCCGCAGAATACGCAAACTTTTTTACGTCTGCGTCCGCCTCTTCTCTTCATTGGAGAATCTGCTTTTTCATTCTTTGTGTAAGCCATTTTTGTTTACCTCCTGTTAGACTATCATCCCCGAAATTATTCGGTTATTTCCATGATTGTTAGTTGAATGGTAATTCTTCGTCAATTCCATCTGGAATGTTCATAAATCCATCGCCGATTGCAGCGGATGGCTGTGGACGGGATGCAGGCTGGAATCCTGAATCATTAGAACCAGAAGCATTTTTGCTTTCCGCAAATTCCTGATCTTCTACAACAACGTCTGTTGTGTAAACTTTCTGTCCATCTCTGTTTGTATAGCTTCCTGTCTGGATACGGCCTGTAATCAGTGCCTTTGTTCCCTGACGGAAATATTTTTCGATGAACTCTGCGTTTCTTCCAAATGCTACACATCCGATAAAGTCTGTGCTCGCATCATCACGACGAAATCTTCTGTCTACCGCAAGTGTAAATCTGGCAACTGCTGTTGCGTTTTCGCCCTGTGAGTAACGCACTTCAGGATCTCTGGTCAAACGTCCCATTAAAATTACTTTATTCATACTGACAATCTCCTTAAAATCTTTTTAATTAAGCGTCTTTGCGAACTACTAAATATCTAAGAACGTTGTCCATGATACGTACACGTTTTTCAAGTTCTGCTGGGCATGCTGCATCAGCTTCGAACTGGATGAAGTAGTAGAATCCTTCTTTCATGTGCTGGATTTCGTAAGCTAATTTTTTCTTACCCCAGTCTTCTACTTCAGTAACAGTGCCTCCAAAGCGTTCAACATATGCTTTTGCTTTTTCAACTACTGCTGCTCTAGCGTCGTCTTCGATTTTTGCATTCACAACAAGTACTAATTCATATTTGTTCATGCTCGTTTTACCTCCTTTTGGTCTCTGGCCCTTCCCTTGTGAAGAGCAAGGAATTAATATATCACAATTTGGTATAATACCATGGTTTTCCCTTAATTTCAAGCCTTTTTTCAACTTTTTCTGATTTCTTTTGTGCTTTTTTCTACAAGCTTTCGGTCCATCATGACCTGATGGTCACACCCTAGGCATTTCAGACGAAAATCTGCGCCCACACGCAAAATTTCCCATTCAAAGCTGCCGCACGGATGCTTTTTTTTCAGTTTTACAATATCTCCAACCTCGTACTGCATTTCTTTCCCCTATTTTACATTCCACGAAACTTCCGTTTCCATTCCACACACACTGATATAATATCCTTCCACCAGCGTTTCTTCTATATTAAATGTCCATGCCTGCTTTTGTCCACCGTAATTTACAAAATAGCATTCATTTTCTTTCTCGAAGTAATAATCCTTCATTGGGATGCGAAGGCCTTTCCCCTCTGCTTTTACATAACTTTCTTTCAAAGACCACAGACGCAGAAAACCTCTCTGTTTATCCTCCCCGATTAAAGACTGTTCCTTGGGCTGCACAACTTTCCGATACATGCCATCCTTAATATTTTTTGTTTCCTGAATATCAATTCCCACCAAACTTTCGGAAACTGCAATTGCCAAATATTCTCCTGAATGAGAAACATTAAAATGCAATTTACTGTCCTTCAAATAAGGCTTCCCCATCTCGTCACGTAAAATCGTAGGAGTTTCTTCTATATAATAATATGTTTTTAAAACGTCAGCAAGGATGCGCTCCCAGGGCGCGTCCTCTTTGCTCCATTTTTGGATATATACATTAATCACGGTTCACGTTCCTTTTCCACACATTTTTTGCATATATTGCGCTAAGAATCGCAAGAATCCAGATCACCGCTTCTACGATCACCAGTCCCAATGTACCAAGTACAGCAGTATAGCTGTTTAATACAACTGCTGCCAAATCTAACAAGAAGTGGAATAACAGCGCCATTCCATAAAGCTTATAATTTTTGTGCTTCACTGCAAACCATACAAGTACGGAAAGTGCCAGCTGCAAAATAACCGCTGCGATTCGTTCAATCGGGCTGAATACGAAACTTCCCCATGATATTTCCAGAAACTGAGCCAGTGTAGCTTCCACCTGCGCCAATGCAGATCCCGTAAGCCCTGCTGTTAATGTTTCTGTATTTCCACTGTTGATCATTACAGAAATGGCCAGATTATTGATACCACTGACAAACAGAATATAAAACGCTTCAAATCCACCATGACCAGCTCCATAGAAAAGCGCTGTATCATCATTGTCACGATGTTTTTTCAGAATAAATTTGAATGCCACCAGTCGGCCGGTTTCCTCAAAGATTGCCGCCATAGCTGCACCGTACAGGCCATACAGCCAGATATTGCTGCAGATGATCATTCCCAAGGCTCCGCCAAGTACAATCTGATGAACAATCGATTCCAAAACAAGGGCAAATACAAGCATGATTCCGCAGCCTGCAAAAAATGCAATGCGGTTATTTCCAAAACGTTTTTTTACTGCCAAATACAAAACTGCCGGAATAATCAGTCCTAACAGCATATTCACTGTCATTGCAATCATTGTTGATGTCGCTACCATAATATCTTCCTCCCCAAGCTGCTTATGCTTCTTTATTCTTCTTTATTCTTCTTTCTGCTGTAAAGATAAGAATAAATGACCGGAATCAACACCAGTACAATCATCAGCCAAAGTTCGATTCCTCTAATTTGCAGGAAGAAATTCAGGATAAATAACAGACCACCGACAAACCACAGTTTCCCTGCAAGACGATGGGTCTTATTCCAGTTCTCTTCATCCGCATAAGTCCATGGCAATTTAATCCCCAGATACCAGTTTTGTTTTACCTTTGGCAAGTAATTTCCGATTACAAGAAACATCACTCCAAGCATCAATGACATATATCGTCCAAGATTCGTCAACTCAAATCCAAGGGCATTTGCATAAATACCAATGGCACAGATCCATGCACATACCGGGCAGATCCAGTATACCAGTTTCATCATTTTTTCAGGATATCTTTCACGTCTTGGATCATTTTCTGTCGCAGCAATGCAGAATACATTGAGAACTGCCAGGAAAATTGGCAGGCCAATCACTGCAAACCATTTACTGCTCCATCCATTTGGCGTTCCGTCACTGCCAAAATGAGTTGCCATGGTATCTGGCAGTCGGTTCCATAAAACAACACCGATGAGAATTGGAAGTGCCGTAATGATGCTTGTAATAATTAAAGTCTTTTTAACATCCTTTTTCATCGTTATCTCCTTTCAGGTCTGAGAGCCAGAGCATGACTTCCTCAATGACCGATACATTCAAGTCATAGTAAATAAAGTTCTTTTCTCTTGTTTCTGTTACCAGATCCGCCTTCTTTAAAATATTTAAATGATAGGAAATGGTCGCCCCCGTCATTCCAAAATGACTGCCGATCTCTCCTGCCGAAAGAGGCTTTTCCTTCAGCAGCATCAGGATTTCTCTGCGTGCCGGATCCGACAATGCTTTAAAAGTTTCCGCAAAACCCATTTTATCACCTCGTATTACTATTTAGAAATAGGCGTTTGCGAAACGCCATAAACCGCATAAATACGGCATTTTTTGTTCCTAAAAATCAAATAACTCCTCACCGGATATGATATAATAGAGTTGACTAAAAACCATTATTCATCACCCAAGAAAGGAGTTATTCTGATA
>JAGAQG010000009.1 GCA_017622875.1 Lachnospiraceae bacterium
AAAAATAAAATATATTCAATCGGCTTCGCCGCAAATTTTTGGCGATTTGTCAAGCGATTTTTGACAAAAAAGTGGGGGATTTCAATAAAAACGGAATCTGAAAACCTTATATTTACTGGCTTAAAGATTCCGAGAGATTATCATATTGGACGGGAGGATGGATGGTCGAAATTCTTCCTTATGTTTTGTACCGCTATGTGTTGGTTTAATCCATTAATGTGGATTGCAATGCGTAAAAGTGCGGATGATTTGGAATTGAGCTGTGATGAAACCGTATTGCTGGATGCAGATGATGAGGCAAGACGTCGATATGCGGAGCTGATTCTAAATACAGCCGGAGATGAGAGGGGATTTACGACCTGCCTTTCAGCATCTGCATCAGCAATGCGATATCGTTTGAAGAATATTATGAAAGCAAAGGTGCGTCGCTCTGGTGTGGTGGCTGTTGGAATCACGTTTTTTGCTTTGTTTATGAGTTATGGTTATGTGGCTCTTGCTTATGGGGAAAGTACAGGAAGAGAGCTTGTATACCAATCCGAAGATGTCCATTCGTACAAAGTAGATCAGTTGTATTTTACAGAGAAAGACAGTGAGTACAATATACTTTATGAATGTACGAATGAAGAGGCACTTCACGAATATATCTCGAAATTGACGATGACAAATCTCACGGGGCAATATACCTTTTCCGATAGAGATAAAGAGCTGTTTATTTCTTATGATACGCCAAAAGGCGATATGTATGTTGTTCTGGCAGAACATGTGGTAAGAATAACTACGGCTTATGAAAAAGAGTGGAAAACGTATTGGTATTATGTGGCGGAAGAAATAGACTGGACTTATCTTGAAAAGATTATCATTGGTTATCCTGCATTGAATGTTCTGTTTTTAGGGAAAAATGATTTTGAACAAACAGAACTTTCAGCAACCATAGGATCAGTAAGAAAACAGGAAGCAGAAGAAAGCCTGGTTGTGTATGAAAAAATACCGGGAGCAGATATTAGTGGTTTGTATAGCGCACATTCCTGTGAGAGGGCGATTTTGAATTTTTCCCAGGAAGTGCGGTCTGGATGTAGAATAGAAATCAGAACATACGATGGGGAATTGAAAGAAACGATTTTACGAAATATCGAGGGGAAAGAACTTGAGATTCCACTGGTTCAGTATTCGGCAGACTATAGTGTATACGCGCAATTTTCAGGAACGAATCAAGAAATTTATGAAGTGGAGTTCCAGTTTTATATTGGAGAATTTGAGACGGAATAGCTTGACAGAAACATTTTTTGTGCTAAAATTTAATAGAATATGTAAAACGTTGAAGAGAAGAGTAGGATAGGAAATGTCCCAGAGAGAGGTTCGCTTGGTGGAAGAGCCTCGGCAGGAACTGTTTGAAGACCATCTCGGAGTGGCTCTAATCAAGCCCGGTGATCCCGTTATCATCATAAAGAAAGTGGTATGTTTTGTGTGCATGAAACATACAATTAGGGTGGAACCACGGTAGTATTATAAGAATATGTATCGTCCCTGAATAGATACTCGGTGTCTGTTCAGGGATTTTTTGTTTGTCTCAAAGAATTTGCAAATAAAGATCCCGACAGAAACCAGAAAGACAGCTTTTCAGAAGTTTAAAGAAGACTACGAGTTTGTAACAATTTAAAATTGGGCATATACAAGAAAATGTATTGCGGATACCCCGTTTTTGCGGAATATTATAGGATTTGGCAGAGTTTTGGGCATATATATGAAAAAGTGTCGATATTGCCCCCAATATATCAAAAATGGGGGCATTACAAAGAAGTTTTTCTGTATGCGCCCCGCAGATGCGAAAATCTCTGTATTTCAAGCGAAATTAGTGTGAATTTTGGGCAGGTGGAAAAAGAAAAATTTTATACGCCCAGAATAGTGGCTGCGAGCGTCGGGGATGCCCTGTAATTTCCCCAATTGTTCTAAAATCAAGCTTCTTAACGTAAGAAAAGAGACATTTAGGAGGAAAAAAGGATGAAAATCACACTCAAAGACGGTTCTGTAAAAGAATACGCAGAAAGCAAATCAGTATATGATATCGCCCTCGATATCAGCGAAGGTCTTGCACGTGCAGCTTGTGCCGGAGAAGTAAATGGTGAAGTTGTAGACTTAAGAACGGTGGTAGATGAAGACTGTGAACTTAATATTTTAACAGCAAATGACGAAAAAGGTTTAGCAACACTTCGTCACACAACATCCCATGTCCTTGCAGAAGCCGTAAAAAATGTATTCCCGGATGCAAAATTAGCAATCGGACCAAGCATTGACACAGGTTACTACTACGATTTTGAACATGCTCCATTCTCAAGAGAAGACCTTGACAAAATCGAAGCAGAAATGAAAAAGATCATCAAAAAAGGTGAAAAATTAGAAAGATTTACACTTCCAAGAGCAGAAGCAATCAAATTCATGGAAGAAAAAGGGGAACCATACAAAGTAGAACTGATTCAGGATCTTCCGGAAGATGCAGAAATCTCCTTCTACAAACAGGGTGAATTCACAGATCTCTGTGCAGGCCCACACTTAATGAACACAAAACCAATCAAGGCATTTAAGCTCATTTCTTCTTCTATGGCTTACTGGAGAGGTGATTCAAACAAAGCACAGTTACAGCGTATCTACGGTACAGCATTTACAAAGAAAGATGAACTGGCTGCATACCTTGAACACTTAGAAGATATTAAGAGACGTGACCATAACAAACTTGGTCGTGAAATGGAGCTTTTCACAACTGTTGATGTAATCGGACAGGGACTTCCACTGTTAATGCCTAAGGGGGCAAAAATCATCCAGAAAATGCAGAGATGGATCGAAGATACAGAAGATAACGAATGGGGCTATGTACGTACAAAAACTCCATTAATGGCAAAATCTGATCTTTACAAGATTTCCGGTCACTGGGGACATTACAAAGAAGGTATGTTCGTACTTGGCGATGAAGAAACAGATAAAGAAGTATTCGCACTTCGTCCAATGACATGCCCATTCCAGTACTATGTATACAAAGCAAGCCAGAAATCCTACAGAGACCTTCCAATCCGTTACGGTGAAACATCCACATTGTTCCGTAACGAAGATTCTGGAGAAATGCACGGTCTGACACGTGTTCGTCAGTTCACAATCTCTGAAGGCCACTTAATCGTAAGACCAGACCAGATGGTAGAAGAATTCAAAGGCTGTCTTGCACTTGCAAAATACTGCCTTGAAACATTAGGTGTTCAGGAAGATGTAACATACCGTCTGTCTAAATGGGATCCTAACAATAAAGAAAAATATATCGGAAGCGAAGAAGTTTGGGAAGAAACACAGGGACATATCCGTCAGGTTCTGACAGAGCTTGAAATTCCATTCTATGAAGAAGAAGGCGAAGCTGCATTCTATGGTCCTAAAGTAGATATCCAGGCTAAGAACGTATACGGAAAAGAAGATACCATGATCACAATTCAGTGGGATGCGGTACTTGCAGAACAGTTCGACATGTACTACATTGATCAGAATGGTGACAAGGTTCGTCCATACATTATTCACAGAACAGCAATGGGATGCTATGAAAGAACACTTGCATGGTTAATTGAAAAATATGCAGGTAAGTTCCCTACATGGTTATGTCCGGAACAGGTTCGTGTACTTCCAATCTCTGAAAAATATATGGACTATGCAGAAAAAGTTCGCAAAGAACTTGCTAAGAATGGCGTAGATGCAACAGTTGATAACCGTTCTGAAAAGATTGGTTACAAGATTCGTGAAGCAAGACTTGATAAGCTTCCATACATGCTGATCGTAGGTGAAAAGGAAGAAGCAGAAGGACTTGTTTCTGTAAGAAGCCGTTTTGCAGGCGATGAAGGACAGAAGAGCCTTGGCGATTTTGTAGACCAGATCTGTAAGGAAATCCGTACAAAAGAAATTCGTAAGGAAATTCCACAGGAAACAAAATAATCGATTTTTAAAAGGGGGAAAGCACATTGCTTTTCCCTTTTTTGTGTGCTATTCTTTAAATAATTATGGAGGTAGCTTATGGATTTGCGGGATAACATACAAGGGGTACAGCATCTGGGAATTCCAGTGTGCAAAATGGAAGAAACCAAGAAATTTTATATGGAAAACTTTGGCTTTGAAGTAATGCATGAAAAGGAGATTTTTTATCCTGAAAAGATGAAAATCTGTTTTTTGAAGCTGGGAGATTTAGTTGTTGAACTTTATATGCACAAATCAGAGGCAGTACAAAAGGAAGTGGCATCCAGAGTGACTGGGGTTTATGATCACTTTGCCATTGATGTGGCGGATTTTGATGATTATGCGGCAAAACTGATCGACAAAGGACTTCCTTTGGCAGCTGGTACTGCTGATGGCGTGGTTCTTTACGAGAATATCAAAACAAAGGGCATCCGTGGTGTCAATTTTGTATCTCCAAATGGCGATGTGGTTGAAATCTGTTATGACAATGCAAGAAGTTATGCAGGAAAGAGCGGACTCCTTGGCTGGGATCATCTGGCAGTGCGTACAAAAGATTTAAAAGAGACTATGTCGTTCTACGCAGGGCTTGGATTTTCTATGACAGGAAACGGCTATCTGGATACAGAAGATGGCAGACTCTACATTGCGTTTATGACCTGTAAAGGCTTTACCCTGGAGTTGATTCAGCTGGTGGGTGCAGCCGCGGAAGATCCTGATACATGGAAAAATGGAAAGATTGACCATATCGCGCTGGATGTGGAAAATGTTCAGGATGCATTTATGGAAGCCAGAAGCAAGGGATACAAGGTGCTTGATTTTGGTGTACAGGAATTGCCATTATTTGACCATGGCTGTAAATTCTTTACAATTGAAGGCCCAAATGGAGAAAAAATAGAATTTAACCAGATCAACCGCTGGTAGCGATTTATAAATTTTTAATTATTTTTTTACCATTGTGGTATTTACAATTTGAAAAGAATATGATAAACCATAACTATCGCAAAAAGGGAGTAGTTGCATGCTTTCGGCATGTCTTAGTATTCGTCAGTACGTCTGAATTTCAGGCCGGGTACTAGGTAATGAAGATTGAACGAGACTTTTTGTGTACACAGTAAGTGTGCGCAAAAGGTCTCTTTTTTTCGTGGAAGGCACAAGCCAAGTGAAATGCTTGCATTTACATTTGGCGCCGCCCACGAATCTGAGAAACTTGCAAAGCATGTTTCTCACGATTTTGTGCACGGTAATTGAAAGGAGAATGTTGATGAAAGAAGTATATCAAATGAAAAAAGAAGAACTGCTTTTGGAATTCGCTGACGTGGATGGACTGACAGAAGAGAAAGCGAAGCAGATTCTGGAAGAAAAAGGCGAAAACGTATTGGAAGAGACAGCGAAAAAGAGTGTGCTTTCTATATTCTTAGGACAGTTTGCAGATCTGCTGGTAATTATTCTGATTGCTGCAGCAATCATTTCCATGGTATCGGGAAATGTGGAGAGTACGATTGTAATCTTTGCAGTTATCATTTTGAATGCGGTACTTGGAACCGTGCAGTATGTAAAAGCTGAGAAATCATTGGACTCTTTAAAAGCACTTTCCTCCCCTCATGCAAAAGTCATCAGAGACGGAATGAAGAAAGAAATTTTGTCCAAAGATGTGGTTCCGGGCGATCTTCTGATGCTGGAAACCGGTGATATGGTCGTGGCAGACGGTCGAATCATGGAAAACTTTTCTCTGCAGGTAAATGAAAGTTCTCTTACCGGAGAGTCTACCAATGTTGATAAAAAAGATGAGGACATCGAAGGAGATGTGGCATTGGGCGACCGCATCAATATGGTCTATTCAGGAAGCCTTGTAACTTATGGAAGGGCAAAAGTACTGGTGACAGGAACCGGTATGAACACGGAAATGGGTAAGATCGCAGGGCTTATGAATGATACGAAGGAAAAGAAAACTCCGTTACAGCGAAGCCTTGATAATTTCAGTAAGAATCTTGCAATTATTATTATGATCATCAGCGTGGTCGTCTTTGGCCTTCGTATCTGGCAGGGGGAACCGGTTTTGGATTCCTTAATGTTTGCGGTAGCACTGGCAGTTGCGGCAATCCCTGAAGCATTAAGCTCCATTGTTACGATCGTTCAGGCAATGGGTACAAGAAAGATGGCAGCAGACAATGCCATTATGAAAGAATTAAAGGCAGTAGAAAGTCTTGGCTGTGTATCTGTCATCTGTTCTGATAAAACAGGTACTTTGACACAGAATAAAATGACCGTTACAGACGTGTATGTTGGCGGTGAATGTTTAAAACCGGAAGAAATGGATATTACAGAGCAGATTCACAGATATTTTCTGTATACTGCGATTTTAAATAACGATTCTTCCATCAATGGAAGCAAAGACATCGGTGATCCGACAGAGACAGCGCTTCTTAATATGTCCAGAAAAGCAGGTCTTTCTGCCGTAGGTGTATCTGAAGAAGATATCCGATCTATGATGCCTCGAATGGATGAGCTTCCGTTTGACTCAGACAGAAAGCTCATGAGTACAAAATACAGAATCCATGGCGTTCCGACAGTTCTTACCAAAGGTGCGTTGGATGTACTTTTAGACCGAATTGTAAATATCTATACAAAAGATGGTATCAGACCAATCACGGAAGCTGATAAAGAAGAAATTGTCGCACAGAATCAGAAGTTTTCTGAAAATGGTCTGCGTGTATTGGCCTTTGCTCATAAAGAATCTGATGAGACAGAGACTTTGAGTCTGGATAATGAGACAGGATTTACGTTTACAGGTCTGGTAGCAATGATCGATCCTCCGAGAGAAGAAACCATTCAGGCGGTAGCGGATGCCATCGGTGCAGGAATTAAGCCTGTTATGATCACTGGTGACCATAAAGTGACTGCAACAGCCATCGCAAAACAGATCGGTATTTTTAAAGATGGTGATATGGCTCTGACTGGTCAGGAGTTGGATGCGATGTCTGATGAAGAACTGGCGGAAAAGCTGGAACATATCTCAGTTTATGCACGAGTTTCGCCGGAAAACAAGATTCGTATCGTGGATGCATGGCAGAAAAAGGGTCACATCGCAGCTATGACCGGAGATGGTGTTAATGATGCACCGGCGTTGAAAAAGGCGGATATCGGTGTTGCCATGGGAATCACTGGAACAGAAGTTTCCAAAGATGCTGCTGCCATGATTTTGGCAGATGATAATTTTGCAACGATTATTAAAGCGGTTTTAAATGGACGAAACGTTTACAGAAATATCTTAAATGCGATTCAGTTCCTTCTTTCAGGTAATATGGCGGCAATTCTGGCAGTATTATATTGCTCCGTGATGGCACTGGATTCTCCGTTTGAACCGGTACATTTATTGTTCATCAATTTACTGACGGATTCTCTTCCGGCGTTGGCAATTGGAATGGAACCGACAGATAAAACATTGCTGAAAAACAAACCGAGAGATCCAAAGACAGGAATTCTTACAAAAGAGTTCTCTCTTCGTCTTGTGTTTTATGGCATTTTGATTGCAATCGTTACTATGACAGGTTACTACATTGGCCTTGACACCAATGCGATGACAGCAAGTACGATGGCATTTGCAACATTAACACTTGCGAGATTGTTCCATGGATTTACCTGCAGAAGTGACCGCCCAATCGCGAAGATCGGGCTTACCAGCAACAAATGGAGTCTCGCAGCCTTTGGCGTAGGTGTTTTCTTGCTTGCAGTTGTACTGCTCGTACCGTTTATGCAGAAACTGTTTGTGGTGACTTCATTGACCGGTGCACAGCTTGCCACAATCTGTGGTCTGGCGTTTTTACCGACCTTGGTAATTCAGATTGTGAAAATGGTAAAAGAATTTATGAAGAAAAAATAAAAAAAGTTGTTGACTTTTGTCTTTGTTCAGTGTATTATATCCAAGTCGGCTGACAAAAACAAAAGTCGACACGAAAAACTATGGGATCTTAGCTCAGCTGGGAGAGCATCTGCCTTACAAGCAGAGGGTCACAGGTTCGAGCCCTGTAGGTCCCATACTTTTAAAAAATCATATGGCGAGATAGCTCAGTTGGCTAGAGCACACGGTTCATACCCGTGGTGTCGAGGGTTCGAATCCCCCTCTCGCTATTATATGGGGTCTTAGCTCAGCTGGGAGAGCATCTGCCTTACAAGCAGAGGGTCACAGGT
>JAGAQG010000010.1 GCA_017622875.1 Lachnospiraceae bacterium
GAGCTATCTGGGCATCTTCCTCGTCACTGAGTCTTCGATGACTCCCGACAACGTTGATATATTATCAAACGTCGCCGGAAATGTCAATCATTTTTTTGAAATTTTTAAAAAATTATTTTTCCAGATAAAGTTCTGGGTTTACCGGAACCCCATTTCGGGTCAGTTTCAGATAAAGGTTATCTCCCTCTTCCAGATAGTTTCCGGAAGGATAAGCTACCATGGCAAAACGCTCTCCAGCATCTAATGTCTCACCCACCTCTGTGGTCACATCAAAAAGCTGTCCATAGGTAAGGGAAAATCCGTCGCCCAGATCCATGGTCACATAATGACCGTATTCATTGGTTTTTCCAACCTCAGTTACCGTACCTGAAGCTGCCGCATATACCTCAGTTCCTTCTGCAGCGGAAATAAGCATGGCCGGGTTGTACTGATACTGAGCCAGTGTTTTAAAATAAACACTCTGATCCATACTAAATGGAAGAATTACATCCCCCTCTACCGGCCACTGTAAAGAAAGCAGTGCACTCTCTGAAAATCCCTCCGCAATGACATCTGTTGCTGAAGCTTCCGCCATTTCTTCCACTTCCAGATACTGGTCCTCCAGCTCCGCTCCTATAGAAGCAGTTTCCATCTCTTTTTCATTGGTGTCAGTTGTATTTTTGAGGATCATGGTCTTTTGTACTACACTCGCAGTTTCGTCCAAAGCTTCCTGCACAGCTTCTTCTGCTTCTGCAACCTCATCCAGCTGTGACTCAAATTGCTGCTCTGTCTGTTCTGCAACATTGTTTTCCTCTGTCTGGTCATCTCCTCCAAACGCAAACAGGGCTGCCATTGTACCTGCTGATACCAGCATAAGTGTCAGTACAATGATAAAACTCTTTTCCTTTAGAAAAGTCAAAAATGAATTTCTTCTCAAAATAATCACCTCTGGCCATAGCATAACCAGAGGTGATAAATTTTAAACATTATTTTATTGTTTTATTTGCACAAACATTTAGTCTTCTAAATCAACAGAACCAACTTTGTCTAAGTGCCAGATTTCGTCAACATACTGCTGGATTGTTCTGTCAGATGTAAACTTACCAGAACATGCTGTATTTAAGATCGCGCTTCTTGCCCAGTTCTTTTCATCTCTGTAAGCAGCTTCTACTCTTTCCTGTGCTTCTGCATAAGAACGGAAGTCTTTTAAGATGAAGTATGGGTCTGGTCTGTTGTAACCGCCATCGATCAGCAATGCATTGTAGAGACCACGGAATCTTTCCGGATCGTTTGGAGCATACTGTCCGTTGATCAGCTGCATCAGGACTCTACGGATATCCTGGTCTGTGTTGAAGATATAATTTGCATCATATCCGCCAGCTTTTTCAAGAGCGATAACTTCGTCAGAGCTCATACCGAAGATAAATGCGTTTTCAGCACCTACTTCTTCTACGATTTCTACGTTTGCACCGTCCATTGTACCAAGTGTTAACGCACCGTTTAACATGAATTTCATGTTACTTGTACCAGATGCTTCTTTGGAAGCTGTAGAAATCTGTTCAGATACATCTGCTGCTGCAATGATCCATTCTGCATTGGATACACGGTAGTCTTCGATGAATACAACTTTTAATTTACCGTTGATAGAACGGTCGTTGTTGATTACATCTGCTACAGAGTTGATCAGCTTGATTGTTAATTTCGCACGGTCATATCCTGCTGCTGCTTTTGCACCGAAGATAAATGTACGTGGGTAGAAATCTCTTTCCGGATGATCTTTGATCTGGTTGTAGAGATACATTACATGAAGGATGTTCATTAACTGACGTTTGTATTCATGAAGTCTCTTAACCTGTACGTCAAAGATAGAACGTGGATCTACATCGATACCATTGTGTTCTTTAATGTATTTTGCAAGACGAACCTTGTTCTGGTATTTAATGTGCATGAATTCCTGCTGAGCTTTTTCATCATCAGCGTAGATTGCAAGCTTCTTAATCTGTGGAAGATCTGTGATCCATTCGTCTCCGATGTGATCAGTTACCCATTTTGCAAGAAGTGGGTTTCCGTGAAGAAGGAAACGTCTCTGTGTAATACCGTTTGTCTTGTTGTTGAATTTTTCAGGCATCATTTCATAGAAATCTTTTAATTCCTGGTTCTTTAAGATTTCTGTATGAAGCGCAGCTACACCGTTTACAGAGTAACCTGCAGCGATTGCAAGGTGAGCCATCTTAACCTGTCCGTCCTGGATGATTGCCATCTTACGAACTTTTTCGTGGTTGCCTGGATATTTTCTTTCAATTTCCTGACAGAATCTTCTGTTGATTTCTTCAACGATCTGGTAGATACGTGGAAGGAGTCTGGAGAAGAGTTCGATTGGCCATTTTTCCAGAGCTTCTGCCATGATTGTATGGTTTGTATAAGCACAGGTCTTTGTTGTAACTTCCCACGCTTCATCCCATGAAAGACCATTTTCGTCCATTAATACTCTCATAAGTTCTGCAACTGCAACTGTTGGATGAGTATCGTTTAACTGGAATGTTACTTTTTCATGGAACTTTCTGATATCATCATGTTTCTTTTTGTATTTTGCAACTGCTTCCTGAACTGATGCAGAAATGAAGAAATACTGCTGTTTCAGACGAAGCTCTTTACCTGCCATATGGTTATCGTTTGGATATAATACTTCAACAAGGTTCTTTGCAAGGTTTTCCTGTTCAACAGCTCTCTGGTATTCACCTTTGTTGAACTGGTCTAACTGGAAGTTGTTGATTGCTTCAGCATCCCATACACGGAGTGTGTTTACGATGTTGTTTCCATAACCAACGATTGGCATATCTACTGGTACTGCAAGTACAGACTGGTAGTTTTTGTGTTCGAAGTGGTAGTTTCCGTTTACATAGCTTGTTTCAATGTAACCGCCAAATTTTACTTCTTTTGCGTATTCAGGACGACGAAGTTCGAATGGATTTCCATTCTTTAACCACTGATCTGGTACTTCTACCTGATAACCGTCAACGATTTTCTGTTTGAACATACCGTAACGGTAACGGATACCGCATCCATATGCAGAGTATCCCAATGTAGCAAGGGAATCAAGGAAACATGCTGCAAGACGTCCAAGACCACCATTACCAAGCGCTGCGTCTGGTTCCTGATCTTCAATAACATTGATATCACAGCCAAGTTCTTCTAAAACTTCCTTTACTTCATCATAAAATGTTAAGTTGATTAAGTTATTACCTAAAGCACGGCCCATTAAGAATTCCATGGACATGTAGTATACAGTCTTAGGATCTTCTTCATCATATTTCTTCTGAGTAGCGATCCACGCATCCATAATTGCGTCTTTTACTGCATAAGATACTGCCTGGAAGATCTGCTGCTGTGTTGCTTCAGTAATATCTTTTCTGAAAAGTGTCTTTATATTGTAAAGCACACTTCTTTTGAACATTTCTTTGTCAAACGTTCTTTTGCTCATGTAGTACCTCCTAATTTGTACTTATTTCTGTACTCCGATGCTTACGGTCTCTCCGTTGATATTCCATTCCTTACTGTATCCAGCAAGCTCTCCCAATTTAATATCAACTGCCATAACATCATTCATAATATTTTCGGCATTTGCCTTAACAATCTTGGAAACCTTTTCGTTTCCGTCCACATAGATGACAATCTTATCGGTCACTTCGAAATCTGCTTCTTTTCTCATTGTCTGAATCTTGCTGATGACTTCACGCACCATACCTTCTTCAATGAGTTCTTCAGTCAGATTTGTATCTAATACAACTGTTACGTTGTTATCAGCCTGAGATACATAGCCTTCTTTCTGTGCCATGTCGATCAGTAAATCTTCTTTTGATAATACCACAGTTTCCCCGTTTACGTCAAATGTAATGCAACCGCTTGCATTCAGAGTATCCATAGCTTCGTTGCCATCTACCTGTGCAAGATATTGCTTAATTCCGCCAAGGAATTTTCCATATTTTGGTCCAACGGTCTTAAGCTGTGGCTTAAATGTATAAGATGTGAAATCTCTGACATCATCTGTAAAGGTTACTTTCTTCACATTTAATTCGTCAGCGATGATTTCCTGATACATTGCATCAAGCGCTTTTTCAGCTTTTACGAACATTGTGCCGATTGGCTGACGGTTCTTGATGTTTGCAGCGTTTCTTGCCGCACGTCCCATAACTACGATATCGAGAACTTCTTCCATCGCAGCTTCTAAATCTGCATCGATGAGGCTTTCATCTGCAACTGGGAAGTCACATAAATGGATACTTTCCGGAGCATCTTTATCAATGCTTCTGACCAGGTTCTGATAGATATCTTCTGTCATGAATGGAATCATTGGTGCTGCAGTCTTGGAAATTGTCACAAGTGCTGTGTACAGAGTCATGTACGCATTGATCTTATCCTGTTCCATTCCTTTTGCCCAGAAACGGTCACGGCTGCGGCGAACATACCAGTTACTCATTTCATCAACAAATTCCTGTAATGCTCTTGCTGCTTCAGGGATACGGTAGTTTTCCAGATGGTTATCTACTGCTTTTACTACTGTATTTAACTTAGATAAGAGCCATTTATCCATAACAGATAAAGATTCCTTATCTAATGTATATTTTGTTGCATCGAAATTATCAATGTTTGCATAGAGTACGAAGAATGCATAAGTATTCCATAAAGTGCTCATAAATTTACGCTGTCCTTCAGTCACAGCCTTGCCATGGAAACGGTTTGGCAGCCATGGAGCACTGTTGATATAGAAGTACCAACGGATTGCGTCTGCACCGTAAGTTTCCAGTGCATCAAATGGGTCAACTGCATTTCCTTTGGACTTGCTCATCTTCTGTCCGTTTTCGTCCTGAACGTGTCCAAGTACGATTACGTTTTCGTATGGAGCTTTATTGAACAGTAATGTAGATTCTGCTAACAGAGAGTAGAACCAACCACGTGTCTGGTCAACTGCTTCAGAGATGAACTGTGCAGGGAACTGTGCTTCAAATTTTTCCTTGTTTTCAAATGGATAGTGATGCTGTGCAAATGGCATAGCTCCGGAGTCAAACCAGCAGTCGATAACTTCCGGTACACGGTGCATTTCCTTACCACATTTTTCACATGGGAAAGTAACAGCATCAATGTATGGTCTGTGAAGCTCTACGTTTGCTGCATCAGGATTTCCGGAAAGCTCTGCAAGTTCTGCTCTGCTTCCTACTGCATGCATATGTCCGCATTCACACTGCCAGATATTCAGTGGAGTTCCCCAGTAACGGTTACGGCTGATACCCCAGTCCTGAATGTTTTCAAGCCAGTCACCAAAACGTCCTTTACCGATGGTTTCAGGAATCCAGTTGATTGTATTATTGTTGCGGATCAAGTCATCCTTAACCGCTGTCATTTTGATGAACCATGATTCACGAGCATAGTAAATGAGCGGAGTATCACATCTCCAGCAGTGTGGATAGCTGTGCTCAAATTTTGGTGCATCGTAGAGTAATCCACGTTTGTCAAGGTCAACTAAAATGATTGGATCCGCATCTTTGACAAATTTACCAGCAGCTGGTGCGTTTTCTGTCATTTCACCCTTTCCATTTACAAGCTGTACAAATGGAAGGTCATAGATACGTCCTACGTTGGCATCGTCTTCACCGAATGCCGGAGCAATGTGTACAACACCTGTACCATCGCTTAATGTAACGTATGTGTCACATGTTACATAATGAGCTTTCTTGTTCTGTTTTACTGCAAGCTCTGCAGCTGCTTCGTAAAGAGGTTCGTATTCTTTGTACTCTAAATCTTTACCAACGTATTTTTCCAGAACTTCATAAGCTGGTGTTTCCTCATTGCCAAGCTTTCCAAGAACTGTGTCAAGGAGTGCTTCAGCCATATAATAGGTGTTTCCGTCTGCAGCTTTTACTTTTACGTAAGCTTCGTTCGGATTTACACAAAGTGCCACGTTCGATGGCAATGTCCAAGGTGTTGTTGTCCATGCTAAGATGTATGCATCTTCGCCTTTTACCTTGAAACGTACAACTGCGGAACGTTCTTTCACATCTTTGTAACCCTGTGCTACTTCATGAGAAGACAGAGGTGTACCGCAGCGAGGGCAGTAAGGTACGATCTTGAAACCTTTGTATAAAAGTTTCTTGTCCCAAATAGTTTTTAATGCCCACCATTCGGATTCGATAAAGTCATCATGATAAGTTACGTACGGATCATCCATATCAGCCCAGAAACCTACAGTACCTGAGAAATCTTCCCACATACCTTTATATTTCCAAACGCTTTCCTTACATTTGTCGATAAATGGATCCAGTCCGTATTCTTCAATCTGTTCTTTTCCGTCAAGTCCAAGAAGCTTTTCTACTTCCAGCTCTACCGGAAGTCCGTGGGTATCCCAGCCGGCTTTTCTTGGAACCATGTAACCCTTCATTGTTCTGTAACGAGGAATCATGTCTTTGATAACACGTGTTAATACGTGTCCAATGTGTGGTTTACCGTTTGCTGTAGGCGGTCCATCATAAAATGTGTATGTTGGTCCTTCTTTACGGTTTTCCATACTCTTTCTGAAAATGTCATTGTCTTTCCAGAACTGTTCAACCTTTTTTTCACGTTCAACGAAATTCAGATTTGTAGATACTTTTTCGTACATCGCAAATTCTCCCTTTCTAAGTTTTTTCATGTATGTCGTATTTTTGTATAAAAAAAGCCTTCACCTGTAAAAGGCGAAAGCTATTGCGTTCGTATACCACCTGTTACAACATACCTCTATATGCGTTCCCTTTAACGGTGGAAAGCCGTCTTAGCTTAGTCGATCGATCTTTCAGCCAGAAGCTCGGAAGTGATCTTCAATGCATCCTACTCTTATCAGGCTCTCACCATCCCTGACTCGCTTTGAATTTCCTGATACACCTACTGTCTTCGTCATAGCCATTATCGCAAAACAGTATATAGCCAAAAAGCGCCAATTGTCAAGGTTTTTTGGCTGCTCGCTTATCTATTTTCCTTATAACTACCCTTGAAACAACGTAATAAATAGCATATAATGTACCCGTTAGTTTGTTTTTAACTTTGAAAGGACAATATATGGGATTTAAAAAAAATTTAATTTATAGATTGCTGACCGGTGTTCTTGCATGCACTTTTGCCTTTACACCGCTGAGCGTATATGCCACAGAAGATATCGAAGCAGAATCACAGGCTGCTTACGAAAAGACAATCGAATCAAACACATGGGAAAACTGGCCTGCCGGTCCTGCTGTCTATGCACAGTCTGCCATTGTAATGGAAGCAGACACCGGAATGATCCTTTATGCCAAAGATATTGAACAGAAAAATTATCCGGCAAGCATCACCAAGATCATGACTGCACTTCTTGCGCTGGAAAACTGCGACTTAAACGAAGAAGTAGAATTTTCTTATTACGCGACTCACTCCATTGATTACGGAAGCAGTTCCATTGCCAGAACTGAGGGAGAAATCCTGACTGTAGAAGAAGCACTCTATGGACTGATGCTCTCTTCCGCCAATGAATGTGCCAATGCGCTGGCTGAACATATCGCAGGCTCCAATGAAGAATTTGCAGTTCTGATGAATGAAAAGGCCAAAGAACTTGGCTGTGTAAACACACACTTTGCCAACCCAAGCGGTCTGCACGATGAAAATCATTACACCTGCACCTACGATATGGCGTTAATTACAAAAGCGGCCCTTGAAAATGAAGATTTCAGACGCATTTCCGGTACTGACTACTACACCCTTCGTGCTACTAACAAAAATGATGAAGAGCTTTGGATGCAGAATCATCATTATATGATCGCACCATACAGAACTGACAAATATCTGGACGATACCGTCTTTGCCGGAAAGACCGGGTACACCACCGATGCCTTAAACACACTTGTGACCTGCGGTACAAGAAACGGAATGGATGTCATTGTAGTTACCATGCGTACCCGTTCCACTGGTGAAAAGGGTGTCCCACTGTTTACAGATACCGCAGCACTGCTTGATTATGCAAATAACTTCCAGAAATTAAATATTTCCGATAACGAAAAGACCTTCGTTGTTGGAAATGCTTATGATTTTTCCATAGATTCCAATGAACTAAACACTACAACCTCATTGATTTCTATTGATGAGAACAGCAGTGTCATTTTACCGAATACTGTAGCATTTTCAGATGCAGTTCCTTCTATTACATTTGAAGAACATGCAGATGGAAATAAAGCGTATCTGACCTATGAATATGCCGGTCAGACGGTGGGAAAAGCCTCTATTACATTAGAAGATACTTCCGACGATGAATTTGCTTTTTCCGAAACAGAATCCACAGAAGGACAATCCGCTTCTGAGAACGGTACAAGATTTATTACCATTAATCTTAAGGTAATCTTCCTTGTTCTTGGAATTCTTCTGGCAATCTGGTTTATAATCATTTTTATCTATCGGCTCTACGAAAAGAACCGTGCAAAGATTCGAAAAGCAATCAATATCCAGCAAAAGCGACGCTTCTTAAATCGCAGACGCTATCGCAGAAGAAAACGCCGCTAGGCGCACCAACAATTAAGGGAACAGGCAAACCGCCTGTTCCCTTTTTATAGCTCTTATTCACACCATACATGCTCTAAGCCCTGTGCCATAATCGTCATGACATGGTCATCTGCCAGAGAATAGTAAATTGTCTTTCCATCTCGTCTGGATTTTACCAGATGAGCCTGCTTTAATACGCGCAGCTGATGGGAAATAGCGCTCTGCGTCATTTCCAATTCACTGGCAATATCCTGCACGCACAATTCCCCTTTAATTAAAATATCCAGAATCCTGATCCTGGTAGAATCCGAGAATATTTTAAATAAATCCGCCAATTTGTATAATGTTTCTATATCATGATGAATTACTTTTTCTTCGCTCATAAACTCTCTCCGTATCACTTATTTCTTATATAATACACGAATTGAATTCATAACGCAAATCATTGCCACCCCTGTATCTGCAAATACTGCCATCCACATATTTGCATGGCCCAGAAGTCCTAAGATCATAACTGCAATCTTAACTGCCAGTGCAAATACTACATTCTGAATCGCAATGCGGTTCGTACCCTTAGCAATCTTAATTGCTTCCGGAATCGATTCCACGCTGGATGTCATAAATACCGCATCCGCAGCCTCAATCGCCGCATCTGCGCCGCTTCCCATGGCAGCCCCTACATCCGCACCCGCAAGTACCGGTGCGTCATTGATACCATCACCAACGAACATGACAGAGCCATATTCACTGCGCAGCTTCTGTAATGTTTCCAGTTTTTCCTGTGGAAGAAGCTTCGCATAAACCTTATCAATTCCCACTTCCTTTGCGACTGCTTCCGCACTTGCCTTTTCATCACCGGTCAGCATGACCGTTCCAAGACCCATTTCTTTTAAATGCTCCATTGCTGATTTTGCATCTTTTTTAATTGTATCAGAAATTACAAAATATCCCGCAAATCTGCCATCAACACCCACAAAAACAACGGAACCTGTAAATTCCTTTTCTTTTACAGAAACAGGGATTCCATTTTCCTCTAAAAGCTTTTTATTACCGCAGTAAACTCTTCCCTGTGGTAAAAAAGCACTTACTCCCTGACCCGCGATTTCCTTTAACATCACCGGACGATCTAAATACAGATCCTTCTCATGTGCTGCTCTTACAATGCTTTCTGCAATCGGATGTGTGGAACGCTGTTCGCAGCTTGCACAGATGCCAAGCAGCTCTTTTTCAGAATATTTCCATGTCGGTACAATTTCCTGCACCTGGAAGTTTCCTTCTGTCACCGTACCTGTCTTATCCATGACAACCGCACCAATCTTACTTAAGAACTCTAAGGATGCGCCGCCCTTAAATAAAATTCCCTTTTTAGAACCCGCACCAATCCCTGAGAAAAATGCCAAGGGAACACTTAAAACCAATGCACACGGACAGCTCATAACAAGGAAAGTAAGAGCTGTGTAGACCCAATAATTCCAATTTCCTGTTGCAACCGACGGAATAATCGCTGTAGCCGCCGCAAGGAAAATTACGATCGGTGTATAGACCTTTGCAAATCTTGTGATAAAACGGTCCAACTTTGGCTTACTTGCTGCCGCATTCTCTACAGAATCCAGAATTCGTGTAACCATAGATTCTGACAATGGCTTTTCCACTCTCATCATCAGCTGACCGGAAGTATTTACACAGCCAGAGGTCACATTGCTTCCGGATCTTACTGCTGCCGGTACAGGTTCTCCTGTAATCGGAGATGTATCAATGCGGCTCTCACCTGATATGATCACACCATCCAATGGAATTCTGTCGCCCGGACGAATCAGAAGGATATCTCCCACCTTTGCATCTTCCGCAGCAATTTCCATAGTTTCCTCGCCTACCACGAGATTTACCGTTTCAGGTCTTAAATCTACTGCATCCATAATCTGGCTGCGGCTTCTTTCTACTGCCTTTTCTTCAAAATATTCTCCAATACGATAGAAAAGCATAACACCTACCGCTTCCGGATATTCCCGAATTACAAATGCACCGATGGTCGCAATACACATCAGAAAATTCTCATCAAAAATCTGTCCATGAGATATGTTTTTCGCAGCTTCCACCAAAATTTTTCCGCCAAGAATGAGATACGCTGCGACAAAGACCCAAAAGCTTGCCGTTTCCATTCCTGTTTTGCTTAAAACATTTCCTATTATAAAGAAAACTGCACCAACAACGATGACCGGAAGATCACCAAGATCTTTCTTTTTACCTGTCTCTTTTTCTTCCTTTTTCGCTTCCTTCACCTTGATATCTCTGGGTATTACCTTGACCTGAGATTCAATAGAACTGCAGATTTCACGAATTTCCGCTAAATAGGCATCCGGATTCTCCGCAGTTACGCGAAGCTGCTTTGTTGCAAACGTAATGGTCGCTTCCGATACTCCCGAAAGCTCACCAATCCTTTCTTCCATCTTCGCCGCACAGTGGGCACAGCCTAAATTTTCCAACATGTATATCTTTGTACTCATCAGGATTCCTCCTCGATTTAATATTTAAACATATGATTAATTGTTCATATATTAATATAATCACAGCTGTTCTAACCTGTCAATAGCTTCCTTTAATTTTATTTAAAAATTTGTATTTTTAGAAAAGTATCGAAAATCTAAATAAAATCTTAATTTTTTTTAGAATTACTTTAGAGTCCCGACATATTTTCGTCACAAATCCTTGCTATATTATAACTGTAGCAAATACATATCAGTATTTCATTCATAACACTTGGAGGGTGAAATGCCCTCCACTCCCTCGATTCATAAACGATGAAAATCGTTTGACTATAAAATCCTAATCTCTCCTAAAAAAGACAGAAAAAAACACCGTCCGGCCAGGCGGTGTTTTTTCTTTGTAAAAATAAGAGGCCGGATCCAACCAGCCTCGAAACTTTAAAAAATTGCTAATGGCATTCCAGCCACGAGATACATTACAATAAAATGGCAGATGCTTCCTCCCATAACGAACAGATGGAAAATTTCATGGGAGCCGAAATATTTATGCTTCGCATTAAAGATTGGAAGCTTTAACGCATAAATAATTCCACCGATGGTATAAATAATACCGCCTGCCAGAAGCCATCCAAAGGCTGCTTTTGAAAGGCTGTTCAAAATCTGAGTAAATGCAAGCACGCAGGTCCAGCCCATGCCAATATATAATATAGAGGAAAACCATTTTGGACAGGTTACCCAGAACATTTTTACCACGATACCCACAAGTGCAATTCCCCATACCAGTGCAAGAAGGCGAGCTCCCAAAGGCTGCGGCAATGCAATAATACAGATCGGCGTATAGGTTCCTGCAATTAATACAAAAATCATCATATGGTCAATTTTTTTCAGCATTTTATTTGCCTTTTGAGACAAATCCAATGTATGATACAATGTACTCGCCGCATAAAGCAAGATCATGCTGGTAATAAAAATAGCAAGTGCAATCATATGAATTTTATCCGGCTGTCTTGCGGCCTTGATCAACAATGGAGTTGCTGCAAACATTGCCATCATCATTCCAATAAAATGAGTGATTGCGCTTCCAGGGTCTTTGATTCTAACGTTCATAATGTTTCCTCCTCTTAAATCCGTTTATATTATATGATGTAGTTTTAAATACTATGTGTTGATGTTGTAATATTACATCATGTTTCAAATAAAATCAATACTCCATTGAAAAATAATTTATGTCTACTCTTCGTTTGATTTATGTAAACTATGGTTCTTGTTATTAAAAATATGGTGCCAACAGCACGCTGGCTACTATCCCTGATAAGGTTGCAATCAAACACCCTGCCAATGTATATCTTGTCTTTTTAATCCCCGCAGTGACAAAATATAATGACATCGTATAAAATATCGTCTCTGTACTGGAAAGTATAAGAGAACCGATTTTCCCTACAAAAGAATCTACACCGTATTCCTTAAAAAGATCTAACAGCAGCCCTGTTGCTCCGGAACTTGAAAATGCTTTGATAATTGAAAGCGGCAAAAGAGGGGCTGGAAAATGGATTCGTTCTGCAAACGGCGTTAAAAGTCCTGCGATAAATTCCAAAAAACCTGAAGCACGAAGCACATTCACTGCTACCAGCATGGCAATCATTGTTGGCATGATCTTTAATACCAGCGAAAGACCATCTTTTGCCCCCTTCATAAAATCTTCGTACACATTTCTCTTTGCACAGACTCCCATCATCACTATGTAGAATATTAAAATCGGAATCATAAACTCCGACAAGTATGTTAAAAACGTCATTTATTCTCCAGACTTTTTAACAATATATGCTGACTTCCAATTACTGTATGAAAGAGTCGTAGAATTCCACAAAAAAGAGACCTTCTATCCAAAGGTCTCTAAAAGTATTTTACTTATTCTTCTATGATATCCTGTACCGGAGCTTCTTCATAAACTGACTCCACATCTGCATAGGTATATTCTCCAGCTTCTGCCTCTAAGTGCGGATTGCTGTATCTTCCTTCACTGATTTCACGATAAAATACCGCGATGGAGGCTGTAACATACGGTGATAAAGTTAATCCTAAAACAATCACAAATGCGATCAATACTACAAGAAGGATTAAAATCAATGCCACACCCATAGAATCCATGATTGCATTTCCATTAAAGATCATCGGTGTCATAATCAGCATGACTACAACCAGCATAACTCCTGCTGCCATAAGCTCCCATCCAATAAAACTGAATTCCAGGCAGAATAACCTCCATTTGTTGCCTTTCATCAGTTCCTTAGACTCAGTAATGGCTTCTCTTGCAGTCATCTCCGGATGCTCGCATAAGATAAATGGTGTCATATAGTAACGATAGCCTGCGATAATTCCCGGAATCACCAACAGCAGAGACCATAAAAATACGAACAGTGCTCTGAAAAACTGCATTCCAAAACCGGTACCAAGTCTATTGTACTGCGAAAACAAATCTTTCAATTTTGGATCTTTGTTATCAACAAGATTCAGGTTATATTTTGCATATCCCAAAGTAGTCGCACCGCCAATGACCAGCAGCACGATCGTATACATTAAAAATACCAGTGCAATTCCCATGACAACCGCAAAGAACATTGCTGGAATACTGGATGATGCATAAAAGGAATCCAATATTTCCGTACTTCCTGCACTCCCTCCAGTTGCACTTCCACTATTTCCCGATACACAATTGTAAAAGTTCGTTCCAATAGAAGCCCCTAATAAACTGGCTAACAATCCCACTCCTCCGGCTTTCAGCCATCTTCCTCTCAGACTTTCTCTTGCGTAACGTCTAAAATCTCTTGCCTTCAACACAACCTTGCCCTCCTCGTACGCTTTTTATTATTATAGGCGTTTGCGAAACGCCATAAACCGCATAAATACGGCATTTTTTGTTCCTAAAAATCAAATAACTCCTCACCGGATATGATATAATAGAGTTGACTAAAAACCATTATTCATCACCCAAGAAAGGAGTTATTCTGATA
>JAGAQG010000011.1 GCA_017622875.1 Lachnospiraceae bacterium
AAAAAATTGAAAATTCAGAAATTTAAGCGAGGATTGAAAAATGACAAGATTGGAACAACAAATAGCATTTATTCTAGAAATCGATAAAGTAAAAAACATTTTTCGTCAGACCCCTCTCTCAGACGGAAATCGAAAGGAAAATGATGCAGAGCATTCCTGGCATATTGCGTTAATGGCGATTTTGCTGAAGGAACATGCAGAGGATGAAGTAGATGTATCAAAAGTGATGACTATGGTGCTTCTCCACGATTTGGTGGAAATTGATGCGGGAGATACATATGCTTATGACTCAGTCGGGATGCAGAGCAAGCGGGAAAGAGAAGTAAAGGCCGCTGACCGTATATTTGGATTATTACCAGAAGATCAGGGCGCTTATTTTCGAGCCCTCTGGGATGAATTTGAAGCGTATGAGACAGCGGATGCAAAATATGCGCATTTGTTAGACAATTTCCAACCAATGCTGCTCAACGATGCTTCGGACGGTGTTAGCTGGAGAGAGCATGAAGTGAAAAAGTCTCAGATTTATAAGCGCAACGAAAGAATTGAGGAAACTTCCAAAGTGATTTGGGAGAAGATGCAGGAAGTTGTGGCCAAAAACATTGCCCTTGGTAATGTAAGGGAGGGATAAAAATCCTCTTACATTTGAACTTTAAATTGTGTTATAATTACCCTAGAAACGTGCTGTTTGCTTTGCAAAACGTAAGACCAGTTTTTGTTTTTTATTCTAAGAAAGACGGTGAAAAAATGTTTGAAGTGAACGATACAATCATGTATGGAACACAGGGAATTTGTAAAATAGTAGAGATTACAGAAAAAGATTTCATGGGTACAAAAAAAGAGTATTATGTATTAAAACCAATCAGTGATGAAGGGGCTACTCTTTTTGCACCAGTGAATAATGAAAAAATCGAATCGAAAATGCGCCGTATTTTATCCGAAGAGGAGATTTACGAGTTGATCGAGACGATGCCTTACGAAGAAGGAAACTGGATCCACAATGAGAATGAGCGTAAGGAGCAATATAAAAAGATTATTGCAGGCGGTGACCGCACAGAATTAATTAGAATGATAAAAGCACTCTATTTCCACAAAAAGGAGCGAGAGGCAGACGGAAAACATTTGTATCTGTCGGATGAACGCTTTTTTAAAGAAGCAGAGCGTATTTTGTACGACGAGTACCAATATGTATTAAAGATTCGAAGAGAGGAACTTATGGAGTTCATTTTCAATCGAATTGAAAGTGCGTCGGGAAGCAAATAGAATGAACAGGAAATATTCGAGGAAAGATAAGGAATTCTTGACAAATCGGTACGATATGTTACAATAACAAGAGGTCATTTACGAAGAGTACTAAAAACCTTTCGTCTCTTTCGAGACTGAAAGGTTTTTTCTATTTAATAAAGCATAAAAGGAGAAATGAGTCATGGCAACAACACCTTACAATCATAAGGCAATTGAAAAAAAATGGCGTGAAAACTGGGAAAAGAATCCAGTCAACGTCAAAGAAGATGAAAATGGAAAAAGACAAAAATACTACTGCTTGGACATGTTCCCATACCCATCAGGAAATGGTCTCCATGTAGGACATTGGAGAGGTTACGTAATCTCTGATGTATGGAGCAGATACAAATTATTACAAAAATACTATATCATTCATCCAATGGGATGGGATGCAATTGGTCTTCCGGCAGAAAACTATGCGATCAAAATGGGTGTACACCCAGCGATCACAACAGCATCTAACGTTGCGAATATTAAAAAACAGATCAATGAGATTGCAGCTCTTTATGACTGGGATATGGAAGTAAACACAACAGATCCTGAATTCTACAAATGGACTCAGTGGATCTTTGTTCAGATGTTCAAGAAAGGTCTTGCATATGAAAAAGAATTCCCAATCAACTGGTGTCCATCCTGTAAGACAGGTCTTGCAAACGAAGAAGTAGTAAACGGATGCTGCGAACGCTGCGGTTCTACAGTTACTAAGAAAAATCTTCGTCAGTGGATGTTAAAGATCACAGCTTATGCAGAACGTTTATTAAACGACCTTGATAAGCTTGACTGGCCGGAAAAGGTTAAGAAGATGCAGTCTGACTGGATCGGAAAATCTTACGGTGCAGAAGTTGACTTCCCAGTAGAAGGCAGAGAAGAAAAAATCACTGTTTACACAACACGTCCTGATACACTTCATGGCGCTACATTCATGGTACTTGCTCCGGAACATCCGATGGCAGCTTCCCTGGCAACAGACGAAACAAGAGAAGCAGTTGAAAAATACATTTTCGATTCTTCCATGAAATCCAATGTAGACCGTCTTCAGGACAAAGAAAAAACAGGTGTATTCACAGGAAGCTACGCAATCAACCCATTAAACGGTGCTAAAACACCAATCTGGTTAGCTGATTACGTACTTGCTGATTATGGTACAGGTGCAATCATGTGTGTACCTGCACATGACGACCGTGACTTTGAATTTGCAAAAAAATTTGATATTCCAATCATTCAGGTTATCGCTAAAGACGGCGTAGAAATCGAAAACATGGAAGAAGCTTACACAGACGCATCTGGTACAATGATCAATTCCGGTGACTGGAATGGCATGGAATCAGCAGTTCTGAAAAAAGAAGCTCCTGAAATGATCGAAAAAATGGGCTTTGGTAAGAAAAAAGTAAACTACAAGTTACGTGACTGGGTATTCTCCCGTCAGCGTTACTGGGGTGAACCAATTCCAATCATCCACTGTCCAAACTGCGGTAATGTACCGGTTCCAGAAGATCAGCTTCCACTGAGACTTCCGGAAGTAGAAAACTACCAGCCAACAGGTACTGGAGAATCTCCACTTGCAGGCATCGAAGAATGGGTAAATACAACATGTCCATGCTGTGGAGCACCTGCAAAACGTGAAACAAACACCATGCCACAGTGGGCAGGTTCCTCCTGGTATTTCTTAAGATATGTAGATAACAAGAACTCTGAAGAATTAGTTTCTAAGGAAAAAGCACACAAATACTTACCAGTAGATATGTACATTGGTGGTGTTGAACATGCGGTTCTTCATTTATTATATTCTCGTTTCTACACAAAATTCTTATATGATATCGGAGTTGTAGACTTCGAAGAACCATTCACAAAGCTGTTTAATCAGGGTATGATCACAGGTAAGAATGGTATTAAGATGAGTAAGTCTAAAGGAAACGTTGTATCTCCTGACGATTTAGTAAGAGATTACGGATGTGACGCTTTAAGACTTTACGAACTTTTCGTTGGACCACCAGAACTGGATGCAGAATGGGATGACAGAGGTATCGACGGTGTATATCGTTTCCTCAACCGTTTCTGGAACCTGGTTATGGACAACAAAGATAAGAACACAGCAGAAACAAAAGAATCTGTAAAACTTCGTCATAAGATGATCTTCGAAATCTCTCAGAGATTCCAGAACTTCAGCTTAAATACCGTAGTTTCCGGTTTCATGGAATACAACAATAAGATGATCGATATGGCAAAACGTGAAGGCGGTATCGACAAAGCTACTTTAGAAGCAGCAGTTCTCATGCTCGCTCCATTTGCTCCACATATCAGTGAAGAGCTCTGGGAAGCATTAGGTCATGATACAAGTGTATTTGCACATGGCTGGCCGGAGCATGACGAAGAAGCTATGAAAGACGATGAAGTTGAAATCGCTGTTCAGATCAATGGTAAGACAAAAGCAGTTCTTTCTATCCCGGCTGATATGTCTAAAGAAGATGCCATTGCAGCAGGTAAAGAACTCATTGCGTCTAAGATCAACGGAACGATCGTGAAGGAAATCTATGTTCCAAAACGTATTGTTAACATCGTTGTGAAATAGTTTTTGCTGGACAGAAGAAAAATATGAATCATATGAAAGAAATAATCAGACTCTCCCTCGGGAGAGTCTTGATTTTGGTTAAGTGGATAGTATTTGCAGGAGTCACAGGAGTTGCATTGGGAGTAGTAGGTGCTTATTTTGCAAGAAGCATCAGCTTTGTTACAGAGCTTCGTGCCAATCATCCGTGGATCCTTTATTTATTGCCGTTCCTTGGACTGCTCATTGTTTTTATCTATCAGTTTGAAAAACAGGGCGGCGGAACGAACCTCGTATTGGAATCTGTAAGAGAGGGAAAACGTATTCCATTCAGAATGGCACCGATGATCTTCATTTCCACAGTATTGACCCATCTGGGCGGCGGTTCTGCAGGCCGTGAAGGTGCAGCGCTGCAGCTTGGCGGAAGTATTGCAGTGAAGATCGGAGAAATATTCCGTATTTCTGAGGAAAAGAAGAAAATCATGATCATGTGCGGTATGGCAGCCGGGTTTTCAGCACTTTTTGGAACACCGCTGGCAGCTACCGTTTTTGCCATTGAAGTGGTAACGGTTGGTGTTGTACAGTATTCGGCGCTGGTTCCGTGTACCATTGCCTCACTGACAGCATTTGAAGTTGCAAAGCTTTGCGGCGGCCATGCGGAGAGTTTTCTGGTAACAGGAATTCCGGAATTTACTCTTGGAAGCG
Organism: Lachnospiraceae bacterium; assembly: GCA_017622875.1. Taxonomy (GTDB): domain Bacteria; phylum Bacillota; class Clostridia; order Lachnospirales; family Lachnospiraceae; genus HGM12587. Next base: position 4,532 of record JAGAQG010000011.1, read on the forward strand.
CGTTAAAGATTGCTCTGCTTGCATTTTTATGTGCGGCACTGAGTATTTTGTTCTGCAAAACTCTTCATAGCGCAGAACATTTGTATAAGAAATACATAAAAAATCCATACCTTCGCATTTTTGTGGGTGGTGTTCTGGTTATTTTACTGGCTAAGATTCTTGGAACCACGGACTATCTGGGCGGCGGTATGAATATCGTAGAAAGAGCTGTGGAAGGTGAAGTTGCTCCAGCGGCATTTGTCCTAAAACTGATCTTTACAGCGCTTACGTTAGGCGCTGGATTTAAAGGCGGAGAGATTGTACCTACTTTATTCGTGGGTTCCACATTCGGATGTCTGTTTGGACAGATTATTGGATTTTCGCCGTCGTTATGTGCGGCTTGCGGCATGATCGCGTTGTTTAGTGCAGTGACGAACAGCCCGTTGGCATCTTTAGTACTCGGGTTTGAATTATTTGGATTTGAAGGTATGGCATTTTATCTGATTGCTATTTCCGTAGGATACATGGAATCAGGATACTATGGACTGTATCATAGCCAGACTGTGAAATATTCTAAGACTGAACCGGAGAAGATTAATCAGAAAGTAAAAGAATAGTATGAAAAAAATGGGGTTCCGAATTTTTCGGAACCCCACAAGTTTTTATGTGAGTTATTTATCGTTTTTTCCTGCAGCAGCAAGTTTGTTCTGACGACGATTTTTAACATGCTCTGGCATTGGAACAATTTCTCCGGCTTTCATAAGAGCATTTCTTGTGAGCAATGGTCCTACAAGCTCGTAAATCAATACTGCGAAGAGTGTAATATTACGAATCAGATTTCCCTGATCACCAAGCTGCATTGCTGTAGCACACATACCCAAAGCAACACCAGCCTGTGGGAAAAGTGTAATACCTAAGTATTTGCAAATCTGAGGTGCGCAGTGTGTAGCTTTCGCACTGAGACGTGCACCATAGTATTTTCCGAGGCAGCGGAAAATGATATAAATGATACCGATAAATACGATTGCAGCATCTTTGAATACAGAAAGCTGAAGTTCTGCACCGCTGATTACGAAGAATAATGCAAGCAGTGGAGAAGACCATTTATCGGATCTTTCCATAATATCTTCAGATAATGGACAGATATTACAAAATACTGTACCGAGCATCATACATACAAGTAATGATGAAAAGCTGATGTGGAATGGTCCAACATGGAAATCCATCATGGAAAGGGATGCAGCTAAAAATACGAGTGCGATTGTCATGTTCAGACGGTTTGTATTTGAGTTGAACATTTTTTCCAACTGTGTTAAGAGCCATCCTAAAACTGCACCGAGTACTAAGGATGCAGCGATTTCCAGCAGCGGATTTACAATGATGGAAATAAGATCAACGCTTCCGCTTACCAGTGATTTTGCAATACCAAAGGATACCGCGAATACAATCAGACCTACAGCATCATCCAATGCAACGATTGGAAGAAGGAGTCTGGTCAGTGGTCCATCTGCTTTATACTGGCGAACAACCATTAATGTAGCGGCCGGAGCTGTTGCGGTTGCGATAGCACCTAATGTGATCAACTGAGCTACAGAAAGCTTGTCCGGCATGATCAGATGCACAACAAAGAGTGCAGCATCTACTAAAATAGTAGCGACCAGTGCCTGAAAAATACCGATAACAAATGCCTGTTTACCGGTTTTCTTGAGTTCTTCCAGACGGAATTCGCTTCCGATGGAGAAGGCAATAAATGCCAAAGCGACTTCGGAAATCAAAGATAATTTGGAAGCGGCCTCTTCCGAAACGATGCCGAGTCCGTTTATGTGTAATGCACCGAGAAAATAAGGTCCGATTAAAACACCTGCGATCAGATAAGCTGTTACTGAAGGAAGTTTAAAAGGCTTAAATACTCGGGTCATGAGCAGTCCTGCGAGAACTGCAATTGATACAGATAATAATACTGTCATTCTTATCATAATCCTCCTATCATATAACTTTGCCATCCGCAATTATAGCCCTCAGTTTTTTGAATTTCAATAGAAATTTATAAATTTTACTAAAATTTAATTTGACAATCAAAATAATTTTACTTTTTGCATTGAAGTCCATACGAAAAGTCTTTAGATAATTTGTTGGTTTTGTTTGGATTTGTGTGGGAAAATGTCTGAAATCGGTTGACTTATATAGGAGAATTTACTATAATATTTATAGTTATGAACACTATGAGAAGGGAGTCCGGCATGGAAATGTTCACAGGCAGCGGAGACCGCGGTATGACCAGTTTAAAACGTGATAGAAATGTATCTAAAGCTGATGATCGTATCCAGGCAATCGGTGAGATTGAAGATCTGATTACTCATATCGGTATGATCAAGCTTCATGCGGATGATTCATCCCTGAAGGCAGATTTGGAAAAGATTCAGAGAAACCTTCTCATTTGTATCGAAGGTATCAATGATCCTTATCATAAAGACTATAAGATCAGTGAAGAAGACGTAAAGATTCTGGCAGAGAAAACAGCTGCATTAAAGGAATCTTATCCGGTGACTGCTTACGAACCGCTTCCAGGCGGTTGTGAAGCATCTCTTCGCATTGATATGGCAAGAAGTGTAGCTAGACGCGCGGAACGCTGGCTTACTTCTTCTGATAAAAAGTATGGCGGACAGCCTGCGAGAAAGCAGTATATGAATCTGCTTGGAGACTATTTGTATGCGCTTGCAAGATACACAGATTATGTGGATGCCAAAAAGCCAACACAACCTGTGACAGTGCAGCCAGCTGTATCTACATCAGTAAGACCGGTTAATGAAAAGGTTCCAGTGATGGAATTGACAAAAGAAATTGTGGTACAGGAAGTATTAAAGAGAATTCAGACGATGGACAGAGTAACTCTTGAGATTGCAAAAAAACTGATTGAGAAAATCGAAGGATATGCCACTAGCGTTGGCAAGAAAGCAGTCATTGCAGTATGTGGGCCAGATGGCAATCCGATTGCGGTACATGTGATGGATGGAGCCTTTTTAGTAAGCTTTGACGTGGCTGTAAAGAAAGCTTATACAGCGGTTTCTGTAAAGATGTCTACCATGGAGCTTGGAAAGCTTGTTCAGCCGGGACAGACTTTTGCAGGACTGGAACAGATCGAAAAAGATAAGTTGGTATTCTTTGGCGGCGGTGTTCCATTATTTGCGGGAGACAAACTTGTCGGTGGACTTGGTGTCAGCGGTGGTACAGGTGAAGAAGATGATGATATTGCACAGTATGCACTGAGTGTATTTGAGGAATGTTGTAAGTAATACATATTGAAATGATTTGAGGATATCCAAAAGGATATCCTCTTTTTGCGTGTGAAAATGAAAAAGAAACTCGTTACATTTTGTTTCGGGATAAGACGTTTCTGGCAAAATCAATGGTCTGATTCATCTGCTGGATTTCCTGTTCGCTTTTTCCTTCTTTTAAAATAGAAAATAAAATTTCAAATTCCGCAGGAGAAAAGGAAATATTCTGTTTTCTGGCACTGGTCATGGCTGCCATCAAAACAGGCATGATTTCCTGCTCGGATTTTCCTTCTATCTTTTCTGAAATTTTCGTAAGTAGAAATACTTTTTTAGGATCCATGCCGGCCAGCGCCGGATGGTTCTTCCACGTAGGTAAACTCATCGACTAAATCGCTTCCTTCCATCATTTTTTGCATGGAGCTTATATCTGGCATGGAGAATCCGCTGCCGCCAAAAAGAGATGCCATGGAGGCAAGAGGATTTTGCGGGGCGGAGGATTGGGAGGCTCCGGAGGAGGGAGCTGCGCCAAAATCTTCAAACATTTTAAAGAGTGCCTGATATTCGTCCATGTGATTCATCATATTCTGAACCATCTCAAAAGTATGCATAAATTCCAGCAATTGAAGATACATGGAAATCAACCGCTGGATATGTAAAGGAAAATAGGGAAGAAATAATTTGAGGGTTTCTATGAGAGACGAGTTGCTTCCAAGGCAAGAAGGGCATCCGAAGATGCCCCCTAGACCATTCCCAAAAGGATTAGCAGCCACAGTTGTCTCCACAGCTGTTGTTCCATGTGTTTCCGCATCCGCATCCACAGCCGGAGTTAAATCCGAAACCGTTACCGCAGAAGAGAAGCAGTAAGATTAACCAGATACAGCTGTTGTTGCCGCAGCAGTCGTTGTCACATCCACAGCCATTGCCGCCGAAGAAGCCAAAGCCATTGTTTCCGCCGCAGAAAATGCTGAGCAGAAGGATGATCCAGATAATTGAGCAGCAATCATTGCCACAAGACATGCGTTCATGGCCACAGCCACAACCAGAAGATAAGTTTCCCATAGGAGTACCTCCAAATTTTTCTTTACACCTTATCATATGTGTGGGGATAAAAAGTGTTACAGAAAAATATTGTGAAATCTTTATCATAATAAAGCAATAAAGCTTGACATCTAAATATACATTGTATACAATAATACAAGTTGCGGACGTATACAATTAAGAGAAGATTGTCACCGCCGGAGGAAGATTATGGAAAACAGAGAAGTGAAATTTAACAGTAAGACGAATTTGCTCCAGTTAGAAGAGCATATGTATCATTTGGTGGAAAATCCAACAGCGAATGTATTTAGAAATCTGTTCCCTTATACGGAAGTTCCACGTATTGCGTTCAATGACCGAGTTGTACCACACTGTATGCCTGAGGATATCTGGATCACAGATACCACATTTCGCGATGGACAGCAGTCCCGAGCGCCATATTCTACAGATCAGATTGTAACAATTTACGATTATCTTCATCGTTTGGGCGGGCCAAATGGAAAGATTCGTCAGAGTGAATTCTTTTTATACAGTAAAAAAGATCGTGATGCAGTATATAAATGTCTGGAAAAAGGCTATGAATTCCCGGAGGTCACCTCATGGATTCGTGCCAGCAAAAAAGATTTCCAGTTAGTTAAGGATATTGGATTAAAGGAAACCGGTATTTTGGTAAGCTGCTCCGATTATCATATTTTTTATAAGATGAAAATGACAAGACGCGAGGTTATGGATCATTACCTAAGCATTATCCGTGACTGTCTGGAAATTGGTGTCAGACCAAGATGTCATTTGGAAGATATTACAAGAGCGGATATTTACGGATATGTAATCCCATTCTGTCTGGAGCTTAAGAAGCTGATGGATGAGTACAAGATTCCGATCAAGGTTCGTGCCTGCGATACCATGGGATATGGTGTGAACTATCCGGGTGCTGTGATTCCGCGTTCTGTACCAGGTATCATTTACGGTATTATGACTCATGCGGGGATTCCATCTGAGCTCATTGAATGGCATGGACATAATGACTTCTATAAAGCAGTCAGCAATTCTACCACAGCATGGCTTTATGGTGCATCAGGCGTAAACTGTTCTTTATTTGGTATCGGCGAACGTACAGGTAATACACCTCTGGAAGCAATGATTTTCGAATATGCACAGCTTCGCGGCACATTGGATGGTATGGATACTACAGTAATTACAGAGCTTGCGGAATACTATGAAAAAGAGATCGGCTATCAGATTCCGCCTCGTACACCGTTTGTTGGAAAGAATTTCAATGTAACAAGAGCGGGAATCCATGCAGATGGACTTTTGAAAAATGAAGAAATTTATAACATTTTTGATACAGAGAAATTCCTGAACAGACCGGTACTGGTTGCTATTTCCAATACTTCTGGTCTTGCTGGCATCGCACATTGGATCAATACTTACTTCAAACTGAAGGGGGATGAGCAGATTCAAAAGACACATCCAATGGTGGCAGACATTAAAGGCTGGGTAGACAGAGAATACGAAGAAGGACGTATCACTGTTCTGACAGATGACGAGATCTTAAATGCAATAGATATTGCATGCAAGCGTCTTGGCATTGAATTTCACGGATATGGAGTAACAGAATCATGAAAGGTAAAGACACAAAGGAAACCGGCGATAAATATTCCCTCAGGGGAAAAGTTTACGACCGAATTCGTGAAGATATTTTAAATGGTGTATACAAAGAACACGAGGAATTAAAGGAAGCTACGCTGGGAGAAAAAATGGGTGTTTCCCGTACACCGGTTAGAGAAGCGCTTCGCCAATTGGAGCTGGAAGGTCTGGTGGAAATCATTCCGAATAAGGGAGCCAGAGTTACGGGAATCACAAAGAAGGATATTGATGATATTTACCAGATTCGATATCTGCTGGAAGGCTTAAGTGCCAGATGGGCAACAGAGCATGTGACAGAAGAACAGCTTGAAAAAATGGAGGAAACATTATATCTGACAGAGTTTCATGCGAAAAAGGGAAATTTTGCACAGGTTTATGAGCTTGACAGTCAGTTTCACGAGCTGATGTATGAAGCATCCGGCAGTAAGATGTTAAATCACATTCTTTCTGATTTTCATATGTATGTAACGAGGATCCGAAAGACATCACTGGCGACGGATAACCGTTCCAAGAATTCCACAGAAGAGCATCGTGCGATTCTGGAAGCAATTAAGGAACGAAATGCAGATAAGGCAGAAGAATGTGCTCACAATCATGTGATGAGCACCATTAAAAATAACCATGAGCATGGATTATAGGTTTGAGGAGTAAAGGCTATGGAAAAGATTAAAATGACAACCCCATTGGTCGAAATGGACGGGGACGAAATGACCAGAATTCTCTGGAAAATGATCAAAGAAGAATTGTTGGAGCCATTTGTTGACCTGAAAACAGAATATTATGACCTTGGTCTGGAACACAGAAATGAAACAAATGATCAGGTAACCGTAGATGCTTCCAATGCGACGAAAAAATATGGTGTTGCTGTAAAATGTGCGACGATTACACCAAATGCAGCCCGTGTCAAAGAATATGATTTAAAGGAAATGTGGAAGAGCCCGAATGGAACAATCCGTGCAATCTTAGATGGAACAGTATTCCGTGCGCCAATCATCGTAAAAGGCATTGAACCATATGTAAAAACATGGAAGAAACCAATCACACTTGCACGTCATGCATATGGAGATGTGTATAAAGCAACAGAAATGCAGATTCCAGGTCCTGGAAAATGTGAACTCGTGTACACAGCAGAAGATGGAACAGAGACAAGAGCACTGGTACATAATTTCAAAGGTGCTGGTGTTGTTCAGGGACAGCATAACCTGGATGATTCCATTGAAAGCTTTGCAAAGAGCTGTTTCCAGTATGCTTTAGACACAAAGCAGGATTTATGGTTTGCTACAAAGGATACTATTTCCAAAAAATATGACCACCATTTCAAAGATGTCTTTGCAGACATGTACGAAAATGAATATAAGGAAAAGTTTGAAGAAGCAGGCATCACATATTTCTACACATTGATTGATGATGCAGTAGCGCGTGTTGTAAAATCTGAAGGAGGATTTATCTGGGCTTGTAAGAACTACGATGGCGATGTTATGAGCGACCTTGTAGCCACAGCTTTCGGTTCTCTTGCAATGATGACTTCTGTACTGGTATCTCCTCATGGATACTGGGAATATGAAGCAGCTCATGGAACCGTTCAGAGACACTATTACAAACACTTAAAAGGTGAAGAAACATCTACAAACTCTATGGCGACAATTTTTGCATGGAGCGGTGCGCTTCGAAAACGCGGTGAATTAGATAATCTTCCTGAATTAGCAGCATTTGCAGATAAACTGGAAAAAGCGTCTATTCAGACAATTGAAGATGGAAAGATGACAAAGGACCTGGCCCTGATCACATCTTTAGAAAACGTAGAAGTATTATCTTCTTTAGATTTTATCAAAGCAGTCAGAGCAACCTTAGAAGCAATGTAAAATAAAAAGACTTATCATCAGTTAAGATGCTAAGTCTTTTTTATTTATTCAGCTAAAATTTCCCACTGTTCATATAGGTCTTCAAGTTCCTGCATGATTGCATTTTTTTCTTTAGAAAGCTCCTGACATTTGAATACACTTGTGAATACCTCGGGATTTTCCATCTCCTGGTCGATTTCCTTATCACGTTTTTCGAGTTCAGCGATTCTTGCTTCCACTTTCTTTAAATCATTTTGGCGTTTGCGTTCGATAGCCTGTGCCTCTTTCTGTGCTTTCCAGTCAAGTTTTGTTTCAGTTTCAACTTTGACAGCAGAAGAAGAAGCCTGTGCAGCTTTTGGAGCGTAAATGGCGGTCAGCTCATCTTTCTTCTCAAGATAGTAGTCGTAATTTCCAATATAATTAACCAATGTTTCTCCAGTTAAGTCAAGAATTCTGGTAGCAGTTGTATTAATGAAATAACGGTCATGAGATACATATAAAACAGTACCCGTATAACTGTTCAATGCCTGCTCTAAAATTTCTTTGGACTGAATATCTAAATGGTTGGTCGGTTCGTCAAGGATTAGAAAGTTTGCGTTGGAAAGCATCAGCTTTGCTAAGGATACACGTCCTCGCTCTCCACCGCTTAAGTCACCGATCCGTTTGAAAACATCATCATTTGTGAACAGGAATGCAGCAAGTACATTTCTGATCTCTGTATTGGTAAGATAAGGGTAACCATCAGAAATTTCTTCAAAAATAGTCTTTTCCATATGAAGTACATGGTGTTCCTGATCATAGTAGCCGATGGAAACCTTGCTTCCAAGGGCAATCTTACCTGCATCTGCGTCCAGGACCTGATTAATGATTTTCAAAATTGTGGTTTTTCCGGTTCCATTATTGCCAATGATAGCTACGCGTTCGCCGCGTTTAATATCGAAATTCAAATCAGAGAAAAGATGCAGGCTGCCAAAGGATTTAGAGAGCCCTTCAACTGTCAACACATCATTTCCTGACAGGACCTTTGGTTCAATAGAAAAACGCATTTCTGCATTGGCTTCAGTCGGCTTTTCAATCACATCTATTTTTGCCAGCATTTTTTCGCGGCTTTCAGCGCGCTTGATAGATTTTTCACGGTTAAAGGATTTTAATTTTGCGATCACTTCTTCCTGATGTTTGATCTCACGCTGCTGATTTAAGTATTCTTTGAGACGAGTCTCGCGCATCTGAGCCTTTTTCTTTGCATATTCGGAATAATTGCCGAGAAAAGTATGTACCTCGCCCTGGTCGATTTCAATGACTTTGGTAACGACTCTGTTTAAGAAATATCGGTCATGTGCAACAATGATGACTGCTCCCTGGTAGTTCATCAGGTAAGTTTCCAGCCATGCAATGGAATTTAAGTCCAAATGGTTCGTCGGTTCGTCCAGAAGAATAATATCCGGTTTTGTAAGCAATAATTTACCTAAAGAAACACGGGTCTTCTGGCCGCCGGAAAGGGTAGTGATCCGTTTGTCAAATTCGGACTCTTCAAAGCCAAGACCTTTTAAGATTCCAATAACCTCGCTTTTGTATGCGTAACCGTTCTGGAGCTCAAAGTCATGACTGATATTTGCATAAGATTTCATTTTTTCTTCCAGTGCATCACCGGATGCAAATTTCATTTCCTGTTCCAGGATACGCATGCGGCGCTCCATGGAAAGAAGCTCCTTGCGAACCTGAAAAAGTTCATCAAAAATTGTATTTTCCCCCATTAAATCCTGATGCTGTGCCAGATAGCCGATCGTCTTGCCTTTTGCAATGACAACTTCGCCGGAATCTGCGTCGATTTCTTTGATAATGATCTTCAAAAGCGTGGATTTTCCTACACCGTTAATTCCTACAATGGCAGCTTTTTCACGGTCTTCAATGTGAAAAGAAGCATTTTTGAGAAGGTCTCTGGAACCGAATGTTTTACATATATTCTGGCATGCCAGTATCATAGAAGTTCCTCCTGTTATGTTAATAAATATTTGACATCAATTTAACAAACAATTATAATAAAAAATATACTGGAAATCAAGGAGGAATAGCATGGAAGAACGACAGATTTCCAAAGCGGTTATCAAAAGATTGCCGAGATACTATCGATATTTGGGGGAGATACTCGATAGCGGGATGGAAAGAATCTCATCAGGAGAGCTCAGCAGTCGCATGAAGGTCACCGCATCACAGATTCGTCAGGACTTAAATCATTTTGGCGGATTTGGACAGCAGGGATATGGATATAATGTAAAATATCTTCACGATGAAATTGGGAAAATTTTGGGAATTGATCAGAGCCATAATATGGTCGTGATTGGCGGCGGTAATATGGGACAGGCGTTATCAAAGTACGCATCTTTTGAAAAGAACGGTTTTAAAATCAAAGGGATTTTTGATGTGAATCCTGACCTGATTGGCAAAAAAATTGGAAATATTCAGATTTATCCGACAAGTGATCTTCGCGAATTTGTAAAGAGAGAAAAAATTGAAATTGCAGTATTGACTCTGCCAAAATCAGCAGCATCCGAGATGGCTGATATTCTGGTTTCCTGCGGAATCAAGGCAATTTGGAATTTTGCGCACACAGATTTAAATGTGCCAAAGGATGTTGTAGTTGAAAATGTTCATCTGTTTGACAGTTTACTGAGACTTTCCTACAACTTATCCAGCTACGAAAAAGAGTAACGGGAAAAATGAAATATTTGATAAGTGGAAAAGAAATGAAAAACTGGGAGAAGCAAGCGATGGAAAACTATAAAGTTCCATCGCTTCTTCTGATGGAAAGAGCTGCTTTATCAGTAGTAGAAGAGCTTGCAAATGGTTCTTATGATCTGAAAAAAATTCTTATTGCCTGCGGAACTGGCAATAATGGAGGAGACGGTCTTGCAATCGCAAGACTTATGAAAGAAAAAGGCTATGATGTGGATGTGTGCATTGTCGGTGCATTGGATCGATTTTCGGCAGATGCAAAGCAGCAATTTGAAATGTACAAGGCAGTTTCTGGAAATTTTGTTACCGCACCTGTTTATGATGAATATACTGTCATTGTAGATGCAGTTTTTGGTATTGGATGTAACCGGGACATTATAGGGCTTGCAGCAGAAGTGATTGATGCCATCAATCGTGCAGATGCACCGGTGGTTGCAGTGGATGTACCGTCAGGTGTTTCTTCTGATACAGGAAAAATATGTGGGATTGCGGTGAAAGCCAGCAAAACAATTACTTTCTTTACGGAAAAACTGGGTATGATTCTTTATCCGGGAAGGGAATGCTGCGGTGAAATTATAGTTGCTGATCTTGGAATTCCTTTTAGAGAATGTAAAGAGTGCAAAGTAATTACCTATACAGAAGAGGATATGAAGAAGCTTCCGAAGCGTAAGGAAAATTCTCACAAGGGAACCTATGGAAAGGTACTGGTGATCGCGGGTTCTCCGAAAATCAGTGGTGCAGCCTATCTTTGTGCAGCAGGAGCTTACCGCATGGGTGCGGGGCTGGTAAAAATTTATACACCAAAAGAAAATCAGCTCGCGATGCAGATATTGCTTCCGGAGGCACTTTTGGAGGTTTATGACAGGAACAGACCGTCTGTGAAACAGCTAAAGGAATGTATGGAATGGGCAGATGTCATCGTAATCGGGCCAGGTTTTGGTACAGAACGTGCAGCAGAAAAAATTTTGAACTATGTAATCACAAAAAGTGCAGTGCCAGTCGTTGTGGATGCAGATGGAATTAATATTTTAGCAAAGAGCAAAACCTGCCTTATGGATAAAAAAGTGCCGGTAGTCCTGACACCGCATATTCAGGAAATGGCAAGGCTTACAGGAAAAACAAAGGAAACAATTGTGAATCATCCGATGGGGGAGGCAAAGAATTTTACGGAAGACTACGATGTGACATTGGTCTTAAAAGATGCCAGAACTATCGTGGCGAAAGAAAATGAATTTGCGTTTATTAATACAAGCGGAAATTCCGGCATGGCAACCGGCGGCAGCGGAGATGTGCTGGCGGGAATGATTGGCGGACTGATCGCACAGAGAATGGAGGTCCATGAGGCGGCCAGACTGGGCGTGTATTTACATGGAAAAGCGGGAGATGCTGCTGCGGCGGCAAAAGGTGCTTATAGTATGACTGCTACAGATATTTTAGATGGTATTTCAGAGGTGACAAGAGCGTGAAAAAGTACAGGAGAGTACATGCAGATATTGATTTAGATGCAGTGCTGTTCAATTTTGAGCAGATGAGCAAAAATATTCCGGACGGAACAAAGATTATGGCAGTGGTAAAAACGGATGCTTATGGGCATGGAGCTGTACCGTTGGCAGAGCTGTTAGAACCATTAGATGATCTTTGGGGCTATGCAACTGCAACCGTGGATGAAGCGGTAGAGCTTAGAAAATCAGGAATTAAGAAACCAATTTTGATTTTAGGCTATACATTTCCGGAATGCTATGAAGAAATTGTAAGATATGATATTCGACAAACGGTTTTCCAGTTAGATATGGCAAAAGCATTATCAGAAGAAGCTGTGCGGCAGAATAGAAAAGCTTATATCCATATGAAAATGGATACAGGAATGGGACGTATTGGCTATCAGACTGCAAAGGAAGCGGCAGAGGATGCAGTAAAGATAAAAGAACTTCCGATGTTGGAAATGGAAGGCGTATTTACGCATTTTGCAAATGCGGATACAGAAAATCCAGAATTTACATTAAAGCAGATAGAAAAATTTAATGAAATGATCAAAGCGATGGAAGCGGAAGGTGTTACATTTGCCTTAAAACATTGTGCAAACAGTGCCGGAATCATTGAATTTGCGGACGATAAATTTAACTTGGTCCGTTCGGGAATCATTTCTTACGGATTGTGGCCTTCTGACGAAGTGAAAAGAGATGTGGTTCAGTTAAAGCCCATTCTTTCACTGAAAAGTCATGTGGTATATGTAAAAGAGGTAGAGCCTGGGACAACAGTCAGCTATGGAAGCACCTGGATTGCAGATAAAAAGAGAAAGATTGCTACAGTACCTATTGGCTATGGAGACGGCTATCCAAGAAGCTTATCAAACAAAGGTTATGTATTGATCAAGGGGTACAAAGTACCAATCGTAGGGCGTGTCTGTATGGATCAGCTGATGGTAGATGTAACCGAGATTCCGGAAGAAGTAAAAACAGGAGACCGTGTGACGCTGATCGGTCAGGATGGAAATTTGAGTATTACAGCAGAGGAGCTTGGGGATTTAAGCGGACGCTTTAACTATGAGCTTGTCTGTGATTTGGGAAACCGAATTCCCCGAATTTATTATAAAGACGGAGAAATTAAAGAAATCAGAGATTATTTTGAAAAATAATGGGAATACTTACGCTAAAGGAGCGTGAGAATAGAAGTGATTATCAGACGGGGAGATGTCTTTTATGCAGACTTACGACCAGTGGTAGGTTCCGAGCAGGGCGGTATCCGCCCGGTACTCATCATTCAGAATGATGTAGGAAACCGACACAGCCCAACGGTCATCTGTGCTGCCATTACCTCAAGAATGAATAAGGCAAAACTTCCGACCCATATTGCCATTGATGCCAATCAGTATCATATGGTCAAGGATTCGGTAATTTTGCTGGAACAGCTTCGAACCATTGATAAATCCAGATTGAAAGATAAAATCTGCCATCTGGATGATAAAATTTTATTAAAAATTGACGAGGCATTGAAAATCAGTCTGCAGTTAAATACATAGGACTGAAAAAAATCTTGTCACAGACTATAAAAGATAGTATAATATTTGCCGATATATTTCCGAAACTCAGTCGGAAATCTGGAGAGAAAAACGAAGGAAAAGAAAGGACGAATGACATGTCAGGACATTCAAAATTTGCCAATATTAAGCATAAGAAAGAAAAAAATGATGCTGCAAAGGGTAAAATCTTTACAGTAATCGGTAGAGAACTTGCGGTAGCCGTAAAAGAAGGCGGTCCGGATCCTGCAAACAACAGCAAACTGCGTGATATCATCGCAAAAGCAAAAGCAAACAATATGCCAAATGATACAATTGACCGTGGTATCAAAAAAGCAGCTGGTGATGCAAACTCTGTAAACTACGAACAGGTAACTTACGAAGGATATGGCCCAAGCGGTATCGCAATCATTGTTGAAGCATTAACAGATAACAAAAACAGAACAGCATCCAACGTAAGAAGTGCCTTCACAAAAGGTAATGGAAACATGGGGAACTCAGGCTGTGTATCTTACATGTTCGACAAAAAAGGTCAGATTATCATTGATAAAGAAGAATGCGAAATGGATGCAGACGATCTTATGATGATCGCTCTTGATGCAGGTGCAGAAGACTTCGCTGAAGAAGAAGACAGCTTTGAAATCTTAACTGATCCTGACGATTTCAGTGTGGTTCGTGAAGCACTGGAAAAAGAAAGTATTGCAATGGTATCTGCAGAAGTTACGATGATTCCTCAGAATTACGTGACATTAACAGATGAAAATGACATTAAATTCCTGAACAGAACATTAGATCTTTTAGACGATGACGATGATGTTCAGGCTGTATATCATAACTGGGACGAATAAGGAATGAACAGAGGGAGAGAGGTTCGTTATGATGTGATCCGCATGATCGCTATGATGTTTGTTATAGCGGTCCATGTGAATCCGAAACCATTTAATTCCTTTTCATGGTTTAAAGATGTATTTGACTACATAATTTATACTTGTAATGGTATGTTCTTCATGTTGAGTGGACATTTCAATATGAAGAGAGAATTCCACACAAAAGAAGATTATTGGCTGTACTATAAGAAAAAGATCATTTCTATTTTACTGCCATATGTTTTGATGACATTTGTGCTGCATGGATATGATTATTACTGGTCCGGAAGGTCATTTGAGCTTCGCCTATTTGTAGAGGAAACCATTAATCAGCTTACTTCCCTGAACATTGAACATCATTTGTGGTTTATGTATTCCCTGATCGGACTTGTTATGAGTGCCCCGTTTTTTAGTAAAATGTTTCATGCGATGTCGGATTGGGAAATAAAATTACTGTTCTGGTTAAGTATTGGGTGGAATGCGGTGAGCATTTATCTGATCAATGATATGGGTTGGAATTTTCATTACGGAAAATGGCTGATGGCATCCTGGACAATTTATTTTTTCCTGGGATATTTCCATTGCCGGATTATTAATGAAACGAATAAAAAATTCTGGTATCTTTGTGGAAGTATTGGTTTCTTAATTACGATTCTTTGGAAGTATCTGTTACCAGTGGAGAATTACAGTGATAAGGATTTTGCTCCGGCTTATACTTTTTTTGTAATTGCTGTATATACATTACTTCTAAATGAAGTACATATAAACTGGGAGCCGACGAAAAAAATAATCAGTTTTATTGCAAAACATTCTTTTTCAGTATATATGATACATTATCTGATCATTCAGTTGATTGGAGATCGGTTTTACGTGGGACATTCCGCGAAAGTGGGATTTTTACTGACCTATCTGCTTACCTTTGTATTGTCGATGGCAGCAGCAGTGATGTTTGACCTTTTAGTGGAAATTTTAATACAGAAACCATTAAAGAAAATTTTAAAAATATAATATTGTACATAAGGAGAACACCATGGATTTAATGCAGTATGGACAGCTTTATAACGAAGCAATGAGTGGAATGGATATGCTTTTTGACGAAATGAAATATTCTTTAAAGAATTTCAGCAAAAAAAATTATCCGGTAGTTTTTGAAGGCATGATGAAAAAATACGGAAAAGTATTGTTATGCGTAGAAGAAATTTACAATTACGAAGAAGATAAAGAAGCATGGTTAAATAAACTGTCTGAAAGATTCGTTGGATATGCAAAAGAACTGATTGAGTCAAAAAAATGGAAATTCCAGCGAGAAGGCTTACAGATTGACTGCAATATGTTCGTGGTATCTTATGTCATTCCTTTGATTGTTGAATATAAAGGGAAAATGTCAGAACCATTTGCGCAGGCAATTGCAGACTGTTGGAATAAAACATTCGGAACAAAGATGGAATGTGGAAGCTACGACAGAATTGCCGACGGTTTCAAAACGAGTATTTTAGGAATTCCAATTGGAAAGTAGAGGTATACATATGAGCAAAAAATTAAATTTGGATACAATCTGTGTTCAGGGCGGCTGGAAACCTGCCAAAGGAGAACCAAGAGTTCTTCCAATTTATCAGAGTACAACTTTCAAATATGACACTACAGAAGAAATGGGTCGTCTTTTTGATTTGGAAGATTCCGGATATTTTTATACAAGACTTGCAAACCCGACAAACGATGCAGTTGCTCAGAAAATTGCTGAATTAGAAGGCGGTGTAGCAGCAATTCTGACATCCTCAGGTCAGGCTGCCAACTTCTATGCAGTTACTAATATCTGTCAGGCTGGAGATCATGTGGTATGTTCTGCAAAAGTGTATGGAGGAACCTTTAACCTTTGTGCAGCTACTATTAAAAAGCTTGGTATTGACTGTACATTTGTAGACCCGGATGCTTCTGAAGAAGAAATTGATGCAGCGTTCCAGGCAAACACAAAATGTCTTCTTGGGGAAACGATTGCAAATCCTGCACTTGTAGTTCTTGATATTGAAAAAATGGCAAACATTGCTCATAAGCATGGTGTACCATTGATCATTGACAATACATTTGCAACACCGATCAATTGTCGTCCATTTGAATGGGGAGCAGATATTGTTACGCATTCTACAACAAAATATATGGATGGACATGCTATGGCAGTCGGAGGAGCAGTCATCGACAGCGGTAACTTTGACTGGGATGCTCATGCAGATAAATTCCCAGGCCTGACAACTCCGGATGAAACCTATCATGGAATTGTTTATACAGAAAAATTCGGCAAGGCTGCTTATATTACCAAAATGACAGCACAGCTCATGCGTGACCTTGGAAGTATTCCTTCACCAATGAACTGCTTCCTGTTAAATGTAGGGCTTGAAACATTGCCGCTTCGTGTAGAAAAACATTGCAGCAATGCGAAAAAGGTTGCAGAATTCTTAAATGCACATGAAAAAGTAGAATTCGTAAACTTTGCCGGACTTCCGGGAGACAAATACTATGAACTGGCACAGAAATACATGCCAAACGGTACTTGCGGCGTAATTTCCTTTAGCTTAAAGGGAACAAAAGAAGATGCTGCAAGATTTATGGACAGCTTAAAATTAGCTGCAATCGTTACTCATGTAGCAGATGCAAGAACCTGCGTGCTTCATCCGGCAAGTCATACACATCGCCAGATGAACGATGAACAGTTGAAAGAAGCAGGTGTTACACCAGGTCTTATCAGATTATCTGTTGGTATTGAAAACCCGGATGATATTATTGAAGATTTAGCACAGGCTTTAGAACAGGTATAAAATTTAGGAATATTTACCCTGCCTTGGAGAGATACTAAAGTTAAGTAAACAAAAAAGGCAGGGTATTTTTATGTCGAAAAACAGCAGCAATAAAGAAAAAAATAAAGAAGATATGAAAGAATTCGGACAGATGACTTTGGAGGATTCAAAAAGAAACTCTAAGATTCATCTGCTGTCTATCATCGGAGAGATCGAAGGCCATGAAGTATTATCAGGCAGCAGCAAGACTACAAAATATGAGCATGTGATCCCCAGTCTTGCAGCAATAGAAGACGATGCAGAGATTGAAGGGCTTTTGATTCTGATCAATACCATTGGCGGGGATGTGGAATCGGGTCTTGCGATTGCAGAGATGATCGCATCTTTAAGCAAGCCTACAGTATCACTGGTGCTTGGAGGAAGCCATTCCATCGGTGTACCATTGGCTGTTGCATCGGATTATTCTTTTATTGTTCCTACCGGAACCATGCTCATTCATCCGGTGAGAATGTCCGGAATGGTTATTGGGGCAAGACAGACCTATGAATATTTCCAGAGAATGCAGGATCGAATCACTGGTTTTATTGCTGAACACAGTCAGGCGGATCAGGAAGATGTTGAGGAAATGATGATGGATACCGGATATATGACAAAGGATTTGGGAACGATTCTTGTAGGAAAAGAAGCAGTAGATGCCGGCATTATTGATGAAGTGGGAGGAATCAGAGAAGCATTTAGAAAGCTTTATCATATGATCAGGAAGGCGAACAAAGATTCGAAGAAAAATTAGACAAACCTAAAAGAATGTGTTAAGATATTCGGCGTAAGAAAGAATGAGTGAAAGAGGTTTGATGCTATGGCGCAGACAAAAAGAGGTAAAAGTACTTCTTCTAAAAATAAAAAAACAAATACCAAGGGGCGTTCTGCAAAGGGAAAACAGGCAGTTTCGGAAACCAATCCGGAAGTGATGAATGAAGTCATTGTAATCTTGTTTTTTGTTCTTTGTGCACTGATGCTGCTTAGCTGCTTTGGTGTGTGCGGAAAATTTGGCAGTGCAGTCAGCAATCTGCTGTTTGGTCTGTTCGGATATCTTGCATATCTGGTACCGATTGCATTGTTTATTGGTGTTAGTTTTTTTGTGGCAAACAGAGAAAATGCAGTGGCAGTAGTAAAAGTTGCTGCCGGAGTGTTGGCGGTACTCTTGCTTAACGGATTCCTTCATGGAATTCTTGGAAATAAGGAGCTGGATTCCATAGGTGCAGCTTATGAATATTGTGCACTTCATCATGACGGTGGTGGGATTATCGGCGCAGCAGTTTACGGTCTTCTGGCAGGGGCTTTTGGCACTGTGGGAGCGTTTATTTTGTTGATTGCCTTGTTTATCGTGGCTGCAGTCATCATTAGCGAAAAGTCTTTTGTAAAAAGTGTAAAAAAAGGCGGGCAGAAAGTATATGATACTGCCAGAGAAGAAAATGTTCGCAGAAAAGAGCGGGCGGAAGAAAGACGGGAACGTCGTCTGGAAAGAAAAGCATCTGGTGTGAGTATGGACGTAAAACTCTCAGCGGATGCAGTACATAAAGAAAATATGACAGAGCTTACAGGACTTGAAGAAACTGCAAGAGAGGAGATTTTCTTAAGTCCTGAAATGACAGAAATCCCTGTACAAAAATCTGTATCAAACGTTGAACAGATGTCGGTAAAAGAAGAAATTCATGAAATTCCGGTCAGAATTGCAGCAGAACCTGTAATTACCCAAGAGCCGGAAATAGTTTCAGGAGTACAGGAGGAGTCTGTGACATTACAGACAGATAGAACTGTATCAAGACGCAGAAAGAAGGAAACTGCAGAAGCTGTAATTCCGGAAATTACAGAGCCTGTCACGGAGCAAAAGCAGTATCAGTTTCCGCCGCTTCGTCTGCTGACACCGCCAAAAGCAGGAGCAAAAAAAAATTCAGCAGGCCAGCTTCGTGAGACAGCAGCTAAATTACAGCAGATTTTAAAAGATTTTGGTGTAAATGTAACAGTGACGGATGTAAGCTGCGGTCCTACTGTTACAAGATATGAGCTTCAGCCGGACCATGGAGTGAAGGTAAGTAAGATCTTAGCCCTTGCTGATGATATCAAGTTGAATCTTGCGGTAGCAGATATTCGTATTGAAGCACCGATTCCGGGAAAAGCAGCAATCGGTATTGAAGTGCCAAATAAAGAAAATTCTACTGTAACTCTTCGGGAACTGCTGGCATCAGAGGAGTTTGACAATCATTCCTCTAATCTTGCATTTGCGGTTGGAAAGGATATTGGCGGGAAAACGATCATTACAGATATTGCAAAAATGCCACACCTTCTGATTGCTGGTGCTACAGGTTCCGGTAAATCAGTATGTATTAATACACTCATAATGAGCCTTTTATATAAAGCGTCGCCAGAAGATGTAAAACTGATTATGGTGGATCCGAAGGTAGTTGAGCTTAGTACATATAATGGAATTCCACATTTATTGATTCCGGTTGTAACTGATCCGAAAAAAGCAGCCGGAGCCTTAAACTGGGCAGTTGCAGAAATGACCAGACGTTACCAGCTTTTTGCAGAATACCAGGTACGTAATTTACAGGGATACAATGAGAAAGTCAAAAGCATTGAAATGCTGGAAGATGAAGATAAACCACAGAAGCTTCCACAGATCGTCATTATTGTAGATGAGCTTGCAGACCTTATGATGGTAGCTCCTGGTGATGTAGAGGATGCTATCTGCCGTCTGGCTCAGCTTGCCAGAGCAGCAGGAATCCATCTGATCATTGCCACACAGAGACCATCAGTCAATGTTATTACAGGTCTGATCAAAGCAAATATGCCGTCCAGACTTGCCTTTGCCGTATCTTCAGGTGTGGATTCCCGTACGATTCTGGATATGAATGGTGCAGAGAAACTGCTTGGAAAGGGTGATATGCTCTTTTATCCATATGGTTATCCAAAGCCTGTGCGTATTCAGGGGGCTTTTGTATCTGATGATGAGGTAAATGCGGTTGTAGAATTTTTAAAAGCGCACAATGATGCAGCAGCCGCAAATACAGAGATCGAAGAACATATGAAAAAGCAGCAGACTGCTGGTGCCGCTACAGGCAAATCAGGAGCTGATGACTCCGCAGGGGGCAATGACCCGTTATTTGCAGAGGCTGGAAAATTCATTATCGAAAAAGAAAAAGCTTCCATTGGAATGCTCCAGAGGTGGTTCAAAATTGGCTTTAACAGAGCTGCAAGAATCATGGATCAGCTGGCAGAAGCAGGAGTAGTCGGTGAAGAGCAGGGAACAAAGCCTAGGGAAATCCTAATGTCAGCGGAGCAGTTTGAGCAGTATATTGACGAATATTTATAAAGGACAGATTACTATGCAATGTAAAAAATGTGGTACGGAGATTAAAGAGGGATGTCTGTTTTGCCACAATTGTGGGGAAGCAGTCCAGATAGTGCCGGATTATGAGCCGGAGATGGATGAACTTCAAATCAGAATTGCCAGTGCCCAGACAAAACTTCCGAATAAACCGACGGTAAGACAACTGGAGGAAAAGACGGAAGAAAGCATTGAGGTGTTAAAAAAGGTCAATTGGAAGATGGTAGGGATTCTTTTTGTCGTCATTTTGGGAATATGCGCTTTTGCATTTGCCTATGGATCCGTTTTAAAGAATCAGGAACCGACAGCACTGCAGCAGCAGCCTGAGATTTCAAATGTAAAAGAGCAGAGTGCCTACATTCCAAAGCCGGAATTCAGCTATCCGGCTGGTGGCTATTCATTTTATATTTCTATAGAATTACATTCAGAGGTTGAGGGAACGATTTATTACACGTTAGACGGATCCATACCAAATGAATCTTCCTATAAATACACAGTACCAATCGAACTGCCCAAAGGCACCACAGTTGTTCGTGCCTTTGTAATGGATTCTAATGGAAACAGCAGTGACATTGCATCGGAGGTGTATGATATAGAATTTGGGGCGCCGGATCCGCCGACGATCATTCCTGAGTCAGGCGAGTATGTAGGAGAACATTATGTGCGTATTCTAGTGCCGGACAATTGTGTGGCATATTATACACTGGATGGAAGCAGGCCAAATGAATCTTCTGAAATTTATACTGGAGAATTTCTGATGCCTGAGGGAACGACAACGGTCCATGCGTTTGTGGAAGATGAATACGGTATTATGTCAGAAATTAGTACAGTGACTTATCAGTGTACGAATCCAATGACCGGAAGTACAGAAACAGAATAGAACTAGCAGAATCTTACGGAAAAGATGATTTTTTTATTGAAAAGTCATCTTTTTTGTTATATGATTAACAATAGTGTAGTGTGGTTAAAGATTGCAAAAATGCAGAGAAAGCTCCACATTACCCAGGAGGCAGATTATGTTTAAAATTACAAAAGCAGAACAGTTAACATCCAATATCTATTTAATGGATGTAGTAGCTCCAAGAGTTGCGAAATCATGTAAACCTGGCCAGTTCATCATCGTCAGATTAAATGAAACAGCAGAACGTATTCCGCTGACAATCTGTGACTATGATGCAGAAGCAGGTACAGTAACAATTGTATTCCAGCCAGTAGGTGCATCTACACATAAAATGACATCTTTAAAAGCTGGTGATTCCTTTGCAGACTTCGTAGGTCCTTTAGGATGTCCATCAGAACTCTGCGATGAAGATATTGAAGAATTAAAGAAGAAAAAAATCCTTTTCGTAGCAGGTGGTGTTGGTACAGCTCCTGTATACCCACAGGTAAAATGGCTCCATGAACACGGCGTAGCAGCTGATGTTATCGTTGGTGCAAAAACAAAAGATCTTTTAATTCTTGAAAAAGAAATGGAAGCAGTTGCAGGAAATCTTTATGTGACAACAGATGATGGTTCTTACGGACGTCATGGTATGGTTACAGCTGTTATTGATGAATTAGTTGCAGCCGGAAATCAGTATGACCTCTGTGTTGCAATCGGCCCAATGATCATGATGAAATTCTGCTGCTTAACAACAAAGAAATACGGCATCAAGACTATCGTAAGCATGAACCCGATCATGGTTGATGGTACAGGTATGTGTGGTGCATGTCGTCTCGTTGTAGGTGATGAAGTTAAATTCGCATGTGTAGACGGACCTGAATTTGACGGCCATTTAGTTGACTTTGATCAGGCGATGAAACGTCAGCAGATGTACAAGACTCAGGAAGGCAGAGCAATGCTGAAATTACAGGAAGGTGACACACATCACGGCGGATGTGGAAACTGCGGAGGTGACGAATAATGGCAGACGTATTAAAGAGAGTACCTGTAAGAGAACAGGAACCACAGGTTCGTGCAAAAAACTTTGATGAAGTATGTCTTGGATACAATGCTGAAGAAGCTGTAGAAGAAGCTCAGAGATGTATCGGATGTAAAAATGCAAAATGTGTACAGGGATGTCCTGTATCTATCAACATTCCAGGATTTATCGCTCACGTAAAAGAAGGAAACTTCGAAGAAGCATATAAAGTAATCGGTGAATCCAGTGCCCTTCCGGCAATCTGCGGACGTGTTTGTCCACAGGAAAGCCAGTGCGAAGGTCAGTGTATCCGTGGTAAAAAAGGTGATCCTGTTTCTATCGGTAAACTGGAAAGATTCGTAGCTGACTGGGCGAGAGAAAACAATATCAAACCAGTTGGAGCAGAAGAAAAGAACGGCAAAAAAGTTGCTGTCATTGGTTCTGGCCCAGCAGGTCTTACATGTGCAGGTGACCTTGCAAAATTAGGTTACGATGTTACAATTTTTGAAGCACTCCACAAAGCAGGTGGTGTACTTGTTTATGGTATCCCTGAATTCCGTTTACCAAAAGACGGTGTTGTTCAGCCGGAAATCGAAAACGTAAAAGCACTTGGTGTTAAGATTGAAACTGATGTAGTAATCGGTAAATCTGTTACAATCGATGAATTAATGGAAGAAGAAGGCTTTGATGCTGTATTTATCGGATCTGGTGCAGGTCTTCCTAAGTTCATGGGTATCCCAGGAGAACAGGCAAATGGCGTATTCTCTGCAAACGAATACTTAACACGTAACAACTTAATGAAAGCATTTGATGAAAGTTATGATACACAAATCGCTGCAGGTACAAAGGTAGCTGTTGTCGGCGGCGGTAACGTAGCAATGGATGCTGCAAGAACAGCTCTTCGTCTTGGCGCAGAAGTACATATTATCTACAGACGCAGCGAAGAAGAACTTCCAGCTCGAGTTGAAGAAGTTCATCATGCAAAAGAAGAAGGAATCATTTTCGACCTTCTTACAAATCCTACAGAAATCCTTGCTGACGAAAATGGCTGGGTTAAAGGTATCAAATGTGTGAAGATGGAACTTGGCGAACCGGATGCTTCCGGCAGACGTCGTCCAGTTGAAGTCGCAGGCAGCGAATTCGAAATTGAAGTAGATACAGTGATCATGTCCCTTGGTACATCTCCAAACCCATTGATTTCCTCTACTACAAAGGGCCTTGAAATCAATAAGAGAAAATGTATCGTAGCAAGTGAAGAATGCGGTGCAACTTCAAAAGAAGGTGTTTACGCAGGCGGTGACGCAGTTACAGGAGCTGCAACTGTAATCCTTGCAATGGGTGCTGGTAAAGCTGCTGCCAAAGGTATTCACGAATACCTTTTAAATAAATAATTTTTAGCTAAAAAGGAAAGAAACTGATGAAAAGAAGATTATTAATGCTCCTCGCTTCTGTAGCAATGGTTGCAGCATTGACAGCTTGCGGCGGTAAAGAAGAAGCAGTTGAAGAAGTAACTGTGGAAATCGAAGAAGAAGCAGCAGAAGTAGAAGAAGTGGTTGAAGAGGAAGAACCGGTAGTTGAAGATGTAATTCCGGAAGGATACTACCGCAGTGAATTAACAAATGAGATTATCTCTGAAGAATTAAAAAATCAGAGACCAATTGCTGTTATGGTTGATAATGAAAAAACTGCGTTACCACATTACGGTTTAACTCAGGCAGATGTTGTTTATGAACTTATGAACAGTACAAAGAACGATGAAATTACTCGTTTTATGGCACTTGTAAAAGACTGGGATGCAATTGAACAGTTCGGAAGTATTCGTTCTTTACGTCCTACAAACGTTCTGCTTGCAAATGAATGGAATGCAATCA
Source organism: Lachnospiraceae bacterium (assembly GCA_017622875.1). Taxonomy (GTDB): domain Bacteria; phylum Bacillota; class Clostridia; order Lachnospirales; family Lachnospiraceae; genus HGM12587. The sequence goes on from JAGAQG010000011.1 coordinate 28,876, forward strand.
TCTGTCATGATGGTGGCCCTTTCTATATCAATGATTACCTTGCATTACCTGCAAGTGATCACATTTCCGGATACTTCGGACGTGTAAATAATGGTAAAGCAAGAGAATTTACAGAGTATATTTTAACAGGTGAAATCGAAAAATATACAAGCAGATTAGGCATTGGAACAGAATACAATGAATACTATGAAGGTTCTCACTATCAGTTCGCTACAGAAGCAAATCCAGTGTTATTAGAAGAAGTTTATGAAGATTTTGCAAAAGAAGCAACATTTATCGATCTTCCATTCAAACACAACGGATCTGAACTGACATATAATGCAGAAGACGGATTATATTACTATTCTGAATATGGCAGCGCGCATGTTGACCCACAGAATGGCAACAAACAGTTATCATTTAAGAATGTAATCATCCAGAGAGTTACATACAGTCAGTTAGATGAAAATGGATATTTAATCTTCAACTGTATCGGTGAAGGACAGGAAGCAATTTACATCACAAACGGTAAGAGAATCAATGTGACATGGACAAAGAGAAGTGATACAGAACCTACACGTTACTATGACGGAATGGGTGATGAAATCACAATCAACACAGGTAAAACATATGTTGCATTTGTAGCTGACCAGAGATGGGATGAGCTTGTAATCAAATAAGTCAGTTCCTATTTAAAGCATCATGAATAATTAAAACCTCTGATTCATAGATTGTAAAAACAATAATCGATGAATCGGAGGTTTTTTTATGGACAATGTTGCAAACAAAGAGTTTGATTTATACAAGGACATTCAAATGCGTACCGGAGGAGAAATTTATATCGGTGTCATTGGTCCTGTAAGAACTGGAAAATCAACCTTGATAAAGAGAATCATGGATCTTCTGGTACTTCCAAATCTTCCGGAGAGTCCGGAGAAGACAAGAATTATGGATGAACTGCCACAAAGCGGTTCCGGGAAAACGATTACGACAACGGAGCCAAAGTTTTTACCTAAAGAAGCATTTGAGCTAAACCTGTCAGAGGATGTACGGCTTAAAGTACGGCTCATTGACTGCGTTGGATATATGGTGACTGGTGCTGCGGGACATATGGAGGATGATCAGCCTCGTCTTGTGAAAACACCCTGGTCAGAAGAAAAGATTCCGTTTGTCAAGGCAGCAGAGCTTGGAACCAGAAAGGTAATGCAGGAGCATTCTACGATTGGGATTGTGGTGACCTGTGATGGATCTTTCTCGGACCTCCCAAGGGAGAATTACATAGAAGCAGAAAATCGGACCATAGCAGAGATGAAAAAACTCGGCAAGCCATTTATTGTGATTTTAAATACCAGCCGCCCATATGCGGAGGCAACAGGGCAATTGGCAGAAGAGCTTGAAACTCAGTATCAGGTTCCAGTTCTGCCGTTCAATTGTGAACAGCTTCGAAAAGAAGATATCTTTAAAATGTTTGAGAATATTTTGAAGGAATTTCCGATTACCGATGTGGAGTTTTATATACCAAAATGGGTGGAAATGCTTTCCGATGATTCTGAGATTAAAAAGGATTTACTGGAACAGATAAAATTGCTTATGGGGAGAATTAACCGTGTGCAGGATATTGTACCTGAAAACATGCAGATGGAGTCTCCATATGTCAGCAAGGTAAAAATAGAGAATCTGAATTTATCCAATGGAAAAGTCAGAGTGATCCTGGAGATTGATGAACAGTATTATTATGATATTTTAAGTAAAATGACTGGGGAAAACATTGCGGGGGAGTACGAACTGATGAAAATGATACGGGAGCTTGCGGCAATGAAAAAAGAATATGCCAAAGTTCAGTATGCTATCGATGCGGTAAGGCAAAAAGGATACGGTGTGGTTATGCCAATCAAAGAAGAAATCACATTGGAAGAGCCTGCAATCGTCAAACAGGGCAGCAAATACGGTGTCAAAATCAGGGCAACGGCTCCTTCTATCCATCTGATTCGTGCAAATATCGAAACAGAAATCTCTCCGCTGGTGGGAAATGAAAGTCAGGCTACAGATTTGATCAGATACATTGGGCAGAATGTGAAGGAAGATGGAAGTATCTGGGAAACCAATATCTTTGGGAAATCTATTGAAGAGCTTGTGGAGGATGGAATTAAATCAAAGGTATATCAGATTGGGGAAGAGAGTCAGGTAAAATTACAGGAAACGATGCAGAAGATTGTAAATGATTCTAATGGCGGAATGGTCTGCATTATTATATAGAAATATTAGGAAAACTTATAGAATTTATAAAATTTATAAAAATCTTATATTAGAATAATGATTTGAAATCTGTTATGCTATCTATGTCTTTTTTATCCATTAGGGAATTATGAGATTTAGGAGGGTCTAACAGATGTTAGAAAAATTATTCAAATTAAAGGAGAATGGGACGGATGTAAAAACTGAAGTGTTAGCCGGCGTTACAACATTCATGACAATGGCTTATATCTTGGCGGTTAACCCATCGATCCTTGGAGATGCAGGAATGAACACAAACGCAGTTCTTCTTGCAACAGCAATTTCATCTTTTATCGGATGTATCTGCATGGCATTTATGGCAAATTATCCATTTGCACTTGCGCCTGGTATGGGCTTAAATGCATACTTTACATATACGGTATGTATCGGTATGGGTGTTTCATGGCAGACAGCTTTACTTGCCGTATTTGCAGAAGGTATTATTTTCATCATACTTTCTTTAACAAATGTTCGAGAGGCGATCTTTAATGCAATTCCGCTGACTTTAAAAACAGCTGTTTCTGCTGGCATTGGTCTTTTTATTGCATTTATCGGTCTTCAGAATGCTAAAATTGTTGTGAACAGCGATGCAACCCTTGTAACTTATCAGCCTTTCAGAGCAAATTTCTCAACAGAAGGTATTACGGCATTACTTGCAATTATTGGTGTTATTATTACAGCATATCTTGTAATTAAGAAAGTAAAAGGTGATATCTTTATTGGTATTATTGTTACATGGGCACTGGGAATGATCTGCCAGGCAATTGGTATCTATGTGCCAAATCCTGAAGCAGGCTGGTATTCTTTATATCCAAACTTTTCAGCAGGCTGGGATTTTGCTTCTTTAGGAGAAACTTTTGGTGCAGTATTTAAAGCAGATTTTTCTGAAATTGGTATTGCAAATTTTATTGTAGTAATGTTTGCATTCCTGTTTGTAGATGTTTTTGATACACTTGGAACATTGATCGGTGTTGCTTCTAAAGCAGATATGCTTGATAAAGATGGAAAACTTCCAAGAATCAAAGGCGCGTTAATGGCGGATGCGGTAGCGACAACATCTGGCGCAGTACTTGGTACATCTACAGTAACTACATTCGTAGAAAGTGCTTCTGGTGTAGCAGCAGGCGGCAGAACAGGTCTTACAGCAATCGTAACAGGTCTTTTATTCCTGTTATCGATCGTATTTAGCCCACTGTTCTTATCCATTCCATCTTTTGCAACAGCTCCAGCACTGATCATTGTAGGTTTCTACATGATGTGCAATGTTGTGAAGATTAACTTTAATGATTACATTGAGGCAATTCCAGCATATTTGACAATTTTATTTATGCCAATTATGTACAGTATTTCAGAAGGTATTGTAATCGGTGTTATTTCTTACACAGTTCTTGTACTTATAACAGGAAAAGCAAAAGAAAAGAAACTGAGTCCATTAATGTATGTGTTATCAATTCTTTTTATTTGCAAATATATTTTCCTGTAAAATAGAAAAATGTGGTAAAATTAACGGCACTTCCTGTCAGAGGTGCCGTTTTTGTGTTCTTTTCTTGGATAAAAGTATTGTAAAATCTGTTGGTTTCGGATAGAATAGAACAATGGTGGGAGCACCGATAAACAGGAGGTAATATGTTAGTTAAAATTTACACTGACGGTGCAGCAAGAGGAAATCCTGACGGGCCGGGAGGCTACGGGACCATTTTATCCTATACGGATAATACCGGAACTGAGCATATCCGTGAATTCAGTCAGGGATTTGTAAGAACAACCAACAACCGTATGGAGCTGATGGCAGCTATCGTAGGGTTGGAGGCACTGATCAAACCATGTGAAGTAGAATTGTATTCCGATTCGAAATATGTGGTTGATGCATTTAATCAGAACTGGATTGTCAGCTGGCTTCGCAATGACTGGAAGAACAGTGCCAAAAAACCGGTCAAAAACAAGGAACTGTGGCAGCGTCTTTTAAAAGCCATGGAACCTCATAAAGTAACCTACATTTGGGTAAAGGGCCATGATGGACATGCCCAGAACGAACGCTGTGATAAACTTGCAACGAGCGCAGCAGACGGTGAGAATCTCATCCACGATGAGGTATTTGAGAAAGAGAGGTAAAAGATGTTCTTAACTACATTGGTACAGACTTTATTCAAAATGGTGATTCTGATGGCAGTATGTGTATGCGGCATTCTGGCCGGAAAGAAGTTACGCGACAGAAAAGACGCGAAATCTGAAAAGGAAGCGTAAAAATTGGAGGAGACAAAAGTGAAACAGTACGGCGTAAACGAATTACGAAAAATGTTCTTGGAATTTTTCGAAAGCAAGGGACATCTGGCTATGAAGAGCTTTTCCCTTGTTCCAGTCAATGACAAGAGCTTATTACTTATCAATTCAGGTATGGCACCATTAAAGCCATACTTTACAGGTGCGGAAATTCCGCCAAGACGAAGAGTGACAACATGCCAGAAATGTATCCGTACAGGCGATATCGAAAACGTAGGTAAAACAGCACGTCATGGTACATTCTTTGAAATGCTCGGTAACTTCTCATTTGGTGATTACTTCAAAACAGAAGCAATTCACTGGTCATGGGAATTCTTGACAGAAGTAGTAGGTCTTGATCCAGAAAGACTCTATCCATCTGTTTACTTAGAGGATGATGAAGCATTTGATATCTGGAATAAAGAAATCGGCATTGCACCAGAGAGAATTTTCCGTTTTGGAAAAGCAGATAACTTCTGGGAACACGGTGCTGGTCCATGTGGTCCATGTTCAGAAATCTATTATGACCGAGGAGAAAAATATGGCTGTGGAAAACCAGACTGTACAGTAGGCTGTGAATGTGACAGATACATTGAAGTTTGGAACAACGTATTTACACAGTTTGATAATGATGGACATAATAACTATACAGAATTAGTTCAGAAAAACATCGATACAGGTATGGGGTTAGAGCGACTCGCAGTAGTTGTTCAGGATGTAGATTCTATTTTCGATGTAGATACAATCAGAAGTCTTCGTGATAAGGTTTGTGAAATCGCAAACTGTGAATATTACAAAGATGCTGATAAGGACGTATCTATCCGTCTGATCACGGACCATATCCGTTCCGCTACATTTATGATCTCTGACGGTATCATGCCTACAAATGAAGGACGTGGATACGTACTTCGCCGTCTCATCAGACGTGCAGCACGTCACGGACGTTTACTCGGTGTGGATGGAAAATTCCTTGCAGATTTAAGTGCTGTAGTTATTGAAGGAAGCAAAGATGGATATCCTGAATTAGAAGAGAAGAAAGAATTTATCTTTAAAGTATTAACTCAGGAAGAAGATCAGTTCAACAAAACAATCGATACAGGCCTTAAGATCTTAGGCGAAATGGAAGATGCATTGACAGCAGAAGGAAAGAAAACTTTAGCTGGTGCAGATGCATTCAAATTATATGATACTTATGGATTCCCTCTGGATTTAACAAAAGAAATCCTTGAAGAAAAAGGATTCGATGTTGATGAAGCCGGATTCAAGGCATATATGGAAGAACAGAGAGTTCAGGCCCGTAATGCACGTAAGACAACAAACTACATGGGTGCAGATGCAACTGTTTATGATGAAATTGATGCAGCTGTTACTACAGAATTTGTTGGTTATGATAAATTGACTGCTGATTCCAAAGTGACTGTTCTTACTACAGAAACAGAGCTTGTAGAAGCTATCACAGCTGGTGAAAACGCTACAGTATTCGTAGAAGAAACACCATTCTATGCTACTATGGGTGGTCAGGAAGGCGATAAAGGTATTATCACAGTAAATGATGCTGTATTCGAAGTATCTGAAACAATCAAACTCCGTGGCGGAAAAGTTGGTCATGTTGGTAAATTAACAAAAGGCATGATCAAAGTTGGTGATGTTGTTACATTAAGCGTTTGTACAGATGGCAGAAATGCAACATGTAAGAACCACAGTGCAACACACCTTCTTCAGAAAGCATTAAAGACTGTATTAGGAAACCATGTAGAACAGAAGGGTTCTCTGGTAGCTCCGGACAGACTTCGTTTTGACTTTGCTCATTTCCAGGCTATGACAGCGGAAGAAATCGCAAAAGTAGAAGAATTAGTAAATAAAGAAATTCAGGCAGCACTTCCAGTCGTAACAGAAATTATGAACATTGAAGATGCTAAGAAAACAGGTGCAATGGCTCTCTTCGGTGAAAAATATGCAGAAGATGTACGTGTTGTATCTATGGGTGATTTCTCTAAAGAACTCTGTGGTGGTACTCACGTAGCAAATACAAGTGTGATCGGTTCCTTCAAGATCGTATCTGAAGCTGGTGTAGCTGCAGGCGTACGTCGTATTGAAGCTTTAACAGGCGAAGGTGTATTTGCATATTACAAGGAAATCGAAAGCAAACTTGCAGAAGTTGCAAAACTCGTAAAAGGAACTCCTGCAACAGCTGTTGAAAAAGTTGAACATTTACTGGCTGAAGTAAAAGCACTTCAGAGTGAAAATGAATCCTTAAAGAGCAAAGCGGCAAAAGATGCTCTTGGTGATGTTATGAATCAGGTAGAAGAAGTAAATGGCATGAAAGTGCTTGCTACAAAGGTAGAAGGCGTAGACATGAACGGACTTCGTGAACTTGGTGACCAGTTAAAAGAAAAAATCGGCGAAGGTATTGTAGTGATTGCTTCCAACGTAGATGGCAAAGTAAATTTAATGGCTACTGCAACAGACGGCGCTATGAAAGCAGGTGCTCATGCAGGTAACCTGATTAAAGAAATCGCAAAACTTGTAGGCGGTGGCGGCGGCGGTCGTCCAAACATGGCTCAGGCCGGCGGTAAGAACCCTGCAGGTATCGATGATGCTATTGCAAAAGCAAAAGAAGTGGCTGCAGTTCAGCTCTCTTAAGAAAATTTCTGCGGAAATTTGTGGAAAATCACTTGACAAGAGAAAGGTCGTACCATATAATAACGAGAGTGCAATAAAAATACCCATACAGTTGTATTATGCACAATACACAACTGGAGGGAGGTTAGGTGTGATTCTATGTCAAATGTAATCGTAAAAGAAAACGAGACTTTAGATAGCGCTTTACGCAGATTCAAGAGAAACTGTGCAAAAGCAGGTATTCAGCAGGAAATTCGTAAGAGAGAACATTACGAAAAACCAAGCGTAAGACGTAAGAAAAAATCTGAAGCAGCTAGAAAACGTAAATACAATTAATTTTGTGCAAAAAGGGACTGGAAAAAATTTCAGTCCCTTTTCTAAATTACATGAGTGTATGAAGTTTTTGTAAAGAAACTTTAAGACAGGGTAAGAAAACAAAAGAGGGATTTTTCATGGATTTATTGAATGAATTACTTTCTAATCGTGTTCTGGCAGCCGGTATTTGCGGTTGGGCATCGGCACAGGTTATCAAAGCAATTTTATATACGATTCTGCACAGGGAATTTTCTCTGGAACGTCTGTTTGGCGATGGGGGAATGCCGAGCGGACATTCCGCGACTGTCAGTGCCATGGCAATGATGTCGCTGCTTCACTATGGGGTTGGATCCTTTGAATTTGCAATCAGCGCGATGCTTGCGATTATCGTCATGCATGACGCCATGGGTGTACGTCTGGAGACTGGAAAGCAGGCTGAAGTTATTAATGAATTAACTACTCTGATTGAAGAGATTGTGGATGATTTTAACAATGAGGAGACCTGGGAAAAGAAGTTCCAAAAGGTATTTTCAGAGGATAAATTGAAAGAATATGTAGGCCATACACCGTTACAGGTGGCAGCAGGCGGTGCATTAGGACTGCTGATCGGATGGTTGATGCATTAATGAAATAGTAGTTCTTTTTTGAAAAAACTCCTACTAAACTGTACAAAGGTTTATATGGGAGTTTTTTTGTGAGAAAAAATATCATTTGGATTTTAGTAATGACCATGCTGTTGTCGATTTTTTATCCATTTACAGTATGGGCGGCGGAGGATGTGTCTGAAAGCAATGTGGAGGAAAATGCTGAAGGAGCAGCCATTGGCATTGCAGCGCCGCATGCGGTTTTAATGGAAGCGTCTACAGGGACGGTTCTTTATGAAAAGGATGCTCATACCGCAGTGCCGCCGGCAAGTGTGACGAAGATCATGACGATGCTTCTTATTTTTGAGGCATTGGAGGAGAACAAGATTAAACTGGAGGATACAGTCGTTGTATCTGAAAAAGCAGCATCTATGGGCGGTTCGCAGGTTTATTTGGAACCCAATGAACAGCAGACTGTGGATACCATGTTAAAATGTATTGCCATTGCAAGTGCGAACGATGCCTATGTGGCAATGGCAGAATTTGTTTCCGGAAGTGAAGAGGCCTTTGTAAATAAAATGAATGAGCGTGCCAAAGAACTTGGTATGGAAAATACACATTTTATGAACTGCAATGGATTGGATGTAGATGGCCATGAAATCAGCGCTTATGACGTGGCATTAATGTCCAGAGAACTGCTGATAAATCATCCGCAGGTACATAATTACTGTACAGTCTGGATGGATACGATCATACATAATACAGCCAAAGGAAGTCAGGAATTTGGGCTGAATAATACAAATAAATTAATCAGACAATATGAATATAGTACGGGTTTAAAAACCGGTTCTACCAGCAAAGCGGGATTCTGTGTTTCTGCGACTGCGAAAAAGGCAGATATGGAGCTGATCGCTGTCATTATGAATGGAGAGACCAGTAAATCCAGATTTTTAGATGCAACGACACTTTTAAATTATGGCTATGCAAATTATCAGATTTATCGTGATACCGATGCAGAAAGAGAAAAGTTATATGAAATTCCAGTAAAAGCAGGAGTAGAGACCAGTATTGTGCCTGTGTATGAAAAAGAATTTGTTTTTCTATTAATGAATGGAGAAAGTCTGACATCTATTGAAAAAAGGCTGGAAATCCCGGAAGAGCTGCAGGCACCGATCGAAGAAAATCAGGTACTGGGGACATTGAGCTATTATCACGGGAATGAAAAACTGGGAGAAATAAATATTCTCGCAGACAAAGCAATTGCAGCGGCAAAATATTCGGATTATGTGAAAAGAGTGTGGCTTGCATGGATGATGTAACTTATGGTAAGATGGTGTGCGGAGGCGCGTTATGTTCGAGACAGTACATTATCAGATTCAATCAAAGAAAATAAAATCTCCTGTAACAATTGTGATGCTTGCAGATCTGCACAATCACACTTATGGAGAGAATAATAAGATTCTATTAGGAGAAATTGAAAAGAATTCTCCGGATTTTGTATGTCTTGCGGGTGATATGCTTATTGGACATTCACAGATTCCTTATGAAATTGGGCAAAAGGCAGTGATGGAGCTTGCGAAAAAATATCCCGTATTCTATGGACTTGGAAATCATGAAGCCCGCATGAGACAGGACGTGGAAATTTACGGTACGCGTTATGAAGAATATATGAAGCCGTTAAAAGCTCTTGGAGTAAAGGTGCTTGTGAATGAACAGGCAGACTTCGCAGTGGGAGAAAATAAATTTCGAATTTATGGATATGATCTTCCACCAAAATATTTTAAAAAATTTAACCGATATGTGTTTGGAGAAGCACAGGTAGAAGGGGAACTTGGAAAATGTGAGACTTCGGAGGAAATCTACCACATTCTTCTGGCGCATAATCCGGTCTATTTTAAACAATATGCTGCATGGGGAGCTGACCTGACTTTATCAGGGCATCTGCATGGAGGGATTATCAGGCTGCCGCTGATTGGAGGAATTATCACCCCTCAGGCAAAACTGTTCCCGCGATACAGCGCAGGAAACTATAGGATTGGCGAGAAACAGATGATTGTTTCAAGGGGACTTGGAACCCACACAATACCGATTCGTTTTAACAATAAGCCGGAATTATCAGTTATTCATTTAAGTCCGGTATAGATTTACAGAGAAATGGAAAAATAATGGCATTACCAGTAAAGATAGAAAATTTTGAGGGTCCCTTAGACCTGCTGCTGCATCTGATTGATGTAAATAAATTTAATATTTTTGATATTCCAATCGTGGAAATTACAGAGCAGTATCTGGAATATGTTCGCAATATGGAGACAAAGGACTTAAATGTCATGAGTGAATTTCTTGTCATGGCAGCAACACTTCTGGAAGTCAAAGCAAAAATGCTCCTGCCGGCAGAAGTTAATGAAGAGGGGGAAGAAATTGACCCTCGTGAAGAACTTGTTCAAAAGCTTTTAGAATATAAGATGTATAAATATATGTCTTATGAGCTGAAAGACCGTATGCAGGATGCTGCGAAAGCGATGTACAAAGAGCCGACGATTCCGGAAGAAGTAGAAAGTTATATAGAGCCGGTGGATATGGAAAAGCTGCTGGGAGACCTTACATTAAAAAAACTCAATGACATTTTTCAGTCGATTATGAAACGACAGAATGATAAAGTTGACCCGATTCGAAGCAAGTTCGGAAAGATAGAAAAAGAAGAGGTATCTTTGGAGGAAAAGCTGGATTTTGTGGAAAATTATGCGATTGAGCACGGAACTTTTTCTTTTAAGAAGATGTTGGAGGGACAAAAGAGTAAGATGCAGGTGGTGGTAACTTTCCTTGCAATCCTGGAACTTATGAAAACGGGGAAAATTGTGATTCGACAAGAAGAAACATTTGGAGATATTATCATTACATCCGCAAAGTTTTATAAAAAAGAAGCGTAAGAGATATCCGGAGGAACTATGGAATTACAGAAAATTGAGGCGGCAATCGAGGCCATTCTCTTTACTATGGGAGAAGCGGTGGAGGTAGAAAAGATTGCCATTGCCATTGAACATGATAAAGATACAACGAGAAAGATCATCCGAAATATGATGGATAAATATAATGCAGAAGATCGGGGAATCCGTGTCATCGAGCTGGAGGATTCTTTTCAGCTCTGCTCGAAAACAGAATATTATGATGTGCTGATTAAAGTCGCGAAGCAGCCAAAGAAGTATTCGTTGACGGATGTACAGCTGGAGGTTCTTTCCATAACTGCCTATAAGCAGCCGATTACGAGAGCAGAGATTGAAAAAATTCGTGGTGTAAATTCGGATCATGCCATCAATAAGCTGGTAGAATACGGACTGATTAAAGAAGTAGGCCGTTTAAATGCACCGGGCCGTCCAATGCTGTTTGGAACCACAGAGGATTTCCTTCGCAACTTTGGCGTCACTTCTCTTGAAGATTTACCATCTCTTTCAGCAACAGAGATTGCAGACTTTGAGGCAGAAGCGGAAGAAGAAGTTCAGATTCGTCTGGGTGTCTAACATATAAACAAACATTTCCTCATAAACTCTATAAAAAGTTTTTGAGGAATATCTATGAATAGATTGAGAAAACTTTCAAAACAGGTCATAGCAGGAATCCTTTGTATGGTTCTGATGCAATGTCCTGTTTTTTTGCTGCGGGCAAATGGAGCGGAGACACCAGAAAGTCTATATTCCATGGGAGCAGTTCTGATGGATGCTGATTCCGGAAGAGTTTTGTTTTCGAAGAATGCCAGAGAATCTTATGCTATGGCAAGCACTACAAAAATCATGACCTGTATTCTTGCGTTAGAGCTTGGAGAGGATGATCAGATTGTAACATTTTCTGATACAGCAGCAGCGCAGCCGGATGTACAGATGAATGCGAAGGCGGGGGAACAGTACTATTTAAAAGATCTGCTGTATTCAGTTATGCTGGAATCCCACAATGACAGTGCAGTGGCAGTTGCAGAGGCAATTGGAGGTGATGTAGAATCTTTTGTAAAACTTATGGACAAAAAGGCAGAGGCAATTGGCTGCACAAAAACCAATTTTGTAACACCCAATGGTCTGGATGGCACAGATGAAAGCGGTGATCATTGTACCACTGCTGAAGAACTGGCAATGATATTAAGATACTGCATTACAATTTCTTCAAAGGCTGAAGAATTTATAAACATTACAGGAACTTCTTCGTATGAATTTCAGGAGCTGAATGGAAAACGTTATGTCAGCTGCAATAATCATAATGCGCTTTTGAATTCCTATGAAGGCGCATTTACGGGAAAGACCGGATTTACAGGAAAGGCAGGATATTGTTATACCGGTGCAGTTAAAAAAGGGGAAAAGACGATGATTATTGCCCTTTTAGGAGCTGGATGGTATCCTCATAAGACATGCAAATGGAAAGATGCAAAAAAACTTCTGGATTATGGGTTTGAAAACTATGACTATCAGACGATTGGAACGCAGAACTGGGAATTTCCGAATATCCCGGTAGAGGGTGGAATGGAAGAAACGGTAGCTGTCGCAACTGACGCTGGAACATTCTCGTATTTGCTGGGAAAAGATGAGACTGCCAGATGTAAGGTGGAGTATGCAAAAGTGCTGCAGGCGCCTGTGGCGAAGAATACAGTGATAGGAACGATTACCTATGAACTGGAAGGAAAAATTATAGAGCAATTTAAGATATATACAGTAGAAGAAAATGAAAAATCTACATTTTGGAATGTGGTAAAGAAATGGCTAAGAATAATACAAGATTTTGTGCTAAACTTGATAAATAAATAACAAAATGCTTGCTTTTCGAATGTGATTTTGTTATGATGGTAAGCGGCAGAAAATGGTATTATTTTTTATACAATACATAAAGATGGAGGAGTAAAAATGAGTAACACAGCACAGAGCTTGGCAAGCAAAAGAATCGCTTCTTTACTTGACGAGAACAGTTTTGTTGAAATCGGCGGAATGGTAACAGCCAGAAGCACAGATTTTAACATGCAGACAAAAGAAACTCCAGCTGACGGTTGCGTAACCGGATACGGAGTAATTGATGGAAATCTTGTGTATGTATACAGCCAGGATGCAGGCGTTTTAAACGGTTCTGTAGGCGAAATGCATGCAAAGAAAATCGCAAACCTTTATGATTTGGCATTAAAGACAGGAGCTCCGGTTATCGGACTCATCGACAGCGCAGGTTTAAGACTTCAGGAAGCTACAGATGCTCTGAATGCTTTCGGTGAAATCTATATGAAACAGACAAACGCTTCAGGTGTAATTCCACAGATCACAGCAATCTTTGGAAACTGTGGCGGCGGTCTTGCAATGATTCCAACATTAACAGACTTTACTTTCATGGAAGCTGCTAAAGCAAAATTATTTGTAAACTCTCCAAATGCCATTGCAGGCAATGAAGTTTCAAAATGCGACACAGCATCTGCCAAATTCCAGATGGAAGAAGTTGGTATTGTTGACGTAGTTGCAGAAGAAGCAGAACTTATGCAGCAGATTCGTGAATTAGTATGCTTACTTCCAGCAAACAACGAAGATGACGGTGCATTTGATGAATGTACAGACGACTTAAACAGAGTATGCGCAGATCTTGAAAATGCAGCTGCTGACCCAGCAATCGTATTATCTAACATTTCTGATGATGCAGTATTCTTTGAAACAAAGAAAGATTACGCAAAAGAAATGGTAACAGGCTTCATCAAATTAAACGGCACAACTGTTGGTGCAGTAGCTAACAGAACTGTTGCATATGATGAAGAAGGAAACAAGGCAGAAGAATTTGCAGCTGAATTAACAGCACGCGGATGCCTTAAAGCAGCAGAATTTGTAAACTTCTGTGATGCTTTCAATATTCCGGTACTTACATTAACAAACGTTAACGGCTTCAAAGCTACAATGTGTTCAGAAAGAAACATCGCAGCTGCAGCAGCTAAATTAACATATGCGTTCGGTAATGCTACAGTTCCAAAGGTAAACGTAATCACAGGCAAAGCTTTCGGTAACGCTTACAACGTAATGAACTCTAAAGCAATCGGCTGCGATATGGTTTATGCTTGGCCAAAAGCTGAAATCGGTATGATGGATGCTACATTAGCAGCAAAAGTTATGTATGGTGACACAGATGCAGCAACTGTAAAAGAAAAAGCAGCAGAATATGCAGCTCTTCAGAATAACGTAGTTTCTGCAGCTAGAAGAGGATACGTTGACACAATCATCGAAGCACAGGATACAAGAAAATATGTGATCGGTGCATTCGAAATGCTGTTCACAAAGAGAGATGACCGTCCAGCAAAAAAACACGGTACAGTTTAATTTAGAGAGGTGAACAGGATGAAAAAGAACATGAAAAAATTAGCTTCACTCCTTTTTATGGCAATGCTTGTTCTTGGTCTGACTGCTTGCGGCGGTTCTGAGGAACCAGTTGAAACCGTTGTAGATTCTGCTTATGCACAGCAGGTTTCTGATTTCCTTGTAGCTAATATTACTGGCATGTCTGCAGAAGAAATGCAGTATTATGTGACTATGGATGCAGAAGACCTTCAGGTGATTCTTGATCAGTCAGGAATTCCAATGATGGCAGAAGCTTTCCAGGGTGTATTTAACGGATATTCAAGTGATGTTGAAATGTTTGGAGAATACGTATCTACAGACAGCTATGAATTAAAAGGCGATGATGAGGAAGCTACACATACAACAAGCCTGACATTTACAGGTCATCCGGCAACATTGATGTTAGTATTTGATGAAGACGGTGTTGTAACTTCAGGAACACTTGATCCGGTATTATCTACAGGTGAAATTCTTGAAAAAGCAGGTTTGAATACTGTTATCGGTATGGGTACTGTATTCGTAGTTTTGATCTTTATCAGCTGTATTATTGCTCTGCTTCCAAAATTAACAGGTTTAATTACAAACATTGGTAAAAAGAAAGAAGAACCTGTAAAAGAAGCACCAAAGGCAGCTCCTGCAGTAGCAGCAACTCCTGCAGTTGAAGAAGAATTAGTTGATGATCTGGAACTGGTAGCAGTTATTTCCGCAGCAATCGCTGCATATACAGGAACATCTTCAGATGGATTTGTTGTTCGTTCTATCAAACGTTCAGACAGAAACAAATGGAAGAAAGCATAAGAACAGGAGGAAATTAAGATGAAAAATTATACAATCACAGTAAACGGTACAGTTTATGATGTTACAGTAGAAGAAGGCGGCGCAGGAAGCGCTCCAGTTAGAGCAGCAGCTCCTAAAGCAGCTCCAAAGGCAGCTCCAGCTGCAGCAGCACCAGCAGCTCCAGCAGCAGGTGCAGGTTCTATCGAAGTAAAAGCTTCTGTACCAGGTAAAGTATTCAAAGTAGAAGCAGCAGCAGGCCAGGCAGTAAAAGCTGGTGATGCAATCGTAATTCTTGAAGCTATGAAGATGGAAATCCCAGTTGTTGCTCCACAGGATGGTACAGTTGCAAGCATCAACGTATCTGTTGGTGATGCAATCGAAAACGGTGATGTTTTAGCTACAATGAACTAATTCATGAAGCGAATTAGATGAATTGAAACAGGAGGTTAAAACATGAGTTACATCATAGAAACAATGGAAAACCTCGCATTGCAGTCAGCATTCTTTAACCTTGAATGGGGTAACTATGTAATGATTGCAGTTGCCTGTGTGTTCCTTTACTTAGCAATCGCTAAGGGATATGAACCATTACTTCTGGTTCCAATCTCTTTCGGTATGCTTCTTGTAAATATCTATCCACCAATCATGGAAGAAGGCGGATTACTTCATTTCTTCTTCCTACTTGATGAATGGGCAATCCTGCCATCCCTCATCTTCCTTGGTGTAGGTGCGCAGACAGACTTCGGTCCACTGATTGCCAACCCGAAGAGCTTCCTTCTTGGTGCAGCAGCACAGTTTGGTATCTTCGCAGCATATCTTGGTGCGATGGCACTCGGATTCAGTGACAAAGCAGCAGCAGCTATTTCTATCATCGGTGGTGCTGATGGTCCTACTTCCATCTTCCTTGCTGGTAAATTAGGACAGACAGCCATCATGGGACCAATCGCTGTAGCAGCGTACTCTTATATGTCACTGGTACCGGTTATTCAGCCACCAATTATGAAACTTTTAACAACAGAGGAAGAAAGAAAAATCAAAATGGAACAGCTTCGTCCTGTATCCAAACTTGAAAAAATCTTATTCCCTGTTATCGTTACAATTATTGTATGTCTGATTCTTCCAACAACAGCTCCACTGGTTGGTATGCTGATGCTTGGTAACTTATTTAAAGAATCAGGTGTTGTTCGTCAGTTAACAGAAACAGCATCCAACGCAATGATGTACATCGTAGTTATCTTACTTGGTACATCTGTAGGTGCTACAACAAGTGCAGAAGCATTCTTAAACTGGGATACAATTAAAATCGTAGTTTTAGGTCTTATTGCATTTGCATTTGGTACAGCAGCCGGTGTACTTTTCGGTAAACTGATGTGCAAGATGACTGGCGGTAAAATTAACCCACTCATTGGTTCCGCAGGTGTATCTGCCGTACCAATGGCAGCTCGTGTATCCCAGAAAGTTGGTGCAGAAGCAGATCCTACAAACTTCCTGCTCATGCACGCTATGGGACCTAACGTTGCAGGTGTTATCGGTACAGCCGTAGCAGCTGGTGCGTTCATGGCTATGTTCGGTGTATTCTAAGCCGATGGATTTGGAATACCGTTTTAAAATACTAGGAGGAAAATAAAATGGCAGATGTAAAGAAACCGGTAAAGATTACCGAAACAATATTACGTGATGCTCATCAGTCTCTGATCGCAACAAGAATGCCGACCGAAGAAATGCTTCCAATCGTGGAAAAAATGGATAAAGTTGGCTACCATGCAGTAGAGTGCTGGGGTGGAGCTACATTCGATGCTTCCCTTCGTTTCTTAAAAGAAGATCCATGGGAAAGACTTCGTAAATTAAGAGATGGATTCAAAAACACAAAATTACAGATGTTATTCAGAGGTCAGAACATCCTCGGATACCGTCACTATGCAGATGATGTAGTAGAATACTTCGTACAGAAATCTATCGCTAACGGTATCGATATCATCCGTATTTTCGACTGTTTAAATGATATCCGTAACCTTGAAACAGCAGTAAAAGCAACAAAGAAAGAAGGCGGACATGCTCAGATCGCTCTTTCTTACACATTAGGTGATGCTTATACATTAGATTACTGGAAAGAAACAGCGAAAAAAGTAGAAGATATGGGTGCTGATTCCTTATGTATTAAGGATATGGCAGGTCTTTTAGTTCCATACAAAGCAACTGAACTCGTTCAGGCTTTAAAAGAAGGAACAAGCCTTCCAATCGAACTTCATACACATTACACATCAGGTGTAGGCGGAATGACATACTTAAAAGCTGTTGAAGCTGGTTGTGATATCATCGATACAGCAATGTCTCCATTAGCTATGGGTACATCTCAGCCTGCAACAGAAGTTATGGTTGAAACATTCAGAGGTACAGAATTTGATACAGGTCTTGACCAGAATCTTCTTGCAGAAATCGCTGATTACTTCAGACCATACCAGGAAGAATGCCTTGCAAACGGCCTCTTAAATCCAAAGGTAATGGGCGTAAACATCAAAACATTATTATACCAGGTACCAGGTGGTATGTTATCAAACATGGTATCTCAGTTAAAAGAACAGCACGCTGAAGATAAATATTATGAAGTATTAGAAGAAATCCCACGTGTTCGTAAAGACCTTGGTGAACCACCATTGGTAACACCATCATCTCAGATCGTAGGTACACAGGCTGTATTTAACGTTCTTATGGGCGAAAGATACAAGATGATGACAAAAGAAACAAAAGCTGTTTTACGTGGTGAATACGGTCAGACAGTTAAACCTTTCAATCCAGAAGTTCAGAAATTAGCTCTTGCTGAAGGCGAAGAACCTATCACATGCCGTCCAGCTGACTTAATTCCTAACGAACTTGAAAAGATTGAAGCTGAAATGGCTCAGTACAAAGAACAGGATGAAGACGTATTATCTTACGCTTTATTCCCACAGGTTGCTATGGACTTCTTCAAATACAGAGAAGCTCAGAAAACTAAAGTTGATGCTAAAGTAGCTGATACAGAAAACGGAGCATATCCAGTTTAATTATAGGTAAAATTTTAGGGACATCGATTTTTCGATGTCCCTTTTTTACGTTATGCTTGAATCATTTTGAGCGGCTGCTTATTGGCAATTTCTGTAAAATTTTTAACTGGAAAAGGACGTGAAACGATATCTGATGATATAATTATATTGTAAAAGTGATAGACAGGAGTGTCTAGTCTGCAACATATGGCATTTTCTCGCTTGGTGTCGTGTGAAAAATGGATGATAAGAATTACGCTGTCTGTGAAAGGAGAAAATATGAACCAACAAAAAATTGGAGGATTTCTAAAAGAGCTTCGAAAGGAAAGAAAACTTACCCAGGAACAGCTTGCAGAAAAGTTAAATGTATCTGGCAGAACAGTGTCACGGTGGGAAACTGGGGTTTCCCAAACTTAAAGATACCACACTAAAACCCACGCTTACATTACTTCCAAACAATACAATTTTGGAGGTAAACCCTATGAAAAAGCTGATTTCCTGCGAATATAACTTTGATAACTGCTGTGTGAAACTGAAATTCACCGATGGTAGTATGATTGCGATTGATACTATCGCCGTGGAGAACGAGGTCGCAGACAATATGTATCAGAGGTCGGAACTGGATTATCTGATCTACAATGACCCGATAGCATATGCTGATCTGATACTGAACGGCGATCCGGCAATATATTTGAAAACAGTAACTGAATATAAATCTCTTGATTAATAGAGAGTGGTTAAGCCGCCTGTACAAGCACTGTGCTTGTGCAGGCGGCTTTCTTTCGTCTTAATACAGATTTAATGCCAGTTTTTATACGCTAATACCCATTTCATGGATGAAGTGCGATAATAAATACAGAATACTCCCAATGGAGGGATGGGCATGATTACGATAAAAAAACGATTATCTTCATCACAAATTATTATTCTCGGGTTTGCCGGTGCTATTTTGTTTGGTAGCATTCTCCTGACGCTTCCTTTTTCTACTCGGGATGGGCATGGTGCTTTGTTTTCAGATGCTTTGTTTACCGCAACATCCGCTGTCTGTGTTACCGGACTGGTAGTACAGGATACGGCAACCTATTGGAGCACATTCGGGCAGGCAGTAATTATTGCGTTGATTCAAATTGGCGGTATGGGTGTTGTCACCGTTGCTATTGCCATTTCATCCTTCTCTGGAAAGCAAATCAGTCTGAAACAGCGCAGCACAATGCAGGAAGCTATATCTGCCCATAAAGTGGGCGGGATCGTCCGACTAACCGGATTTATCATTAAGATGACGATTATCTTTGAACTTCTTGGTGCTGTCATCATGGCTCCGACATTCTGTAAGGAGTTCGGCGTGCTGAAAGGAATATGGTATGCCGTATTCCACTCCATTTCCGCATTTTGTAATGCCGGATTTGATTTGATGGGCGCAAAAACACCGTATTCCTCTCTTACATATTTTGTGGATAATCCGGTCATCAATTTTGTAATCATGTCGTTAATCATAATCGGCGGTATTGGATTCATGACGTGGGATGACATTAAGGTAAATAAGCACCATGTTCGAAAATACAGGATGCA
>JAGAQG010000012.1 GCA_017622875.1 Lachnospiraceae bacterium
GTTTTATTTCGTATACCCAAAACCAGCTATTTTCGTACCAGATACAGAGAAATATCCATGACAGTTGCTCATTTATCTGAGATAGAAACTAAAAAAACCTTTATTTTAAAGGAAAAAAGACTTGATTTATTAGGGAGGAAAATGAAATGAAGAAGAAAGTATTATCAATTTTTCTTGTTATGGCATTGGTACTTACAATGTTAACAGGATGCGGGGGTGGCTCTTCGACACCTTCGGAAAGCTCATCAGGGGATAGTGAAAACACATTGACAGTATGGGCATGGGATAAGGCGTTTAATATTTATGCAATGGAAGAAGCTGAAAAGATTTATCAGGCAGACCATCCGGAATTTGATCTTGAAATTTCAGAAGTGAGCTGGAATGACGTTCAGACAAAACTCGGCACAATTGTAGGTTCCGGTCAGTATGACCAGCTTCCGGATATCTTACTGATGCAGGATTTTGCTTATCAGAAATATGTAATTACATATCCGGATTTATTCCTTGATCTTACAGATTCAGGAGTAGATTATTCTCAATTTGCAGCTGGTAAAGTAAGTGCATCTGTAGTAGATGGAAAGAATTATGGGGTTCCATTTGATAACGGAACAGGAATTGCAGCATACAGAACGGATATTCTGGAACAGGCAGGATACACAATCGAAGATTTAACAGACATTGACTGGAATCGTTTTATTGAAATCGGTAAAGATGTATATGCAAAAACAGGTTACTCTTTAATGTCCGTACAGGCAGCAAGTTCTGACATTATCTATCAGATGCTTCAGTCAGCAGGTGTTTCTACATGGAATGAAGACGGAAGTGTAAATTTTACAGATAATGAAGTTTTAAAACAGTGTATTGAAATTTATAAAGAAATGGCAGATGCCAATGTTATGCAGATTGTAAACAGCTGGGATGAATATATTGCAACATTCACAAGCGGAAAAGCTTGCGGAACATTAAACGGATGCTGGATCATGGCTTCTATTCAGACAGCAGAAGATACAGCAGGCAAATGGGCAATTACAAATTACCCATCACTTCCAGGCGTAGCAGGAGCTACAAACTATACAAACCAGGGTGGATCAACATGGGCTGTAACACAGAATTGTAAAAACGTTGATCTTGCAATTGATTTCTTAAACAGCACATTTGCAGGAAGCACAGAACTGTACGATACAATTCTTCCGGGTGCAGGCGCATTAGCAACATGGTTACCAGCAAGTGAAAGTGATGTATATGCAGAACCACAGGAATTCTATGGCGGTCAGCAGGTTTACACTTTACTTTCTGATTATTCAAGCAAAGTGCCGGCAGTAAATTTGGGCGTTTACTATACAGAAGCAAACACTGCATTATATACACTTTTAGCAAATGTGGTAGCAGGTGCAGATATTGATTCAGAACTTCAGACAGCAAAAGAAACAGTAGAGTTCAAAATGCAGTAGTCTGAAGTGTTAAGAGGGCATTGGCAATATGAAAAATAAAGGGAATTTTGCTCAAAAGCAAAACAGGAGCAGTTGGATTTTATTAGCCCCGGCGATGGTTTTGATTTTGATGTTCAGTATTTATCCTGCAGTCAAAGCATTGATAACATCCTTTCAAACCGGTGCAGGATTAAATATGCAGTGGGCTGGTTTTGAAAACTATGCCAGAGTTTTTAAGGACAAAACTTTTATTCAGTCACTTAAAAACTGTATCGTTTACCTGATTATTCAGGTACCGATCATGTTGGTGCTTGCACTGGTGCTTGCATCGGCACTGAATGATAGAAAATTAAAATGCAGAGGTCTCTTTAGAACAGCAGTTTTTTTACCATGTGCAACATCACTGGTATCTTATGCGATTATTTTCAGATCTCTGTTTGCTACAGATGGTTTTATCAATTCAATCCTGGTAAATCTCGGAGTGTTAGATCAACCGTTTAACTTTCTTTCCAATGCAACGGCGGCAAAAGCAATCATTATTATAGCTTTGATATGGAGATGGACAGGCTATAATATGGTATTTTATCTTGCCGGTCTGCAAAGCATTGACTATTCCGTATATGAAGCAGCAAAGATAGATGGAGCAACACCATTCCAGACTTTTACAAGGATTACAGTTCCTTTGTTAAAGCCAACAATTTTAATGACTGCAATCATGTCAACCAACGGAACACTGCAGTTGTTTGATGAATCTGTGAACCTCACATTCGGAGGACCTGGTACCTCTACAATGACAATGTCGCATTATATTTATAATCAGGCATTTATGGGAGTTCCAAACTTTGGATATACGTCCGCAATGGCGTTTATTATTTTGATCATGGTAGCAATCCTTGCATTTGTTCAGTTGAAAGTAGGTGAAAAGGATGAGTAGAAAGTTAGGTACATTTGTAAAATATGCATTTCTTGTGGTTGCTTCTATTCTTTCCGTTTTCCCATTGGTATGGATGATTATTGCGGCAACGAATAAGAGTGTAGATGTAATTGCGGGAAAATTGACATTTGGAACAAATCTGCTTGAAAACTATCGAAATCTGATTGCTCTCCAGCCGGTTTGGAGCAGCTTTGGGAATTCCTGCAAATATGCTCTGCTTGTAACTGTAGTTGCACTGGTCATCAGTTCAATGGCAGGGTATGCGTTTGAGGTATATAAAAGCAAGTGGAAAGAACTTGGTTATACACTGGTATTAATGACTATGATGGTTCCTTTTGTTGCGTTAATGATCCCTTTGTTTCAGATGTATTCAAAAGCAGGACTTCTTAACAAAGCAATTGGATTTATGCTTCCGTCAATTGCAACACCGCTTTTGATCATGATGTTCAGAACAGGTGCCAAGTCATTTCCAAAAGAAATTATTGAAGCAGCACGAATTGATGGTTTGGGAGAAATTCGAATCTTCTTCCAGATGTTTGTGCCGGTTACAAAATCCACATATGCAGCAGCAGCGGTTGTAACTTTTATGAATGCATGGAACAACTATTTATGGGCAAAGGTTATCATGTCTACGGATGCAACTCAGACAATGCCGATGTTGATTTCAAACCTGATTTCTGGTTATGTAACAGACTATGGTGTACTGATGCTTGCTGTATTAATTACAACAATCCCAACAGCAATTGTATTCTTTGCATTACAGAAGAACTTCGTAGAAGGTATTACCGGAGCAGTAAAATAGGAACTTCGGTTGGTCAGAGCTGAAAAGGAGCAGGCATAATATACGTGAAAGAAAAAGTAAATATTAGCAGAATAGCCAAAGATTTGGGAATATCGGTTTCAACAGTGTCCAGAGCCCTGTCGGGGAATGGGCGAGTTGCAGAAGCAACAAGACAGGAAATACTTGATTATCTTTTGAATAAGCAATTGGTTCCCAATGTAAGAGAAAAAAACTATACCGATATTACGACCAATATTGTTGCTGTTACGGTTCCAGAGGAAGGGAACTTTGTGTTTATGCCATATTTTCAGCACACGTTTTTCAGCATTTATGATTTCTTTTCAATCAGGGGGATTCAGGTCATACCGATTAAAATCAGTGCCCAAAATATATCGTACCTGAAAAAAGCTGTAGAAGATCATGTCATGGATGGAGTTATTTTGACCAGACGGGTTGAAAACGTGGAAGAAATTAAATATTTGAAAGAGCATGGGGTCCCTTTTGTGCTGATTGGAGAGATTGATGATCCGGAAATTGTGCAGGTGGGAGCTGATAATGAACAGGCGACCTGTGATCTGGTCAGTGCCTTAATCCAAAAAGGTTATTATAAAATGGCTGTGATGTGTGCGGAAAAGAGACAGCCAATTAATCAGATACGGTTAAAGGGACTCATAAATGCTCATGTAAAAAACTATATGGTACTGAATCAGGAATTTGTATTTTATGATACGGATTCGGAAGATATTGCTGAACTTGCTGTAGAGAAAATACTGGCTGCAAATATGGATGCTATCATTTGTATGGATGATAACATTTGCCTGAATTTACTCAAAATATTAAAGAAACGTCATATAGAGATTCCAAAAAGAATAAAGGTAGCGTCACTTCATAATAGTCCGTTCCTGGAAGCGTGGAATCCGTCAATTACATGCGTAAACTATGATGTGGACGGAGCGGGGAAAGAAGCTGCAAGGATGTTATACACCTTACTGACTGAAAAAAGGAAATTGCCGAAAGTAGTTATGGGGTATGAAGTCCAGATGAAGGAATCCACAAATTAAAAAATATTTGTAGGAGAAAGCGATGAATAAAATCTTAAATACAAATAAACTATTACATGGCGGAGATTATAATCCTGAGCAGTGGCTCGCATATCCGGAAATATTGGAGAAGGATATTGAGTATTTTAAGAAAGCTCATATCAATGAAGTGAGTATGGGTATCTTTTCATGGTCAATGTTAGAGCCGGAAGAAGGTAAGTATTGCTTTGAATGGATGGAAGAAATTATTGAAAAACTTTATAAAAATGGTATTTCAGTGATTTTGGCAACTCCATCCGGTGCCAGACCAAAGTGGTTGTCAGACAAGTACCCAGAGGTGTTGAGAGTTGATGAGACCAGACATAGAAATTTATACGGATTAAGACATAATCACTGTTATACTTCGCCAGTATATAGAGAAAAGACACGTCGTATGAACATGGAGTTGGCAAAAAAATTCGGAAATCATCCGGCGGTGATTGCATGGCATATATCTAATGAATACGGAGGAGAATGTCATTGCGAGTTATGTCAGGAAGAGTTTCGTAACTGGTTAAAGGATAGATACATAACGATCGACAATTTGAATCGTGCATGGGCAACTACATTCTGGAGCCATATTTATCAGGACTTTTCGCAGATTGAAAGTCCATCCAGTCGTGGGGAATCAACACTGCATGGATTAAATCTGGATTGGAAACGATTTGTAACGGACAGGACAGTAGATTTTACAAAACATGAAATTCAGGCAATTCGAGATGCTGGTTCATACAAACCGACAACGGTGAATCTAATGTATGATTATCAGGGACTGAATTATCACAAATTCGCCGATGCGGTGGACATCATTTCCTGGGACAATTATCCACAGTGGCATAAAAAAGAGGAATATTTGACTGCTATGGACAATGGGATGCAGCATGACATTATGCGCAGCATTCAAAAGAAGCCGTTTTTATTGATGGAAAGCTGTCCTGCTGCAACAAACTGGCAGCCGGTAAGTAAATTAAAAAAACCGGGAATGCTAAATGCAGCATCTCTTCAGGCAATTGCCCATGGCTCGGACAGTGTTTTGTATTTTCAGCTTCGTCAAAGTCAGGGATCTTCTGAAAAATTCCATGGAGCGGTCATTGATCACTATGGTGGAGATGATACAAGAGTCTTTAAGGAAGTAACAAAGGTTGGGGAAGATCTGGAACGTTTGGCTGAAATTACAGGAACAGAGACAAAAGCAAAAGCTGCAGTAGTTTTTGACTGGGAAAGCAGATGGGCAATGGAAGACGCACAGGGTCCAAGAAATAAAGGGTTATTTTATAAAGAATCAGTAGAAAAATCATATTACGCATTCCGAAAACTGGGGCTGGATGCAGATGTGATTGATATGGAACAGGATTTTAAAGAATATCAGATTTTAGCAGCTCCAATGTTATACATGTTTAAAAAAGGTTTTTCCGAACGAGTAAGTGAGTTTGTAGCTGATGGGGGACAGTTCATTCTTACATACTGGTCAGGAATTGTTGATGAAACAGATTTGTGCTATTTAGGAGGTACTCCACATGGTCTGATGGATGTGTTAGGACTTCGCAGTACGGAAATCGATGCATTGTATGACGGAGAAGAAAATACCGGAATTCCTGTTCCTGGAAATATGTTGGGCATAGAAAGAACCTGGAAATGCAGTAATTTGTGTGATTTGGTAGAGATATCAACGGCAGATGTGATGGCTGTATATGGAACTGATTTTTATCAGGGAATGCCTGCATTGACAAAGAACAGTTATGGAAAAGGAAATGCGTATTATATTTGTGCGGATTTCGAACAGGGCTTTTATGATGAACTTTATAAAAAAATTGCAGAGACAGTGAATCTGAAAGGAGCACTTGATGATATTCCGGAAGGAATAGAAGTGACAACAAGATGCAGCGAAGAATACCAGTATCTGTTTGTGCAGAATTTCAATCGTCATGCAGTGAAAATATCATTACCAACTGATGGGGCGGAAGTTCTTCTTGGAAATTATGATGACGGCTCAATAGCTGGTTTAGAGACTATAGTTTTAAAGCGAAAAAACAAGTAGCATAAATCTAAATCCTTAATGTAGAAGACTATTGATGATAAATCGGTAGTCTTCTTTCTTTACGAAAAAAAGCCGATAGTTCAAGTTTGTGCATGTTTAATCAAAAATAGTTTATGGAAAGAAATTTGATCAAAAAATATAATATTAACAAAATGATACTCAAGGAGAATTGAGAATGATTCCTATTTATGATGAGAAAAAAGAACAATTATATATGCTCCATAAACTGTCACAACATTTTCCGCCCCATTTGCATGAAACTCCGGAATTTATATACATAACGAACGGGACCTTGGAATTAGGAATTGATGAAGATTTTTTTCACATGGAAAAAGGGGACTTTGCAATTGTGTTTCCGAATACGATTCATCATTATCAGGTCTTCTCTGCTTGTAAGAACAGTGCATTATATATTTATCCTACATTGTCATCTACGGGACAGTTTCAGACTGATTTGCAAAGATATAATCCGAAGAATCCGGTGATTCGTCAAAGTGAAATACCTTTGGATGTTACAAACGCAATTATAACATTGAAAGAAGAAAAAGATATTAATCCGATTATTGAACAGGCCTATGTACAAATTATATTGGCGAGATGTATGCCTATGTATGAACTGGAAGAAAAGAGTTCTGAACAAGGTGATATTATTTATAGAATGGTTTCGTATATAGCGGCACATTTCAAGGAAGATATTACCCTTGAAAGGTTAGCTAAGAGTTTAGGCGTAAACAAGTTCTCTCTATCAAAAATTTTTTCTTCAGTATTTCATACAAATTTTAATCAGTATTTAAATGAACAAAGGCTTAATTTTGCGTGCTCTATGCTGGAATATTCCGGAAGTTCTATTACTGATATATGTCTGGAAGCAGGTTTTCAGAGTCAGAGAACCTTTAATCGTGCCTTTCAGGAAATATATCGTATGACGCCCAGAGAGTACAGAAACCGATATAAAGAAAGATTTCTTATAAAAAAAGAATAGGAAATATCATAAATAGAAAAAACTAATATCCGCATGGAACGAGGTTGTCAACTGTCCATGCGGATATATAAATAAATGATTAATTTGAATGCTCTGATAAATGTTTTCTGAAATCGGAGGGAGACATACCGACTTGTTTTTTGAAAAGACGGCTGAAATACAGAGGATTATTATAGCCTACAATTTCAGAGATTTCGGTTACGTTATAATTCGTAGTTTCAAGCAGGGTTTGCGCATTGGAAATACGAAGAGAGAGAAGGTATTGGGTTGGTGTGACATCAGTATATTCTTTGAAATTCCGAATAAACCAACTTACGCTTATATGCTGTTTTGCCGCATATTCTTCAATACAGATCTGCTTGTTATAATTTTCGTGAAAATAACGCACTGCATTATCCATAGAAGATACAAGAAGCAGCGTTTTTTCACGCGGTTTGTTGTTGATTGAACGATGAATCAGGATGAGAAGGTGCTGCAGATAGCCTACCAATAGCTCTTCGTAGTCATCTTTACAGAGCGTTAACTCGTGTATCATTTGCTCAAATAGTTGTTTGTATTCTAAGGATGTTCCCGTATATAACACTCGCATATGATCTGCAATACCGTATTTGCGGAGAATGTTTTTAACATTTCCTCCGGTAAAGTGAACCCAATATACCTGTGTATGATCTGCAGCATAGTAATAATAACGTTGTTCTTCCTTTGGGCGATAAATGACCATATTGCCGGCAGAAATAATGTGTTCAACGCCATTGAAATAAAAATGTGCTTTCCCGGAAGCTACATAGATAATCTGATAGTCCAGACGTCCGCGAGGACGATAGGTCGGAAGTTTTGGTCTGGTAAACAAATGATATGTGCCGCAGCTGCAGACAAAAAGAGGTTTACTTTTGTCTTTAAAATCTAATATTTTATTATGCCAATACGCTGAGTTCACATACATGATTGGTTCTCCTTTGCTGCATAAAATTGAATATGAATTAGTATATGGATTGGAGTTAATTGTATCATTTTGTTCATGTTTTGTCTAATGTAATTTATGGACAATTCTGACGTTGAAAAATATACTTAAATAAAAAAGAAGAACACGAAAAAACAAACCAAAATTAAAATGTCACTATGTACAAAAGGAGAGTAAAAATGGAAGAAAAGAAGTATTTGAAATGGTACAACAAGGTAGGTTATGGTTCGGGGGATATTGCAGGTAACGTGGTTTATGCATTTCTCTCTGCCTTTGTAATGATTTACCTGACAAACTGTGTTGGATTAAATGCAGGGATTGTAGGAACATTAATTGCAGTATCAAAGCTGATGGATGGAGTAACAGACGTTTTCTTTGGAACTATGATTGATAGGACCAAAACAAAGCTGGGAAAAGCACGTCCATGGATGCTTTATGGATATATTGGATGCGCAGTTACACTTGCAGCAATTTTTGCAATTCCTGAAAGCTTGGGAGAAACTGCACAGTATGCATGGTTTTTTATTGCATATACATTGTTAAATGCAGTATTCTATACAGCAAATAACATTGCATATTCTGCATTAACTTCGTTGATTACAAAGAACAGCAAAGAACGTGTTGAAATGGGTTCTCTTAGATTTATCTTTGCGTTTTCAACAAGTCTTTTGATTCAGTCTGTAACTCTTTATTTTGTACAGGCTGCAGGTGGTGGAATGAAAGGTTGGAGAACAGTTGCAATCATTTATTCAATCATTGGTCTTGTAATTAATACAATTTCTGCACTTTCTGTAAAAGAGCTTTCAGAAGAGGAACTTCGCGAAGGTGAAGAGATTGATGCAGCAGAGGAAAAGATTACACTTCTTGAAAGTGCAAAGCTTCTTTTTACAAATAAATTTTATGTAATGATCTGTGGTACCTATTTACTTCAGCAGATTTATCAGGCGATGATCAACACAGGTCTCTATTACATGATTTACATTCTTATGAATGAAAATTTATTCCCGGCATTTTCATGGGCAACAAATATTCCTGTAATCATTGCATTGGTCATTACACCAACATTAGTAGAAAAATGGGGTGGAATGTACAAATTAAACATGACAGGATTCATTATTGCGACTGTGGGAAGAGCACTTGTAGTTGTGGCTGCATCTATGGGAAGCGTTCCTTTAATGCTTGCTTTTACAGCAGTGGCAGCTGCCGGAATTGGCCCATGGCAGGGTGATATGAATGCAGTAATTGCATTATGCTCAGAATATACATATTTGACAAAGAACAAACGAATTGATGGAGCAATGTATTCCTGTACATCTTTTGGTGTAAAAGTAGGCGGCGGTATTGGTACAGCCCTGACGGGATGGATGTTGGCATACAGTGGTTTTGATGGAAAAGCAGCAGTACAGCCAGAATCATGCCTTGAAATGTTAAAATTCATGTATTTGATTCTGCCGGTAATCATTATGGCAATCATTGCATTTATTATGTCAAGAATGAATGTTGAAAAAGCAAATGCAAAACTTAGAGAAAAATTATAAAAGGATTATTTATAAAAATGAGAGCGTACGAACAACTGAATTTCACAAGTGAAAACAGAAAACCATCCAGAAGCTATTATATTCCGGGAGGAATTAGTGAATATCATCTTCTGAATGGAGAATGGAACTTTGCATATTTTGAAAGAGATATCGATGTTCCGGAAAAAATTGAAAAATGGGATAAGATTCCAGTACCGTCATGCTGGCAGCTCCTTGGATATGAAAATCCAAACTATACAAATATTAACTATCCTTATCCTTGCGATCCGCCATATGTTCCGGACGATAACCCATGTGGAGTTTATGAGCGTGAATTTGAAATCGAAAAAAAATGGGGTCGTCTGTATTTTGTATTTGAAGGTGTTTCATCTTGTGCATACCTGACAATTAATGATAAATATGTTGGTTTTACACAGGGAAGTCATCTGCAGGCAGAATTCGAAATTACAGATTATGTATGTGAAGGAACAAATAAAGTAACTGTGAAAGTTCTGAAATGGTGCTGTGGAAGTTATCTGGAGGATCAGGACTGTTTCAGATTTAATGGTATTTTCAGAGACTGCTATGTGCTTCAGAGACCGGAAAATCATATTGATGATATCGAAATGATTCCAAATGACAAAGACATCAGCATTCATCTTGAAGGACAGGCACAGTTAAGTATTTATAAGGGTGAAGAACTTTTGGTCAATACTCCGATGGAAAATACATATACCTATACTGTGGAAAACCCGGTTTTATGGAATGCAGAGAAACCATTCCTTTACAGGGTTGTATTGGAAAGAGCAGGAGAGGTGATCACATTAAAGGCCGGACTTCGCAAGGTTGAAATTTCAGAAGACTATGAACTTTTGATCAATGGCGTTTCTGTGAAACTCCATGGTGTGAATCATCATGATACGAGCAAATACAGAGGCTGGTGCCAGTCAGATGAAGAGCTTCGACAGGATCTTCTGCTGATGAAAGATTTGAATATCAACTGCGTAAGAACAGCTCATTATCCGCCAACACCAAAATTTATTGAAATGTGTGACGAAATTGGCTTTTATGTAATCTGCGAAACAGATATTGAAACACATGGTTTCTTACGCCGTTATCCAAATGTTCCTTATAATTTTGATCCGGAAGACAATATCTGGCCAACATCAAATAAGGAATGGAAAGCAGAACACATTGAACGTATGGAGAGAATGGTAGAATACTTCAAAAATAACGTAAGTGTTATTATGTGGTCTACAGGAAATGAAAGTGCTCACGGTGCAAACCATGTGGCAATGATCAAATGGACTCATGACAGAGATGCAAGCAGACTGGTTCATTGTGAAGATGCGTCGAGAAAAGGACAGTTCCATAATGCAGACTTATATTCAAGAATGTATATCAGCTTTGAAGAATTAGAAGCGGCTGCCATCAGCAATGACATTAACATGCCGGTATTCCAGTGTGAATATGCTCATGCAATGGGAAATGGCCCTGGAGATGTATATGAATATAATGAAATTGTTGATAAATATCCGAAATTAATTGGAGGATGTATTTGGGAATGGGCAGATCATGTAGTAACCGTTGATGATGTACAGAAATATGGCGGTGACTTTGAAGGTGAACTGACAAATGACCAGAACTTTTGCTGTGATGGTCTTGTATTTGCAGACCGTTCTTTTAAAGCAGGCTCCTGGGAAGCCAAGGCAGCATATCAGCCAATCAGAACAGCCTTTGAAGACGGAAAGCTCGCTGTTTATAATCGCCTTGACTTTACAAATCTTAATGAATATGAATTTACATACTGGATCGAAACAGACGGTGTGAAATCAGCAGAAACAAACATGATCCTTTCGGCAGAACCACATACATGGACAGAAGTGGCTGTTGATTATCAGACAGCGGAATGTCGATTTGGAGTTTTCTTAAATGGAGAACTTAAGAAAGACGGAAAAGTATATGCAGTTGTTCAGCATGAGCTTCCATTTACAGTAAAAGCAGAGGCAGAAGCTGCGAAGGCGCAATTAACAGAAGACGATTTATTTGTATATGCGAATGGAGATAAATTCAGCTATGCATTCTCCAAAAAATACGGTGTATTTACAAGCCTGGTTGTTGATGGAGAGGAACAGCTTGATGGAAGAACACAGCTTTCTGCTTTCAGAGCACCAATTGATAATGAAAGAGGTGTTAAGCAGTACTGGCTGAATCTGAATGTATGGGAAGGAGAAAACCTTGACTGTGCATTTACAAAGGTATATGATTGCAGGATTGAGGACGGTGACATTTTGATAGAAGGTTCACTTGCCGGTATTTCCAGACTTCCTCTCTTCAAATACACATTAAAAGTTGTAATTTTCGAAGATGGAAAGGTTGATTTCAAACTGAGTGGAGATATCCGTCAGGACGCACACTGGCTGCAGAGACTGGGATATACATTCGAACTCCCACAGAGCTCTAATGCATTCAGTTATTACGGCAGAGGTCCTATTGAATGTTATTGTGATATGTGTCATTGGGCAACCATAGGTATGTATGACAGTACAGCGGAAAAAGAATACGTAAACCACGTATTCCCTCAGGAGCATGGAAATCATACGGAAGTAAAGATGCTTCGTATTGGCAAGCTTGAATTTACAGCAGAAAAAGAGATGGAAATCCAGGTATCAGAATATAGTGCACATGATCTTTATAAGGCAATGCATACGGACGAACTTCAGAAGGATGGAAAAATCCATGTGCGTATTGACTATAAAAATTCAGGTGTAGGATCTAACTCCTGCGGACCGGCACTTCCTGAAAAATATCGTTTGAGCGAAAAAAATGTAGAATTTGGATTTTCTATGAGAGCAGTAAAATAGTTAATTAGATAGCAGAGTGTCTAGAAGGATTATTTATAAAATTAAGTTTAATAAAAATAAGTAAATGAGATATAGAGATGGCCGGCAGAAATGCTGGCCATTTTTATTATGAAAAATAGCAAATTACACATTGTGTATTGTAAAAGACTGCGTTATAATTAATACACAACGTGTAACAAGGGAAGGGATTATAATATTATGGATTGCAGCAAAAAAATAAAAGAATTAAGAGAAAGTACAGGAATGAATAGAAGAGAATTTTGTGAGTATTTCGATATTCCATATCGTACAGTCACAGAATGGGAAAGAGATAACAGACACGCACCGACATATGTTCTGCGATTACTGGAATATTATATCCGCATGGAGAAATTGATGAAGGATAAGGAGGCAGAAAAAACGGATGAATGATGAAAATACAAAAGTTGTAGATGAAAAAGAGGGAGAAGACGAGAAAGAAAATCAAGAAATTATTTTGATTAATAAAGAGACAATTCAGAGTAAGATTTACATTGTTCGTGGTCAAAAAGTTATGCTGGATTTTGAGCTTGCGGAAATATATGGATATACAACAACAAAATTTAACCAGCAGGTAAAAAATAATATTGAAAAATTTGATGAAGATTTTATGTTTCAGCTTACGAAAGAGGAATTCGATAACTTGATATCAAAAAAATTGACATCAAGTTGGGGCGGTCGCAGAAAGTTGCCAAAAGTTTTTACTGAGCAGGGAATATATATGCTTATGACAGTGCTGAAAGGAGAACTTGCAACAAAACAGAGCAAAGCTTTGATTCGTACCTTTAAGCAGATGAAAGATTATATTATTGAAAACCAGGACTTGATTGGTGAACGAGAATATTTGCAATTGTCTATGCAGATATCTCAAAATATACATACTACTATGGAATTGCGTTCTGACTTGAATGATGTAGAAGACCAGATGGCAAAAGTTATAGACAGACTTGGCAATGTTGTTACTCACTCTGAATTATCAGAGATTATGAATGAGTTTGGGGAACCGCATATTAAGCGAGGATATTTGGTTCTGAATGGAAATCCATTTAAAGCTGATATTGTTTATGATGAGATATACAGGCAAGCAAAGAAATCAATCTTTATTGTAGACAATTATATTGGACTGAAAACATTGGAGAAGCTAATAAATATTCAGGATGGAGTAGAGGTATCCATATTTAGCGATAATCTTGTAAAAGGTCTTAGACAGAGTACATTTGATGATTTCTGTAAGGAATATCTGAATTTGAATATTCAGTTATTCCATTCGGGCGGAATTTTTCATGATAGATATATAATTCTGGATTATGGAACCGATGATGAAAAAATTTTTTTGTGTGGGGCATCTTCAAAAGATGCTGGAGGAAGGATAACTTCTATTTTGGAGGATCCGGATCGTAAAAAGTATGATGCTATGATAAATGATTTGCTTAAAAACAAGAAATTAGTATTAAAGTAATCGTGCTACGGACTGTGGCAAAACTTGAGGTGCAAAAATTTCACCTCAAACAAAGAAAACTATTCAACGAGGAGAATACATATGAAAAACGAAGAAAAAATACTTCAAAATACAGGAATTGTAGCCTTGGCAGCAATCTTATGCTGTCTGCTATGGGGCAGTGCATTTCCAAGCATTAAAGTGGGTTATCAGTTATTTGAGGTTCCATCAAATGATACTGCGTCTCAAATCCTGTTTGCCGGAACTCGCTTCGCACTGGCAGGCATTATGGTCATTATTGCAGGGTCAATTCTACAGAAAAAGTTCTTAAAGCCTGCAAAAAAGGCAGTGCCAAAGGTATTGAAACTCTGTCTTTTGCAGACAGTCATGCAATATGTCTTTTTTTATATCGGTCTGGCACATACGACAGGTGTAAAAGGTTCCATTGTCAATGCAGTGAATGTATTCTTTTCAATTTTAGTATCTTGTGTTTTCTTTAAATTGGAAAAGCTGGATAAACAGAAGCTGATAGGATGTCTGATCGGCTTTGCAGGTGTTGTAATTGTGAATCTTGGCGGAACAATGGATATGAGTTTCAAGTTTTTCGGAGATGGATTCCTGCTGATTTCTGCATTTGCCTATGCATTGTCTACAGTCCTGATTAAAATCTACGGAAAAGATGAAAATCCGGTCATGTTAAGCGGTTATCAGTTTCTGGCAGGCGGCCTTCTCATGGCAATTTTCGGACTCTGCCTTGGAGGAAGAATCAATACCGTTACCGTATCAGGGATTGCATTGCTTTTATACATGGGCTTCATTTCTGCAGGCGCCTATACATTATGGGGAATCTTGCTGAAATATAATCCTGTATCAAAGGTAGCTGTATTCGGATTCTGCACTCCGATTTTTGGTGTGATTCTATCAGCCTTGATCTTAAGAGAAGGTACAAGCTTTGATTTTAAGACCTTCGCAGCCCTTTTCATGGTATGTGTCGGAATTATAATTGTAAATTATAAAAAGTCAGAAGAAAAAATACTTTAGCACTTTAAAGAAATACCTTGACAAATTATGACAAAAAGAGTAGGATTATCCAGAATTCTTTTATAAATGAAATTCTACGAAGGGAAA
Source organism: Lachnospiraceae bacterium (assembly GCA_017622875.1). Taxonomy (GTDB): domain Bacteria; phylum Bacillota; class Clostridia; order Lachnospirales; family Lachnospiraceae; genus HGM12587. The sequence continues at coordinate 15,171 of JAGAQG010000012.1, forward strand.
AAGTAGAATAAACAAACTGTCTTCAGAGAGTTGACGTTTGGTGTGAGGCAATGGCAGTGTTTGTTTGAAAATCATCCCGGAGAAGGACAGCTGAAAGCAGAATTTTGGATTGTCATTAAGCTGCCCCGGTAACTCCCCGTTACAGGAGTCGTGTATGCCGGTACACTGCAAAAAATTGCATTGTTTCGATGGAGAAACAGGGTGGTTGCGGAAAAATATTTGTCCGTCCCAGTTTTGGGACGGGCTTTTTTATTTGCAAAAAGCTTTGGCCAGGCGAAAAGCACTGTACCTTTTGGAACAATGAACCGGAAAAATACTTTTAGGAGGGAGCTTTTATGAAAGCTTATAAGAAACTCATGAATGCAATCGCAGCAATTGAGAAAATCATCCTTGTAATTACAATGCTGCTGATCCTTGTCCTGACAGTGGGAAATGTATTCTCCCGTTATGTCATCCACCGTTCCTGGTCCTTTACAGAGGAAATCGTAGTAGCGGTGTTCGTACTGATCACACTCCTTGCGGCGGCACTTGCCTGTAGAGAAGGAGAACTGGTAAATCTGACACTGGTAACAGATCTTTTACCTGAAAAAACGAAAAAACCAGTGATGATTCTGGTGACAGTCTTATGTGTGATCTTTTCACTCATTCTGTTTAAATATGGTCTGGATAAAGTTATTACACAGCTGGAAAACGGAAAACGTACCTTCGTACTGAACTGGCCTGAATGGATCTTCTGGTCCTTTGTTCCAATCGGTGCAGGATGTATGGCTCTCCATTTCATTGAGCATTGTATCGATTTTTGCACAAAGAAGGAGGATAAATAAATGGTAAGCGCAGTTCTTTTTCTTTCATTTTTTATTTTCCTGATCTTAGGTGCGCCGATCAGCATCTGTCTCGGCCTTTCCTCAGTATGTGCGATTTTATATTCAGGAACATCTTTAACGATCGTAGCAACTAATATGTACTCAGGTATCAGTAAATTCCTGCTTCTGGCAATCCCATTCTTCGTATTGTCAGGTAATATTATGGCAAAAGCAGGTATTTCCAAACGACTCATTAAATTTGTTGATACCTGTGTTGGTCATAAGCGCGGTGGTATCGCAATCGTATGTGTTATCGTAGCATGTTTCTTTGGTGCGATTTCAGGTTCTGGTCCTGCCACAGTAGCAGCCCTTGGAGCAGTTTTGATTCCTGCAATGATTGAAAGCGGATTTACAGCGCCATTCTCCACAGCATTGATGGCGACAGCAAGCTCCATTGCCATTGTCATTCCGCCAAGTATCGCATTTGTCGTATATGCGTCCATTACAGGGGTATCCATTGCGGATATGTTCTCAGCTGGTATTATTCCTGGTATTTTAATGGGTGTTGCCCTTGTATTTGTAGTTATGTGGGAGGCACGCAGAAAAAATATTCAGATTGATAAACCAAAAGCTACCTGGGCAGAAAGAATGGCAGCGTTTAAAGATGCATTCTGGGGATTCTTAATGCCAGTCATCATTTTAGGCGGTATTTATGGCGGTATCTTCACACCAACAGAAGCAGCAGCGGTATCCGTAGTTTATGGTCTCTTCGTTGGTATGGTGATTTATAAAGAAGTAAGCTTCAAAGACTTAATCGATATTCTCATTGATTCCGGAAAAACAACCGGTGGAATCATGATCATCGTAGCGTGTGCATCATTATTCTCATTTGTATGTACACAGTTCGGTATCGCAGATGCAGCATCTGCACTCCTTGGAAAAGTAGCTGTAAATCAGTTCGTATTCCTTTTGATCTGTAATATTATTTTCCTCATTGCAGGATGTTTCATCGACGCGAACTCTGCAATGTACATTTTCATCCCAATCATGCTTCCGGTATGTAAAGCACTTGGATATGATGTAGTTGCCTTCGGTGTTATGGCAACTGTAAACCTTGCAATTGGTCAGGTAACTCCTCCAGTCGGTGTGAACCTGTTCGTAGCAATCGGCGTGAAACTGAAAAATGGTTTGCAGGTTACTTTACAGCAGATTTCAAAAGCTGTTGTGCCACAGATCATCGCAAGCGTAGTTGTATTATTTTTAATTACCTATATTCCACAGATTTCTACTGCATTACCAAAACTGTTCGCAGGAGATACCTATTCAGGAGCTGTATCAGCAGCAGAACAGGCTGGAAATTCCCTGGATGCAAACCAGGATTTCGACGAGGTAGACGATTACAGCTACCTTGACTGGCCGGAAATGACATTGAACTTTGCATGTTCTACAACAGACACCAGTACATGGGCGCTTGCCGGAGAACAGTTTGGCAAATTGATGGAAAAAGCAACTGGCGGAAAGATTACAGTCAATGTATATGCATCTGATCAGTTAACAAACGGTAACCAGTCAGAAGGCATTCAGGCACTGATGAATGGTGATCCGGTACAGATTTCCATGCATAGTAACTTGATCTATTCTGCATTTGATGCCCGCTTCAATGTAGTATCCCTTCCATTTATCTACGATTCACTGGAGGATGCGGATGCAAAATTTGACGGCGAAGCAGGCCAGATGATGAAGGACATCTTAGACGAATATGGACTTCACTGCATGGGTATTGCAGAAAACGGTTTCCGCCAGCTGACAAACAATGTAAGAGAAATCAAGTCCGTAGATGACATGAAAAACTTAAAGATCCGTGTAGCAGGATCTAACCTCCTGATGGAATGTTATAAACGCTGGGGTGCAGATGCTACAAACATGAACTGGTCCGAAACCTATACTGCATTACAGCAGAATACTGTAGAAGGTCAGGAAAATCCATTACCGGCAATCGATTCCGCAAGTGTACAGGAAGTACAGGATTACTGCTCTATGTGGAATGCAATCTACGACTGTCTGTTCTTTTGTATGAATCAGGATTTATATGACAGCTTTACACCGGAACAGCAGGCAGTTATCGATGAAGTCGGACAGAAAGCAGTCGAATATGAACGTTACATCAACCGTGCAGGTGATGATGATATCAAGACTCGCTGGACAGAAGAAGATGGTGTGACGATCACAGCATACGAAGACATTGACATTGATTCATTCAAAGCAGCAGTAGAAGGAATTGACACATGGTTTATCGAACAGCTGGAAAGCCAGGGATATGAGGATGCGGAAAAACTGGTAGCTGCATTTACTGCGGATGGCGAAGCTGCAAATCCAACGATGGACGATTACAGTGACCTTGGCTGGGAAGAAATGACATGGAACTACGCATGCTCTACAACAGATACCAGTACATGGGCACTGGCCGGACAGAAATTCGGCGAACTTATGGAACAGGCAACAGGCGGCAAGGTAAAGGTCAAAGTTTACGCAGCCGATCAGTTGACAAATGGTAACCAGTCAGAAGGTATTCAGGCGCTGATGGATGGCGATCCGGTACAGATTTCCATGCACAGCAACTTGATCTACTCCGCATTTGATGCAAGATTTAATGTGGTATCCCTTCCATTCATTTATGATTCTGTAGAAGATGCAGATGCGAAATTTGCAGGCAAAGCAGGAGATATGATGAAGGATATCTTAAGTGAATATGGGCTTCATTGCATGGGTATCGCAGAAAACGGTTTCCGTCAGCTGACAAATAATGTGAGAGAAATCAAGTCTGTAGATGACATGAAAAATTTAAAGATCCGTGTAGCAGGATCTAACCTCCTCATGGAATGCTACAAACGCTGGGGAGCTGATGCAACAAACATGAACTGGTCTGAAACTTACACTGCATTACAGCAGAATACTGTAGAAGGTCAGGAAAATCCATTGCCTGCAATCGATTCTGCAAGTGTACAGGAAGTACAGGATTACTGTTCTATGTGGAATGCGATTTATGATTGCTTATTCTTCTGTATCAATGAAGACATTTATAACAGCCTGACTCCGGAACAGCAGGCAGTTGTAGATGAAGCCGGACAGAAGGCAGTCGAATATGAACGCTATTTGAACCGTGCAGGCGACGATGAAATCAAATCACGCTGGGCAAATGAAAATGGTGTAACAATCACAGCTTACGAAGACATCGATATTGATTCTTTCAAAACAGCAGTAGACGGTGTTGCCGAATGGTATGTAGAACAGCTGGAAAGCCAGGGATTTAGCGATGCAAAAGAACTGGTAGCAGCATTTACAGAATAGGATTTTAATTATGCCAATCAATGTTTTTATTGAAATGACAATTTCAGCCGCGGTGACCGTATGGTCACCGGGGCCAAATAATATTTTACTTTTATCAACAGCCAGTAAATATGGTATCAAAAAGAATGCAAAGCTTTTACTTGGAATCTGGACAGGTTCCCTTTCCCTGATGTGCCTGTGCGGAATTTTCTGTAGCGCTCTTGGAAGCATTGTTCCAGGAATTCAGCCGATTATGAAATATGTAGGAGCTGCTTACATTTTATACCTTGCATGGCAGACATGGAAGCGTAAGCCTCCGAAAGAAAATGAAGCGGAAAAAGAGCCTTCTTACGTAATGGGGCTTCTTCTTCAGCTTTTAAATGTAAAGATCATTGTATATGGTTTGACAATGTTTTCTTCATTTATCCTTCCATATGAAAGCCGCATTCCAGTGCTTTTCCTTTTTGCTGTGTATCTGATGATTCTCGGTGCCATTGGAAATCTGATTTGGGCTTTCGCGGGAAATGTATTGAAACGATTCTATACAGAGCATTACAAGCTGATGAATGCGGTGATGGCATTGCTTCTTTTATGGTGTTCGCTCCGTATTATCGGAATTTTGTAAATTTGACATTCTATATATAAAATGTTATAATCTAATCGTACATAAAAGGGAGTAGCTAAACACTCAACAGAGTGTATTTGCCACCGTCACTCGATACCGAAAGGTATCCGTAACAAATGAGATAGCAAGACTTTTATTGTGACAGTTGTCATGATAGAAGTCTTTTTCTTTTTCGACAGACAGTTCTATCCTATAAAGACAAGCTGTCACGAAATACTTGCGGAAAGTGAGGAAACTATGAAAAACAAAACAGTAAGATCAGTGTTGCTTGGTCTTGGCATTTTTGCCCTGATCCTTTTCGGAATTGCAGCAGCCTTTATTACGATTCAGATGATCAAAGCTCCGAATTTATCCGAAGTAGATGCATCGCCGGAAGGTTATCTTAGCACAATTTTGGATAAAGAGGAAAACACAGTTAATACCCTTTATGTTACAGAATCGAATCGTATTTATGTGGGATTAGAAGCAATTCCGCAGGACTTGCAGAATGCATTTATTGCCATTGAGGATTCTAGATTTTACAGTCATCATGGCATAGACTTTAAAGGAATCGTCCGAGCTTTTGGACATGGAATCACTACGGGCAATTTTAATCAGGGTGCCAGCACGATTACGCAGCAGTTATTGAAGAACAATGTATTCACAGACTGGATGAGTGAGGAAACATTTTATGACAGCCTTTGCAGAAAGATACAGGAGCAGTTTCTGGCAATCCGTCTGGAAGGAAAGTATTCCAAGGAATGGATTTTGGAAAATTATTTAAATACCATTAATCTAGGAGAAGGTACCAGAGGAGTTCAGGTGGCAGCACAGTATTACTTTGGCAAAGATGTATCTGAGTTGTCTTTGGCAGAGTGTGCATTGATTGCAGGGATTACGAAGAATCCGACGACCTATAATCCTCTTCGAAATCCTGAAAAAAGTCTGGACAGGCAGACCCTTGTATTAGATGCCATGCTGGAGCAGGGATATATTACACAGGAGGTGTATGATCAGGCAATTTTAGAAGATGTCATTGGAGCATTAAATCAGAATTCGGAAAATAGAGGCGTGAAGGTATTTTCTTGGTTCGAAGATGCACTTCTTCAGCAGATTGTAAAGGATTTGACAGCAACCTATCGTTATAACGAGGAAGAGGCATGGAATCTGATCTACAGCGGAGGTCTGACAATTTATTCCACTTTGGATTCAGAATTGCAGGAAATTTGCGAGACGCAGGCGACAAATTCTGCATGGTATACAGATAACGAAGAAATTTCTATCGTGATGACAGATGTTTCCACGGGAGCAGTGCGTGCAATCGTGGGCAGCAGCAAGGAAAAGACAGAGAGTCTGGTCTATAACCGTGCCACAGATGCAATCCGCCAGCCAGGTTCTACGATCAAAGTGATCGGGGAATATGCGGCAGTGATTGATTCCGGAAAGGCAACTTTGGGAACAGTCATTGATGACGCCCCTTATGCTTATTCTGATGGAACAGCGATTAAAAATTCCTATAGCACCTATAAGGGAATGACAACGGTTCGCGAGGCAATCGCTTCCTCAAGTAATGTTGCAGCATTAAAGACCTTCCAGATGGCGGGAACGAATCTGGTTTATGATTATTTGCAGAAATTTGGAATTACAACGCTGACAGAAGAGGATCAATATGAGTCTCTTTCTATTGGCGGAACCCATAATGGTGTGACAAATCTGGAAATGACAGCAGCTTATAATGCCATTGCCAATTCTGGACAATATATTGAGCCATATTTTTATACAAAGGTTGTTGACCGAAGCGGAAATACACTTTTAAGCAAGGGACAGGATTTTACACAGATTATCAGTGCAGAATCCGCAGAACTGCTTACCAGTGCAATGGAGAGTGTTATCACAGAGGGAACTGGTACAAGTGCGGCTGTGAAAGGGCTCACACTTGCTGGAAAAAGCGGAACGACCAATGACAAGAAAGACCTTTGGTTCATTGGATTTTCTTCAAACTATACCTGTGGTATCTGGGGTGGATATGATGACAACTCTGCCCAGTCAGATGGTACTTATGTGAAGAAAATCTGGCAGAAAGTTATGCAGGAAGCACATCAGGGAGAGGAAACAACGTCTTTGACCGATTTGACAGTGCTTACCAGTGCAACCATCTGTACAAAATGCGGAAATCTGGCCGTGGAAGGTCTGTGTGAAGATACTTTGCAGGGAAATATGACAAGGGTGGAATATTTCGCAAAAGGAACGGAGCCGACAGCCGAATGTAATTGTCATGTACTGGTAACTGTCTGTGAAGAATACGGCAAACAGGCAAATCAATACTGTCCAGGCAGTAAAACAGAAGACAGAGTTTATCTGAAAACAGGCACAGAAGGAACTGCAGATGCAGAGTATGTTTTAACAGAAGAACTGGAAAAAACTTGCACAGAACATAAATCTTTCTGGAATTATTGGACTGACGATGAATCAGAACATGATTCTGAAACTGAGGAGAAACCTGGATACAACTATGAAGATGAACATAGAAATCCTCAGAGAGAAGAAAATAATGGATGGTTCGGAGATTTCTTCAACAGATTTTTTAGGTAAATTTCCAAGTTGAAACAATTACTATTTGCTTTTCAATCTTATTGCGAATATGATAAATAAAGAAGAAACTTATCAGTGATTATATGAGGAAAGATGAAAATATGAAAAGAAAAGTTGTTGTATTAGGTGGAGGAACAGGTTCCTCTACATTGGTTCGAGGTTTAAAAGAATTTCCGGTTGACTTAACTGCTATCGTATCCGTGTGTGACGATGGCAGCAGCACCGGTGTTTTAAGGGAAGAATTTGGAATTCCGGCAGTGGGAGATATCCGAAGAGTTTTAGTTGCATTGTCAGAGACAGAGCCTCTGGTAATGGAACTGTTTAACTATCGCTTCCACACAAAAAGTGATCTGGATGGGCATACAGTAGGAAACCTTTTGCTGACCGCATCCTCTGAAATTACAGGAAATCTGTCTGACGGAATTGAAGCACTCAGTAAGGTATTCAACCTGAAAGGAAAAGTCGTTCCTTTGACAGAGGATAATGTTGTTTTAATGGGTGAAATGGAAGATGGAAGCATTGTAGAAGGAGAACATCATATCACAGCAAATAAAAAGCAGATCAAACGTGTTTTCTACAAAGAAGAGCCGATTCCAACTATAGAAGCAGTAAACGCGATAGAAGAAGCAGAGCTGATTGTTCTCAGCATGGGAAGTCTTTTTACAAGTATCATTCCAAATCTGATCTGCGATGAGATACGAAATGCCATCGACAGAAGCCACGGAAAGATTATGTATGTCTGCAATATGGTTACTCAGCCGGGAGAAACAGAAAAGTTCAAAGTATCAGATCATGTCAATCTGTTGAATCAATATCTTGGAAAGCATAAGATTGATGTAGTTATTGCCAATAATGGAAAGATTGACGATACTATGGCCAAAAGATATGAGTCTCTGGAGCAGAAAGATCCGGTTGAACTTGATCAGACTGAAACAGAGAGATTAGTAGACAGGGTTATCTGTGGAGATTATGTAACTGTAAAAAACAATCTGTTAAGACACAATGTGATGAAGCTGGGCCTGGATATTTTTGGATATCTACTGGAACAGAAATAAAAACGATAAGAGGGAGTTATGAAAAAACAAAATTCACTGAGCAATTTAAATAATATTTTTAAAGAAGATTCGAAATTTAAAGTTTTTCTTTTGTCAATCCTGATTACAGGACTTGCCTACGGGCTGTATAAGGGGATGCTTGACAATTTCCTGGCAGAAGTTGTAGGCATGGGAGAAATGGACAGAGGAATCACAGAATTTTTCCGTGAATTGCCAGGGATTTTGATCGTTTTCATTCTTGCTGCATTCTATATGTTATCTGCAGAAACTTTATATAAAGCAGGTGCAATTATTATGCTGATGGGTATGGGAATGAACGCATTGCTCCCGCCGACAAAAGTATTGGCCACACTTGCAATCTGTACGTATTCCTTAGGAGAGCATATTCAGTTGGGAATGAAGAACAGTATTTCACTGAATTATGCAAAGCCGGGGCATGGAGGAGCTGCGTTGGGTGCGCAGAACTCTTCCTATCAGATAGGAACACTGGCGGGTTACCTTGTCATTGTTTTTGTCTTTTCAATGTTTACAAAAGAGCAGCCATATACTTTGTTCTTCAGCATTGCAGCAATTCTTTTGGCAGTTGCGGCAGTATTTTCCTTTAAGGTGACTGGGAAAAGCGAAACGGATGAGAATAAGAGACGTTTCTATTTCCATAAAAAGTATTACAAATATTATATGCTGGAAATGTTTTATGGTGCGCGTAAACAGGTGTTTTTTACCTTTGGTCCTTATGTGTTGATTCTATTTTATGGGGCCAATGCAGCAACGATCAGCTTATTGTTTGCAATTTCAGCCATTGTCTGCTTTTTTGCATCGCCGATTGTTGGAAGAATTATTGACAAAGTTGGATATAAGATCGTTATGGTCATGGATACGATCATTCTTGTGGTTGTGTGCTTTTTCTATGGATTTGCACATCACATTTTCCCAAAGGATGTGGCTTTTATTATATGTTGTATAAACTATATTTTAGACTCTATGATTTCTCTTGCATCTATGGCATCAAACCTTTATGTGCAGGATTTATCCGATAATCAGGATGAAGTAAAAGCAACGATTTCCACAGGAGTATCCATCAATCATGTCATTACAATTTTCATTGCATTGTTTGGAGGATGGATCTGGCAGACCCTTGGCATCGAATTACTGTTCATTGTGTCGGCAATTTTAGGCTTGTGTAACAGTGCCTATGCGGCGACGATTAAAGTGGAAAAGGAATCTTAATATTTCACGAAAAACACATGAGTCCATCACAAAAAATACACAAATTGGGAGTATAACAGGTGTATTGGAAGTGAAAGGAGTCAGAATATGAAAAGAAAATGGATTGCATTATCTTGCACAATTGCCTTACTTGCACTCAACATCATTGGATGTGGAAGTGCGGAAGAGCAGAAAACAGAAGAAACGGCCACAGCTGTGGAAAATAATATTTCAGATAAAAAGGAAGAAGGCAAACCAGGAGAACGAAAAGATTTTTCTGAAGATATGAAGAATATGCAGATGGGGCAGATTCTGGAAATTAGTGGAAACGAAATTACCGTAGCCCTTGCAGCGCAGATGGAAATGCCAGAAGATGGCGAGAAGCCAGATGGTGAAGGGATGCCTGAAATGAGCGAGAAGCCGGAAGGTGAAGAGATGCCGGAGATGGGCGAGAAGCCAGAAGGCGAAGAGATGCCAGAGATGGGCGAAAAACCAGAAGGCGAAGCACCAGCAGATGGTGGAAGACCAGACGGTAATGGAAAACGTGAAGGCGGAAATATGCCAGGCGGTCAGTTCACAGCAGGCGATGAAACATTGGTAATTACTCTGAGTGATGAAGTAGAAATTACTTCTATGAACGGTGAAACCTACAGTGTGGAAGATCTGGCGGTTGATATGGTAATCAGTTTTACAACAGACGATAATGATCGGGTGACTGCAATTCAGGTGATGAATACAGCAGAACAGCCAGAAGAAGTATCTGGCGAAGATGTCACAGAGTAAAGCATATTTAAGAAAAAAAGTATTAAAAAAGTTCGGTTCATAAACCGAACTTTTTTAATATCGTTATTTAGATATCTACACCTAAGAATTTCTTTGCAAGTATACCCACAACGAAAGAAACTACTGCCACACTGATGCTGATGGTAGCCATTTCAAGGAATCTTGATTTAAATGGCTGATCCTGCGCAACAGAAGTATAATAAGTAAATCCTGCGATGATTAGCACCACAACGATTAACATACAGATAAGTGCTAAAATGTACTGTTCACTACCGAAAATCAGGTACGGTGCAATCAGCAGCACAACTGTGATCAGGTAGGCGATTCCTGTATAAGTACAGGATTTTAAAGCATCGTCACGTCCTTCGCTTCTGGCTGCCAAAAATTCACTGGAAGCCATGGAGAAGGTTGCGGAAATACCGATGATCAGACCGGAGAGTGCGATGAGCCTTGTATTCTGCATTGCAAAAGTAAAGCCGGCCAAAGAACCGGTAAGTTCTACCAGCGCATCATTCAGACCAAGGACCATACTTCCTACATACTGAAGTCGTTCTTCATCTAACATTTCGAGAAGTGCATCTTCGTGTTCTTCTTCCTGTTTGCGGATTGCAATACTTTCAGGAACATCAGTTGCCAACTGTTCATATTCTTCCTGGGCATTTTCTTCTCCGTTTTCCATTAATTTTACTGCAAAAGTAAAACCTAAGATTCTAGCCAGAAGCTTGTACTTGAAAACTTTCAATTTTTCCGGTTTCATCTCAATACCGGTATATTTTTTCCAGATCTCATAATGTGCATGCTCTTCCTTTGCCAGACGAATCAGAGTTTTTTTGTTTTCGTCACCTTTGGCAAACTGGGCAATCGCCTCGTAAATAACACTTTCTGTCAGCTCATTCTGCTGCATTTTTCTGATGATTTCTAATGAAGCTTTAGATACATTTTTGTTCATAAAAAATCCCTCCTCTTTTGTAAATTCCTATGGGAAATATTGTAAATATTATAGCTCATTTGCTGTCACGAAACAATACAAAAACATAAAGAGCTTCTTCTATACAAAAAGGTAAATTTGTGATACAAAAGGAATAGAGTTCTTACAGATAAGGTGATGACATGAATAGAGAAAAACTGATACAGGTATTTGAACAATATGTATCCGATTATGATTTGAATGATCCCAATATTTATTTAAAATATGTCCATACAGGGAAAGTGGCAGAAAACAGTGAATGTATTGCAAGATCCCTGGGGCTTTCTGAGACTGATATTGATCTTGCATGGGAAATTGGTATGCTTCACGATATTGGAAGATTTGAGCAGCTGCGCAGGTTTGATACATTTCTGGACAGCATTTCCATCAATCACGCGGAATTTGGCGCAGATCTTCTGTTTCAGGAGGGCCTGATAGAGCAGTTTGATGAGGAAACAAAAAATCGTGATCTGATCGAGAAAGCAATTCGATGTCATAATCTGTATCGACTTCCGGAGGGGCTGACAGAAAGAGAAGTTTTATTCTGTCAGGTTATCAGAGATGCAGATAAGGTGGATATTTACAGGGCAAATTATGATACTGGTCTGGATGTGGTTTACCATGTAACAAAGGACGAGCTTCGAAACAGTCTGATTACGCCGGAGGTCTATGAGGTATTCTGTGAAGAGCGTGCAATTCCGCGAACAATCACAAAAACGGTTGCAGACCATCTGGTAGGGCACATTGCGCTGAGTTTTGAACTGGTCTATCAAAAGAGCAGAGAGCTTGCGGCGGAACAGGGATATGTATGGAAACTTTTGGACACAACTTTTGATAATCCTCGGACAGTTGACACAATGAGAAAAATTTGTGATAAAATAAAAAACTGGTATCAGGAGAATGTACCGCAGGAGGTGACTGATTGTGAAAAGCACATTGATTAAAGATACGACAAAATCGGAACGAATTGCGTTGATCAGGGAATGGATTCCGGTAGATGATGGATTAGAAGACTGCGAAATCGATCTTTGGGAAATGTATCGCGATTATATTGAGGGAAAAAAAGAGATTGCAGAAATCAATGCGGAATTTCAGACGGATTATTTTGCGGAATAACGAAAGAAAAGGGAAAAGATATGCAGGAAATTTTAGGACGCGCAGGGTGTTTTGTGGCCATTATCATTATGGGCTACATACTGCGCAAGAAAAACTTTTTTAAAGAAGGCGATTTTACAGTATTGTCGAAAATTGTCTTAAAAATCACATTGCCGGCGGCTATTGTATCAAGCTTTGCCAGTAAGGATATTGATCTGTCATTAATGACGCTGGCGCTGATCAGTTTTGGTGCAGGTGCGTTGTATATGGTGATTATGTATATCATCAATATAAAAAGAGGGAAAGATGCGCAATCTTTCGAAAGTTTAAATACAACAGGATATAATATTGGAAACTTTACACTGCCTTTTGTACAGAGCTTTGTAGGACCGATTGGCGTGATTACAACCAGCCTGTTTGATGTTGGGAATGCATTCATTTGTCTGGGTGGTGCAGTCAGCATCGCAAGAGTCATCAAAGAAGGCGGAAAAGTTTCTATTAAGAAAATTTTAAAATCGTTGTCCAAATCAGTTGCTTTCGACAGCTATATTGTAATGGTTACATTGACGTTGCTTCATATAAAACTTCCAAGTGTTGTAGTTTCTTTTGCGGATATCATTGCAAACGGAAATGCATTTATGGCAATGTTGATGATTGGTGTCGGATTCAAATTAAGCGGGGATAAATCTCAGATCGGTGCAATTGTGAGAGTTCTTGGGGTACGTTATGGAATTGCGATATTAGTTGCATTGGGATGTTACTTCCTGACTCCGTTTTCTTTAGAAGTGCGTCAGACTTTGGTGATTCTTGCGTTTAGTCCGATTGCATCAGCAGCACCGGCATTTACAGGAGAAATGAAGGGAGATGTTGGTTTATCAAGTGCAATTAATTCTATTTCTATTATATGTAGTATCATTATCATCGTAACACTTTTAGTAATCATGTTATAAATCATAAATCTATTGAGTCAAAGTCTCCTTTGTGGTAAACTGTCAGAAGTTATTGACACACAAAGGAGATTTTTTATATGAGCAATCAGGAAATTTTAGCAACCGTTGCAGGAGATGTGATCACTGCGGCAGATTTAAACGCATTTATTCAGTCTATGCCAAAGGAACAACAGATGTATGCATCCAGCCCACAGTTCCGTCAGCAGATGTTAGAACAGCTGATCAACTGCCGTCTTTTTGCAAAATATGCAGAAGAATTGAAATTAGATGAAACAGAAGAGTTCAAAACAATCTTAAACAATGCAAGAAAAGATATCCTTGCAAGCATGGGAATCGGTGAAGCAGTTCGCAATGTAGAAGTGACAGAAGAAGAACTGAAGGAATTCTACGAAGCAAACAAACAGCGTTTTGAAAAAGGTGCAACTGTCAGCGCGAAACACATTCTTGTAAAAGAAGAAGCAAAATGTCAGGAAATCTTAGAAGAAGTGATCGCTGGAAAAGCTTTTGAAGAAGCTGCACAGCAGTATTCTACATGCCCATCAGGACAGAAGGGCGGGGACCTTGGTGAATTTGGAAAAGGCCAAATGGTAAAAGAATTCGAGGAAGCGGCATTTGCAGCAGAAATCGGTCATGTGGTAGGACCAGTAGCTACACAGTTTGGCTATCATCTGATTAAAGTAGAAGCAAAGAATGAAGCAACAGTAGCAGCATTTGAAGAGGTAAAGGAACAGATTCGCAGAAATCTTCTTTCTCAGAAACAGAATCAGGCTTATGGAGCAAAGGTTGCAGAATTAAAAGCAAAATATATGTAAAACTGGCATGGTTCAAAAGTTAAAAACTGGATATTTCAACAAAGCCAAATCTGGTATAAAGTATCTCCATGAAATTACTTTGAGGAGATGAAAGACATGATGAAACAGGACAGAAAAATTCAGTATCTTACTTTTACCGGTATTCTGGCAGCAATGATTACATTGATGACAGCGTATGTGTGCCATATTCCGATCGGAACCAGCGGCGGTTACGTGCATTTTGGTGATGCACTGATCTACATAGGAGCAGCATTGCTTCCAAAACCATATGCGATTGCAGCAGCAGTGCTCGGCGGTGGATTGGCGGATCTTTTGACAGCACCAATGTGGGCACCGGCAACGATGATCATCAAAGCATTGATCGTTCTTCCGTTTACCAGTAAAACACAGAAGCTTTTGAACGTAAGAAATATTGTGGCATTGTTTATCTGTGCGGCGATTACTTGCGTGGGATATTACCTTGCGGAATATTTCCTTTTTGGAACATGGGCAGTTTTCTTTGCATCCATTTTTCCAAATATGATTCAAGCATTAGGAAGCGGTATTTTCTTTGTGATCATTGCGGCAGCGTTGGAAAAAACACAGTTTAAAAACAGAATGTTCAATCGTGCATAAATCATAGAAAGTTGAACTTATGAAAAAGGGTGTCCTTCAAACAGGACACCCTTTTGTAATTCGTCAGTATTTAGTTTTCGTGTGCTTCCGGTACAGCACCATTTCTGTATGCTTCCAGTAAAGCTAATAAGTCATCGATCTGTGACTGAAGTTCGCGTCCCTGATCTGTTTCAGAAATCTTCATACGAGCACCCATACGTTCAAATACGAGAGCGTCATTTGCGATATCGTGGTTATGGTAAATCGCATCATGACGTCCTGCAAATGGCTGATGGGAAACGATTCGGATGTTGTGGGAGTCGAAGATCAGCGTATAACCTGCGATACCACTGGTTGGCTGATAAGCCTTACAGAATCCGCCATCAATAACGATGAGTTTTCCGCTGCCTTTGATTGGGCTTTCCCCTTTCTTTGCCTTTACAGGTACATGACCATTGATGATATGGCAGTGAGGACCATTCAATCCAAATTCTTTTAATACCTTATCACAGATTTCAGGGTCCTGATAAAGAGTATAGTATGCATTTTTTGGTTCTACCCAAACGTCATCTATATCTGGAAGGAAGCGTCTTTCAAAAGTAGTCATGCGGTCGCGGCCAAATACAGGGCTGTTACGTCCGGTCCAAAGCCACCACATGAAATCAAGGCCATATTGTTTTTCCGGCGTACCGATACGGTCATAGGATGCTTTACGACAAAGCTGTTCTGCATAATCTAAAAATTCTCTTCCTGAGCGCTCTTTACCGCCGATGGTGAAGGAAATCAGTTCACCTTCTTCTGTCATAGGAATGCTTCCGTGGTATAAGAGGTTGCCATTCTGAATCTTATAAAGTCCGCCTTTGGAATATAAGAAACGGACATGTTTCTGTAGTTTTTCGCTCTGCTTAAAGGAGAGTGTCAACTGATCGATTACATGGCTTTCATCTTCCGTTAGTTCATATGGATTCTTTGGATCGATGGTAGGGAAATCACAATCTAAAAGTTCATATTCCTTACCATTTAAAGTGATTGTGCCTTTTTCATAATCAATCATGTTTAACAAAAGACGGTCTTCCATGCCATATTCCGGGCGTCTTAAGATTTTCTGACCTTCCAGTTTAAATAAGATGATGGTGATCGCTTTGTACATACGGGCAGAGAGCAGTTTGTCTTTTTCTGTATATTCGTCTGCATCCGATCCTGTTAATTTTACATTGAAGCAGCTGGTATCACAGTCTTTGTACACTTCGTTTGCAAAGATAGAGAGCGGACGAAGGGAAATACCGTAGCCTGTTTCGATGACATCCAGGTTATTATAGTGGATAGAGTTGGAAAGTACAGTAGCAACCAGCGTTCGGGAACCACGGGCAGCGCCCATCCAGAGAATATCGTGATTACCCCACTGAATATCGACACTGTGATGTTCACAAAGCTCATCCATAACGATATCGGCACGAGGACCTCTGTCAAAAATATCTCCAACAATATGTAAATGGTCTACAGCAAGACGTTTAATCGCTTCGGCAATCGCAGTGATCACGTCATCCGCCTGTCTTGTATCAATAATGGATGTAACGATGTTTTCGTAGTAATCCTTTTTTTCCTGTTCTTCCTGATTAACATTCATCAATTCATTGATGATATAGGCATAGCTCTTTGGAAGTGCTTTACGAACCTTGGAACGGGTATATTTTCCGGCAACGTGTCGGCACAGACCAATGAGACGGTGGATGGTGATGCGATACCATTCTTCCATATCTTCTGTTTCTTTTGCAATCAGTTCCAGTTTTTCTTCCGGATAATAGATTAAGGTTGCAAGCTCATCTCTGTCACGACGGGATAAGCTGTTTCCGTAAAGTTCATCCAGTTTTTCCTTAATGACACCGGAACAGGAATTTAAAATGTGCTGAAAAGCTTCGTATTCTCCATGGATATCGGAGATGAAGTGCTCTGTTCCTTTTGGTAAATTTAAAATGGCCTGAAGGTTGACAATCTCTGTACCTGCGGCCTGAACAGTCGGATACTGTTTGGCGAGCAGCTGAAGATAATGCAGTTCCTCAGGTTTATAGTTCTTTCTTGATTTCATATTAATTTTCCCCCCTGTTTGGACTGATCAAAGTCCATATCGTTTTCCCCTAACAATAGTCTAAAATACAAGGCAGACAAAAGCAAGAAGAGAATTTTTGATTCTTAAGATTTTCATAAGCGCTATAAAAGAGGAAGGGAATTATGATATGATAAGAACAGAAAAGGACATAGAAAGGGAAAAGCTATGCAGAAATTTACATATTATACACCGACACAGGTCGTGTTTGGAAAAGAAACAGAATTAGAAGCTGGAAAACTGATCAAAAAGTATGGCGGTACGAAGGCACTGATCGTTTATGGCGGAGGAAGTGTTGTTCGGAGCGGACTTTTGAACCGTGTGAAAGATGCACTTTCAGAGTCAGGAGTGGCTTTTGCTGAATGGGGCGGTGTCAAGCCTAATCCAAGACTTTCTCATGCACAGGCAGGTGCGGAATATGCGATTTCTGAAAAAGTGGATTTTGTATTGGCTGTGGGTGGCGGAAGCACCATTGATACTGCAAAGGGAATTGCTCATGGCGCAGCAAATCCGGGAACAGATCTTTGGGATATCTGGACAAAGAAAGTACCTTTGGAAAAATCGCTGCCGGTAGGAATCATTTTGACGATTTCGGCTGCTGGAAGTGAGATGAGTGATTCGGCAGTGCTGACAAATGAAGAAATCGGCAAGAAGTCGAGACTTGGAACTGTGTTGAATCGTCCGCAATTTGCCATTATGAATCCGGAACTGACCTATACTTTGCCAAAGTACCAGATTGCATGTGGAATTGCGGATATCATGATGCATACATTGGAACGATATTTTATTCCGAATCAGCATAATCGAATGACGGATGAGATTGCAGAAGGACTTCTTAGAACAGTGATAGATAACGGAAGGATTGCTGTAAATGATGGGGCGGATTATGATGCCATGAGTGAAATCATGTGGTGTGGAAGCTTGTCGCACAATGATCTTACGGGACTTGGACGTGTGAAAGACTTTTCAGTACATAAATTCGGACATGCATTAAGTGCAAAATTTGATGTGGCGCATGGAGCCTCACTGACGACTATTTGGGGAGACTGGGCAAACTATGTTTATGAAAATGATCCGGAGAGATTTCAGCATTACGGAAAGGCTGTGTGGGGAATCGAAACAGAGGATGTAAAAGCGGCAGCCAGAGAAGCAATTGAACGTACGGTTTCTTATTTTAAAGAAATCGGTATGCCGACCTGCCTTTCAGAGTTGGGCGTAGGCATTCTGGACGAAGAAACTTTAAAGAAGCTTTCTTTAGATGCGACGATGGGAGGCACCATAGAGCTTTCTCATATCAGAAAACTGAATGTTCAGGACGTTTATCAGATTTTTTGCATGGCAAATCACTAAAAATATTTGAAATGATATTGACTTTGACGTTACGGAAAGTATTATCCTTTGAATCACAGAGGAGGGAACGACATGGAATATAGTATCAAAGAATTATCAGAGCTTGCGGGAGTCAGTGCGCGGACTTTACGCTATTATGATGAAATCGGACTGCTTACCCCGTCAAGAGTAAATGGTGCGGGATATCGCTACTATGGAAAAAAAGAAGTGGCGATCTTACAGCAGATTTTATTTTACCGGGAGCGGGGACTGGAATTGAAAACCGTTCAAAAAATCATTTATGATAAGGATTTTGATATGCTGGAAGCCATGGAGGAACATCTTCTGGAACTGGAGAAGCAAAAAGCCGAGACAGAGGCTTTGATTCGGACAGTGAAAAAGACGATTCAGTCTATGAAAGGAGAATGCGAAATGAGTGATAAAGAAAAATTTCAGGCCCTGAAGGAGAAGAAAATCCGTGAAAATGAAGAGGCTTATGGAAAAGAAGCACGTGAAAAATATGGTGATGAACAGGTCAGTGAATCGAACAGAAAAATGTTAGATATGACAGAAACACAGTGGGAGAGATTCATGGCGCTGGAAAAAGAAATCTTAGAACGTCTGGAAACTGGAGTTAAGAACGGACTGACAGCTGACAGCGCGGAGGCGAAAGAAATCGTAACACTTCATAAAGAATGGCTGTGTATGACCTGGAAGCAGTACAATGCGCAGGCACATAAAGGTGTCGCGGCGATGTATATTGCAGATGAACGATTTACAAAATATTATGATCGAAATGTAAAGGGCTGCGCAAAGCTTCTAAATGAAGCGGTACAGTTCTGGGTAGGAAAATAAGGAGAATCTATGAATTTTAAAAATAAAGTAGCAGTCATTACAGGCGGTGCTCATGGTATCGGCAAAGCAATTGCAGAGGAATTTGCAAAAGAGGGTGCGAAGGTCTGCATTATTGATAAAGCAGAAGGAGAACATTTTGTAGGCGATATCAGTGATAAAAATGTTTTGGAAACTTTTGCAGAGAAGGTCATAAAAAAATATGGAAAAATCGATTATCTGATCAACAATGCACTTCCGATCATGAAAGGCATCGATGAGTGCACTTATGAAGAATTTCAGTATGCTTTAAGTGTAGGAGTGACAGCACCATTTTA
The DNA here is from genome assembly GCA_017622875.1 of Lachnospiraceae bacterium. Taxonomy (GTDB): domain Bacteria; phylum Bacillota; class Clostridia; order Lachnospirales; family Lachnospiraceae; genus HGM12587. The sequence goes on from JAGAQG010000012.1 coordinate 34,561, forward strand.
TTTGTCAAAATTATTTCTGCCATACTTTGGCGAGGGAGCATCCATCATTAACATTTCCTCATCCCGTGATCGTATGAGTATGCCTCAGACCGAAAGCTACACTGCTGCAAAAGGAGGAATCGCAGCACTTACCCATGCATTGGCGGTCAGCCTCTCAGGAAAAGTACGTGTAAATTCAATTTCTCCAGGCTGGATAGATACAGATTATACAGTTTATGAGGGGCCTGATGCATTTCAGCAGCCGGCAGGCAGAGTTGGAAATCCCTTGGATATTGCCAATATGGTGCTATTCCTTTGCTCAGATAAAGCAGGATTTATCACGGGAGAAAATATCTGCATTGATGGCGGCATGACAAAACAGATGATTTACCATGGGGATCATGGATGGAAGCTGGAAATCTAATGCAGGATGCTGTTTTTGTATTCTGTCGGCGATTTTCCAATTAGTTTTTTAAATGTTTTCGTAAAATAGCAGATATCAGGGATTCCACAGTATTGTGCAATCGTCTGAATCTGCATATTTGTAGAATTTAATAAAAATACAGCGTGTTCAATACGTTTGCCGGTCACATATTCAGTCAATGTGTGGCCGGTTTCTTTTTTGAATACAGTTGACAGGTAACTTGGATTTACATTGAGAAGCTTTGCCTGTGCACTTAAACTTAAATCAGCTGCTAAATCAGTGTCAATGTGGACAAGAACCTTTCTTACCAATGTTGAATATCCCTTTAAAGAATGGTTTCTTACAAGCAGTGTATATTTTCTGGCCATTTCTTTAACAAGTAAAGTAATACCGTTCTCCGAGGTTTGTAATTCAATCTTTCTTGCAAAGTGCGAAGAGAGGTGATCAATATGGACAGGATGAACAGCACCATTTTCAGCCGCTTTTCGAAGTAGAGTATTCATAATAATCGCATAATTTTTCGCGTTTCTGACTCGATCTGCAAGTCGCAGTTCCGTCCCTTTAATATTGATCAAATTTACATACATTTCGATTTTATGAAGCTGACCATGAGATACAATTTGCAGAAATTCATTTTCAGAATTATATATCTGTTCGATTTGCTCCATGGAGTGAAAAAGTTCGTCAGAAGAGTAGGCGTATTTTTCTTCAGCCTCATGAATTGGCTCCAAATTATGAAGTTCTTTGATAGAAAATGCATCCATAGAACCCCAAAGCGTTGCGGCAAAGGTATTGATCAATGTAAACAGCATCGAAGAATCGGTAACAAGAGGGACTTTGTTGTAACAGTCACGAAAATGCGGATAAATTTCTGGGGAAATATGGAATTCCTGTGCTTTATCTAAAATCATATGTGTATCCCAGGGAACCAGTGTATATGGGCCAACCAAAAGACAACAGTTTCCCGGCTCCGGTAATCGAAGAATCAGATAATTAAAAAGAAATTCATCATAAGCCTTATAAATAATTTTTTCCTGACAGGAACTGCAGAAATTTTTAATGTAATTTACATAATGAATTTCCGGATAAATGATTTTTCTGATTCCAAAATCATGAATTTCTGCATTTTCATAAGGTTCCTGTAAAAGAGATACATGCAGATGCATATTTTCTAAAATATTTTCTAAAAAATGAAGTTCAGACTGATACCACATAATCCTTTCCCTTCCATTATAAATTAACTCTATTATTGTAGAAAATTTATAAAAAATCAAGAAAATATAAAAATATTACAAAAACAGTAAAAATAATCATCATGGAATACTTAAGAAATGAATTAATATAGGAATATTAAAAATGATTCAAAGGAGAGTTATTATGGGTAATGAAAAGAAACTCCGTCCTTTTGGATGGAAAGACAAAGTCGGTTATATGCTTGGAAACATTGGTAACGACTTTACATTTATTTTTGCCAGCTTATTCCTGACAGTATTCTATACAGACGTTTTAGGAATCAATGCAGGTCTTGTAGGAACCATGTTCCTGGTTTCAAGAATTATAGACGCTTTTACAGATACAGCAATGGGACGTATCGCTGATAAAACGAAAGCAACGAAAAATGGTAAATTTAAACCATGGCTGCTTCGTGCATGCGGTCCGGTAGCACTTGCTTCCTTCTTAATGTATCAGACATTTTTAATGGATGCTTCCATGACAGTCAGAGTCATCTATATGTTCGTTACATACCTGTTCTGGGGAAGTATCTGCTATACAGCAATCAATATTCCATATGGATCTATGGCATCCGTTATGAGTGCTGAAGCGGATGACAGGGCTTCACTTTCTACATTCCGTGGCGTAGGTTCTTTAATTCCACAGGTTGTTGTCGGTGTTGTAATGCCGGGATTTCTTTATAAAACACTGGAAGATGGCACTAAAATTGCAAATGCAGAAATGTTCCCTAAAATTGCTTTGGTAATGTCAATTTTGGCAGCTGCATGTTATATCGCCTGTTATTTTATGTGTACAGAACGTGTGAAAGTGACAGAAAGCGCACAGAGTATCTCATTTAAGGATACTTTAAAAGCACTTGTTTCTAATAAGGCATTGATTGGTCTTGCAATTGTTTACATCTGCTTCCTCGGCGCCCAGATGCTGAACCAGACAATTAACAATTACATTTTTAAAGATTATTTTGCAAATACAATGGGCCTGACAGTAATGAATGCTGCAGGTATCGCACCGGCCCTCATTCTTGCACCATTGGCAGTGCCTCTTGCCCGTAAGTTTGGCAAGAAAGAATTAGGTATTTTTGCTGCTGTTTCCGGTGCAGTTGCATTTTTCTTATTATTCATTTTAAGAACAAGCAATATGTGGCTGTATGTAGTAATCAATATTGTAGGTCTTCTTGGATTTGGTTTATTCAACCTGATTATTTGGGCTTTTGTAAGCGATGTTATTGACGACCAGGAAGTTCGTACCCATGTGCGTGAAGATGGTACGATTTATGCAGTATGCTCTTTCGCACGTAAACTTGGACAGGCAATTGCCAGTGCACTTGGCGGATGGTCTTTGGCATGGATTGGATACGTAGAAGGCTCTGTTGTAGGACAGTCACCAGATGTATTAAATGGTATTTACAATATCGCAACATTAGTTCCTGCGATTCTGTATTTAATCGTTGGTCTGAGCCTTGTATTCATTTATCCGCTCAGCAAAAAGAAAGTTGCTGAAAATACTGCTGAATTAAAAGCAAGAAAAGGTGAAATCTAATGAGAAGAATCCTCAATATTAATGAGAACTGGACATTTCTAAAAAATGCAGAAAAAGTTCCTGCAGAAATGCCGGAGACAGCAGAAGTGATCAATTTGCCTCACACATGGAATGCCAGTGATGGTCAGGATGGTGGAAATGATTATTTCAGGGGTTCATGCTGCTATGTGAAAAAAATCAGGAAAGACGAATTGCCTGATGGAGAATTGTACTTTTTAGAAATCAATGGTGCAAATAATTCCGCGGATGTGTATGTTAATGGGAAAAAACTGGCACATCATGACAATGGCTATTCCACATGGCGCGTGAACATCACAGGTGTACTGGAAGAGAATAATATAATTGCAATCATTGTTGACAATGCACCGACAGAGCTTGTATATCCTCAGACAGCGGATTTTACATTTTATGGTGGCTTGTACAGGGATGCCAATGTAGTTGCTGTACCGAGAACACATTTCGAACTTGAAAGCTTTGGGGGAAAAGGTCTGAAGATTACTCCAATCATGGAAGGTGCAGATGCAAAAGTGGCTATCGAGGTATCTGCAACAGAGCTTCAGACAGGGGATCAATATAGATATATTATTAAAGATGCCGCTGGTCAGATTGTTGAAAAAACACAAACAGTAGAAAAAGAGTGGAATTTCACAATTGAAAATGTACATTTGTGGGATGGTACAAAAGATCCGTATCTGTATATGGCAGAAGCTATGATCATTAGAGGAGAAGAAATCGTTGATCAGGTTTCTGCAAGATTCGGCTGCAGAAGCTTTCGAATCGATCCGGAAAATGGTTTTATTTTAAATGGCAGAGAATATCCGCTTCGTGGTGTTTCACGTCATCAGGACCGTTTGGGAATCGGAAATGCATTACTTCCGGAACACCATTTAGAAGATATGGATTTTATCTGCGAGATGGGAGCAAATACGATTCGTTTGGCACATTATCAGCATGATCAGTATTTTTATGATCTTTGTGATGAACGCGGTATGGTTGTGTGGGCTGAAATTCCGTACATTTCCAGACATATGCCAGAGGCGAATGACAACACAATTCTGCAGATGAAAGAACTGATCATTCAGAATTACAATCATCCATCTATCGTAGTTTGGGGACTTTCTAACGAAATTACAATGGACGGAGCGAAAGATCCTGACATGATCAAACAGCATCGAATCTTAAATGATTTGGTGCATGAGATGGACAAAACGCGTCCAACAGTTATTGCATGTATTTCTACTTGCGAAATGGATGAGGAATATGTTCATATTCCGGATGTTGTTTCTTATAATCATTATTTTGGCTGGTATGGAGGAAGTGTAGCAGATAATGGTCCATGGTTCGATAAGTTTCATGAGAAATATCCTAATACACCAATCGGTGTCAGTGAATATGGATGTGAAGCATTGAACTGGCACACATCAAACCCGAAACAGGGGGATTATACGGAAGAATATCAGGCATATTACCATGAGGAACTGATCAAACAGTTATTCACACGTAAATATATTTGGGCAACTCATGTCTGGAATATGTTTGATTTCGGTGCGGATGCGAGAGCAGAAGGCGGCGAAAATGGTCAGAACCATAAAGGCCTTATGACGATGGACAGAAAGTATAAAAAAGATGCTTTTTATGCGTATAAGGCATGGCTGTCTGACGAACCATTTGTACATCTGTGTGGAAAACGTTACATTGACCGTGTGGAAGATGTGACCAAGGTAACTGTTTATTCAAATCTTCCGGAAGTAGAACTCTTTGTAAATGGAGAAAGTCTTGGAAAGAAAAAAGCTGAAGATCACTTTTTCCGTTTTGAAGTACCAAATGTCGGGGAGTCGGAGTTGGTTGCAGTTGCGGGAGAATGCCGCGATGAAAGTAAAATTCGTAAAGTGGATAAACCGAACGAAGATTACATCTTAAAAGAAGCTGGTGCAGTATTGAACTGGTTTGATGTAACAGAAGTGGAAGGAAAATGTTCACTGAATGATACTTTGGGTGATGTCATGAAAACTCTTCGTGGAAAGCTTTGGTTTGCAAAATTGTTCCTGATCCTGGCAAAGAAGATGGGAGATGGACAGAAGCAACCGAAGAAAGCGGATGAAAAGGAGAAAAAGCCTAAGAAAAAGAAAAGTGCTGCTGCCGGTATGGACAGCGGTACGATGAATCTGATTTCAGGTTTAACAGTACTTCGATTTACAAGCATGCTTGGCATGAGAAATGTTCACTTTACAAAAGAAGAGCTTTTGAAACTGAATAGACAATTAAATAGAATCCCTAAAAAATCTTAGTTTAATCATGAAAGGGAGGGGCGGCGATTTGCCGCCCCTCCCTCATTTTTTGTGCCTTTCACGATATTCTAAAGGAGAAATATCTGCTATTCGCTTAAATACCCTGCAAAAATGACTTTGTGAAGAGTAACCTAAATAGGAACTGATTAAGAGAATGGTCTTATCAGTGTATTTTAATAGATATTTGGCCTCGGATATTTTTATATAATGAATATAATCCGACAAATTCATTCCAGATTCGTCTTTAAATTTGGTGGATAAGTGACTGCGGCTGATATATAAAGCATCCGCAATTTCCTCTGTTTTAATTGCGTCTGACAGATGATGCCGTACATAGGAGGCTACATTTGTTATAAGCTCGGATTGGTTCCTCTGATATCTTAATGCCGCTACCTGTTCGGTGTATTGTTTTACCATATGATACTGTAAATTAAAAATCTGTTCCACATTGTGTAACTGTTCACATTTTTGAATATAAGAGTCACTTAAGGAAAATGCATCATCAACATTCATACCGCCTCGAATTGCAGAGCGGCATACCAGTGTGGTGCTGATGATAAATGTATTTTTCATCTGACGTAGCATATCACGAGCAATGGAGCCGGGACGTACCGCTGGGGCACTTTTCATCCACTTTTCAAGTTCCGCAGTATCCCCTCGACGGATGATATCCAGCATTTGCTGTTCGACCTGATAGGAATTGTAGGCATCCGCTGTTGAGAGATTATCGTCTGCAGGCGGAAGGTCATGATCTTCGGCGAATGCACGACTTAACTGCAGCTGGTTATCCTCTAAAATTTCAAGGTCATTAAGCGTTAATTTTTCCCCTGTCATAACGTGATTCATGGTGCAAAGCACCTGCAGGATACTTTCTAATGGCATTGGTACGATAGATTTCAATGCTTCTACATATTCCGAAACTTCTTCGGGAGCAACGCCGAGTGCAAATGCGGATTTTCGCATATCCTGTTCCGATTGGGGTGTCAGTCTTGCTGGTCCAATGATAAGTCTCGTTTCTGCCTGTCTGATAATTCCATAATAATCAAAGTCCTCTGTAATATAATACCCAATCTTTTTTTGCAGCTCTAAAAGTGTCTGTTCATAAGGCATGATAGGGTCCTTTGGGAATGCTACAATAGAATGAAAAAAGCTCATGGAATGTCCCTGATAGATACGAACGGGAGTTCCACACAGATTTCCAATGGTAGTACATAAATATTCCAAATCGATAGAGCTCATATAGGTTCTCCTAATATATGATAAAACAAATGTATCATATATAAAACAAATATACAAGGAAAAGGGAGGGCAATAGGATAAACTGAATACAACAAATATAATACGAGAGGTTGATCCGATGAAATTACTTGAGAAGAAATTTTTTGACAGCCGTATCAAATCGGCGAATGTTACAAGAAGCGAAAAATGGCTCGGCTACTTGCTTGGACCATGCGGCGCATTGCTCCTAAATGCAGTGCTGGCTACTTATTTGAATGTATATTACACAGACGTTTTAAATCTCACAGGAATCTGGGGCGGAATGTTCTTAATGGTATTCCCGATCGTATCAAAGATTATCGATGCGATCACCAACGTCATTATGGGATATATTATTGACAGAACCAAAACCCGACATGGAAAAGCAAGACCGTGGCTGCTTTTGTCTGCGCCATTGGTGTGCATATCCGGAATTTTGCTCTTTACGGTTCCAAGCGGAAGCACAACTGTGCAGGTCATCTGGGTAATGCTTTCCTATAATTTCTTTTATTCCATTTCCTACACCATGTATAACATGAGCCATAACCTGATGGTTCCGTTATCAACAAGAGATACCACGGAGCGCGGAGGCTTATCAGTATTTAACCAGATTGCTACCATTATGATGAGTGGAATTTTAGTTGCCCTCGTTTTCCCGATGGTCATTATGCCAACGCTTGGTGTTGACCGGGCAAAATGGATTATAGTCATGTCAATCCTGTCAATTTTAGCATTGCCATTAACCCTGATGGAATATTTCTTTACGAAGGAACGAGTGACGGAAGAGACTGCAGGTCAGGAAGAAGAGGAGGTTTCCTTTAAGGAACAGTTAAAAGCAATTTTTACGGATAAATATATGCTGATCATTTTTGCATATTTTTTAATCTATACGATTGGTACAAGCTTTAAAAACCTTGGACTGGTATATTTTTCAAACTATGTGCTTGGAACTTATAATGACGGAATTACCCAGACGATGCTTTCAGTCATCGGCGGTCTTCCAATGGGAATCGGCATTTTTGCAGTATGGCCTTTAGCAAAGAAATTCGGTAAAAGAAATGTGACTATGTGGGGCTTTGTACTCTATGCCATTGGAAGTGGTATCTGTTGGTTTGTGCCTGACAACATGACAATTGTACTGATTGGACAGTTTATTAAAAATATTGGTGGTCTGCCATGTGCTTATGTATTTATGGCATTGTTTGCAGATACATTGGATCATATTGAATGGAAGAAAAATATCCGTTGTGACGGTATCGCAATGTCTGTTTATAACATCATTGCAGTTGCAAGTATCGGTGTATGTACAGGAATTTTCAATATGATGTTAAGCTCTGCAGGTTACATAGCCCCGACTTTAAATGCAGCCGGGGAAACGATTGCTGCAGTTCAGCCAGCAGCAGTACAGAGTACTATTACATTTGCATTTGTTGGATTAGAAACGATTACAGGTATTGTTTTGGCAATACTTCTTATCTTCCTTGATGTTGAAAAAACAATTGGTCAGAAGCAGAAGGAAATTGAGGCAAGAAGAGCCGGAGGATGCGCAAATGATTAGAGCGATTCGTCTGCGAACAGAATATTTGAAAAATCCTATTGGGATTGATTATACGAGACCGCGGTTAAGCTGGAACTGTGAAGGCTGCATCAGACAGACCGCCTATCAGGTGATTGCGGAGGATGAATATGGTAAACAGCTTTGGGATTCCGGAAAGATTAACTCTTCCAAAATGGTACATATCCCTTGGTGTGGCGAAGCGCTGGACAGCAGAGCTTTTGTGACCTGGAAGGTACGACTTTGGGATGAAAACGATGTGCAGGGAGAATGGTCGGAAGAAGTACATTTTGAATTGGGGCTTCTTCATCAAACGGATTGGAAGGCAAGCTGGATTACCGGGAATTATACCGTAAATAAGAAAAAACGTTATCCGGTGGACTGCTTTAGAAAGAAATTTACGGTAAGTCATCCGGTCAGAAAAGCCAGAATCTATGCAACTGCCTGTGGATTGTATGAATCCAGTTTAAACGGAGAAAAAAACGGTGAATTTGTACTGGCACCGGGAGTTACAGATTATAAAAGACGTGTACAGTATCAGACCATCGATGTGACAAAACAGTTGATGCAGGGGGAAAACGAATGGACGGTCTTTCTGGCAGACGGCTGGTATCGTGGCAGCACAGGGGCATGGGGTCTGGTAAACCAGTATGGTACGGAAACGAAGTTTTTAGGTCAGCTTGAGATTACATACGAAGATGGAAGTATGGAAACGATCATTTCTGATGAAAGCTGGGATTGGAGTAATGACGGACCAATCCGCTTTGCAGATAATAAAGATGGCGAAATAGTGGAAGCTTTTCGTGTGCCTTCCTATACCGGAAAAGCAAAATGTACTACACACTCTGTGATCCCGACAGCTTCTAATAATGTGAACAATAAGGAAAATGAAAATTTTCAGGCAAAACTTATGATTTCGCCTTCCGGAAAGAAGATTTTAGATTTTGGACAAAACTTTGCCGGATATGTATCTTTTTCCATAGATGCAAAAGATGGGGACAAAATCATACTTCGTTTTGGGGAAATGCTGGATGATCAGGGAGAGTTTACTCAGCAAAATATCCAGTTATCCAATAAGAAAAAGACAACGCCATTACAGCAGGTTGTTTATACCTGCAAGGAAGGGAGAAACGATTATAAAACCAGATTTGCAATTTTTGGTTTTCAATATGTAGAGCTAGAAACCACATTGCAGATCAAAGCGGAAAACTTTACAGGGATTGCGGTATATTCTGCATTTGAACAAACGGGATTCTTTGAAAGCTCTAATCAGTTACTTAACCGACTGGTGGATGCGACACTTTGGTCTACCAAAGGAAACAGTGCAGATCTGCCTACAGACTGCCCAACGAGAGAACGCCATGGCTGGACGGGAGATGCACAGATCTTCTTTAAAACAGCATCTTACTTAGTGGACTATGCACCTTTTGCAAAGAAATATTTACGAGATGTCTACGATTGGCAAAAGCCAAATGGGATGCTGCCTCAGATCGTGCCGGAGGGCGGAATTGACAGCTATATGAACTGGATGAACGGAAGTGTTGGTTGGTCAGACGTAGGAATCATTATCCCTTATCAGTTTTCTAAAATCTTTGGGGATCATGAGATTTTGAAAGAATATTATGACGGAATGAAAGCTTATGCGCATTTTATGCAGAGCAGATGCGGCAAGTGGGGAGGTCCGTTTGCGAAATCTGTGAAGGTGAAAGGAACGTCAAAAAAATATCTGGTAAATCGCGGGCAGTCCTATGGGGAATGGGCAGAACCACAGGAAGTATGTTGCTTCAAATGGTATGATTTTGCGGCACCGCACCCGGAGGTATCTACAGCATACACCTCCTATATGATGAGACTCATGGAAGAAATTGCAGAAGAGCTGGGAAAGACGGCGGATATTTCAAATTTCCGGGAATATAAAGAAGGCTGCAGATCGGCTTATCAGAAGTTAGTGAAAACAGAAGAATTTTCATTGGACACCGACAGACAGGCACAGCTGGTGCGTCCATTGGCTCTTAAACTGCTGGATGAGGAACAGACTTCCTATGCAAAGAAACGTCTGATCACGGCGATGGAAAACTATGGCTGGAGACTTGGAACAGGCTTTTTATCAACACCGTTTATTCTAAAGATTTTGGCAGACATTGACATCGAAGCTGCCTATAAGCTTTTGGAAAATGAAGAAATTCCAGGATGGCTGTCTATGCCGAAAGCAGGAGCAACCACAATCTGGGAATCCTGGGAAGGACCAAACGCCAAAGGAAGTGGTGTGGGTTCTTTGAATCATTATTCCAAAGGTGCTGTTTGTGAATGGCTGTTTGAATCTATGTGTGGCATTCAGGTAGCTGGAGAAAATGAATTTATTCTTGCACCGAAACCGGGCGGTCATTTTACTCATGCGAAAGCTAAATATAACAGTGTCTACGGTTGGGTAAGCTGTGGCTGGAAGAAACGGAAGGACGATTCTTATGAATATGAAATCGTTGTTCCATCCAATACAACGGCAAAAGTTATCTTGCCGGACGGCAGAGAAACCATCTGTCAGGCTGGAACCTATCTATTTTAATGCTTGGAGGACGTTTAATGAGACGTCCTCTGTTTGAATGGAGTAAAAATATGGAGATAGAAAAAGTTATAGAAAATATGTCTTTGGAGGATAAGATTGCCCTTGGCAGTGGTAAGGATTTTTGGCATACCAAAGAAATGGAACAATACGGCATTCCGTCCATGATGATGGCAGACGGACCTCATGGCTTACGTAAGCAGGAAGATACAGCAGACATGCTTGGTGTGAACCAATCTGTACCGGCAACCAGCTTTCCGACGGCAGTGACCTCTGCCTGCAGTTGGGACAGAGAATTGCTGAAGCTGGAGGGAGAAGCAATCGGGAAAGAAGCACTTGCCAATGGAGTAGGTGTTGTACTGGGACCGGGAGCTAATATTAAAAGGAATCCTCTTTGTGGAAGAAATTTCGAATATTTTTCGGAAGATCCGTATCTGACAGGAGAATTGGCGGCTGCTTTTATTCAGGGAGCAGAGAGTACAGGGTCAGGAACCAGCTTAAAACATTTTGCATTAAATAATCAGGAACATAAGCGATTTAATTCAGATAGTATCGTAGACGAACGTGCGATGAGAGAAATTTATCTGACAGGTTTTGAAGCAGCAGTGAAAAAAGGAAAACCATCCACAGTGATGTGTGCCTATAATAAGATCAATGGAGAACATTGCTCTGATAATCGGGAATTACTGACGGATATTCTGCGAGAAGAATGGGGCTTTGATGGCATGGTCGTAACGGACTGGGGCGCGATGAGTGACCGTATCAAAGGTTTTCAGGCGGGCTGTGATTTGTGTATGCCGGGAGGTGCTTCTTTTATGGAAAAAGAGGCAGCGCGAGCAGTTCAAAATGGAAGATTGGACGAAGAATTGATCAATGCATCGGCAGAAAGAATTTTAAAGGTGGTCTGCCATGGACAAAAAGCGATTCAGGATGCGAAGGCTGTGGATATGGAGGCACATGATACACTTGCAGAAAGAATTGCAGCAGAAAGTGCGGTACTTCTGAAAAATGAGGGAAATATATTGCCACTGTCTAAAGAGGAAGAAACGGTGTTTGTCGGAGCTATGGCAAAAGAGATTCGCTATCAGGGGGCAGGAAGCAGCCACATCAATCCATGGAAACTGACATCGGTGACAGATGCTTGTCCGGAAGTACCTTTTGTGCAGGGATGTTTGTCAGATGGAAGTACCACAGAGGAGCTTTTAAAAGAAGTAAGAGATGCTGCGGCAAAAGCAAACAAGGTGGTCGTGTTTGCAGGACTGACACCAAAGTATGAATCAGAAGGGTTTGACCGGGAAACTATGCAGATGCCGGAAGGACATCTTCGTATGATCGAAGCGGCAGCAGAGGTCAATGAAAATGTGATCGTGGTGCTGATGTGTGGAAGTGTGATAGAACTGCCTTGGATCAAAAAGGTAAAAGGACTTTTGTATATGGGACTTCCAGGGGAAGCGGCAGGCAGAGCAATCAAAGAATTATTATTCGGAGCTGTTACTCCGTCCGGAAAGCTGGCAGAGAGCTGGATCATAAAAAAAGAAGATTGTATTTGTGATTCTTATTACAGCGGTTCCATAAAAGATGCGCAATATCGGGAGTCTGTGTTTGTAGGATATCGATATTATACCAGTGCGAAGATACCGGTACGCTTTCCGTTTGGTTTTGGACTGTCCTATACGAATTTTTCTTACTCAGATTTGAAAATCAAAGGAAACCAGGTAAGCTGTAAGGTTACCAATATCGGCGATGTATCTGGAAAAGAAATCGTACAATTATATATAGAACCAGCGGATTCAAAAATCTATCGCCCTGTGCGGGAGTTAAAAGGATTTGAAAAAGTAGAGCTGGCTCCGGGAGAGAGCAGGATCGTTTCTTTTACATTGACAGACAGAAGCTTTGCGATTTGGGACGGCGAATGGAAAATCTCGGAAGGAATTTATCACATTTGTATAGGAAAGAACTGCGAAGAGATTGTTTTAACTGCTAAGATTCAAAAGGATGGTTTGAAAACGGAGGAGTTCTCGAACAGATTGCTCCATGCGCCACAGTGGTATTACGAATTAAAAGGAATTCCGACACAGGAAGACTTTGAAGCCTTACTTGGAAGAAAAATTGTCGAAGAACCTTTGAAAAAAGGGAAATTTACCATGGACAATACAGTGATGGAAATGAAAGACTATTCGTTCATTATGAAAATCATGTATAAAGCAGTGGAAGCGACGGTTGCCAAAGGATTTGGCGGAAAAGTGGACTATAATAATCCAGAGTTCCGTATGATGATGTGTTCTGCAGCGGATGCCTCATTGACAGGAATGAAGATCAGTGGAGGTATGAACAACTACGTTTTGGAGGGAATGTTGGAAATCGCAAACGGACATTTGTTAAATGGAATACTTAAAATGCTAGGAATTTTATAGAAAATCATATAAAATATGCTTATTGAACACAAACGTTTGATAAGCATATTTTACGTTGCGTATAAAAAACAGGAGAACCACATGAATATAGAACAGATCTTGGAAAAAATGACCTTGGAAGAAAAAATTGCCCTTTGCAGCGGAGCGGATTTCTGGCACACGAAAGAAATGAAGCATCTTGATATTCCGTCAATGATGATGTGTGACGGGCCCCACGGACTTCGTAAACAGGAAGAAAGTGCCGACATGCTTGGAATCAATGAGCCCGTAGCGGCTACCAGTTTTCCGACAGCGGTTTTATCAGCCTGCAGCTGGGACAAAGAGCTTCTGAAAAAAGAAGGGGAAGCCATTGCCAGAGAAGCCATTGCAAACAATGTCAGCATGGTCCTTGGGCCGGGAGCCAATATTAAGAGAAATCCTCTTTGCGGGCGAAATTTTGAATATTTTTCCGAAGATCCGTATCTTTCAGGAAAGCTTGCAGCGGCCCATATTTCAGGTGCGGAAAAAACGGGAACAGCAGCAAGCTTAAAACATTTTGCATTAAATAATCAGGAATATAAGAGATTCTCATCCGACAGTCTTGCAGATGAAAGAACAATGCGGGAGATTTATCTTGCAGGTTTTGAAACAGCAGTGAAAGATGGAAAGCCTTCTACCGTGATGAGTTCCTATAACAAGATCAATGGTGTATTCAACTCAGACAATGAATGGCTTTTAACGAAGTTACTACGTGAGGACTGGGGATTTGACGGTCTTGTAGTTACCGACTGGGGCGGCATGAGCGACCGCATTGAGGCGTTCAAAGCAGGATGTGATCTGATGATGCCGGGCGGTTCTGAATATATGGAAAAAGAGGCCGCAATGGCAGTTAGGAATGGAGCACTTTCTGAAGAAGATGTAACAAGAAGTGCCAGAAGAGTTCTGGAGCTTCTTGCGAAAACAAAACGTGAAACGTCGGAACCGGCAGATATGGAGAAACATTACGAGCTGGCAAGGCAGATTGCAGAAGAAAGCGCAGTTCTTTTGAAAAATGAAGATGAAATGCTGCCTTTAAAAGAGGAGTCAGAGGTCGTATTTGTAGGTCATATGGCAAAGGAAATCCGTTATCAGGGTACAGGAAGCAGTCATATCAATCCATGGAAACTGGTGAATGTAACGGATGCATGCCCGAATGTAAGATTTGTGGAAGGATGTCTTTCGGATGGAAGTACCAATGAAGCACTCTTAAAAGAAGCTGAGGCTGCTGTAAAATCTGCGAAAAAGGTCGTTGTCTTTGCGGGACTGACAGAAATCTATGAGTCAGAAGGCTTTGACAGAGAACATATGAAAATGCCAGAAGGTCACGTAAAAATGATCGAACATATGGCTAAGGTAAATCCTAATATAATCGTTGTACTTATGAGCGGCAGTGCAATTGAAGTGCCTTGGATTGACAGAGTGAAAGCAGTCCTGTATATGGGACTTCCGGGAGAGGCCGGTGGAGAAGCAGTTGCGAATTTATTGTTCGGAAAAGCAAATCCTTCAGGAAAACTGGCAGAGACATGGCCTCTTAGTTACGACGATTGTATTTGCAAGGATTACTATGGGGAACCACACAAAGACGCACAGTATCGTGAAGGAATTTATGTCGGCTATCGCTATTATGAATCGGCAAATGTAAAGGTGTGTTTTCCTTTTGGATATGGGTTATCTTATACGGAGTTTGCTTACAGCGATTTGAAAGTGGAAGGCAATCGCGTATCCTGTACCGTAGAAAATACGGGAAATGTGGCGGGAAAGGAAATCGTCCAGTTTTATATTGAACCGGTAAACAGCCGCGTTCACAGACCTGTACGGGAACTGAAAGGATTTGAAAAGATAGAACTTGCTCCGGGAGAGAGTAAAAAAGTTGCATTTACATTAAATGACAGAAGCTTTGCAATCTGGGATGGCAGATGGAAAGTACCGGATGGATATTATAACGTCTGCATCGGAAGAAACAGCCATGAAATGTGTCTTGCGGAAGAAATCTATATAAAAGGTGTGGAAATTTCAGATGCAGAGAATCTGCCAGAGTGGTATCGTTCGTTTGAAGGAATTCCATCTCAGAAGGACTTGGAAACACTTCTTGGCAGAAAAATCGTTGAAAATCCAATACGTAAGGGTGAATTTACGAAAGAAAATACCGTCATGGAGATGAAAGAACACTCCCTGATCATGAAAATTGTATATTTCTTTATGGAAACAGTCATGGCAAAAAAATATGGCGGCAAGGATTATTCAAATCCAACTTTTAAAATGATGATGATCATGTCCATGGACTGTTCAGTCAGCGGAATGCAGGTCAATAGCGGTATCAAAGGCCATCTGTTACAGGGACTTGTGGAAATTGCGAATGGAAGATTTTTGAAAGGTATAAAATTAATGTTTAAATAGTGCAAAATTTTTTGTAAAATTTAAATTAAAATATTGCATAATATCTGAGAGGGAAATATAATATTAATAGGTAGAAAGAAACAAAGCAGTATTTAGGAGGACCTTGTTGCATGAGTATTGAATTTGCAGAATTTACGGAAAAACTTGTTTCTATTTCAGATTTTAGTCAGGGAAAAGCTGGAAAAATTTTTACAGATGTAGCTGAAAATAACAGAGAATACATTGTATTAAAAAATAATCAGCCAACAGCAGTTGTAATTTCGGTAGAAGAGTATAAAGACACACAACGCAAACTTGCCAGATTTGAAAAGTTCCTTGATATGATTGAAAACATGAGACTTTTAAAAATAGCAGAAAGTCGAGCCCCATATGGCGCAACATCTTTAGAAGAGTTAGTTGCGGAAGAAGGGCTTAGCATGGAGGAACTGGAAGAGCTTGCTAAAACTGTGGAGCTGGAATAATGCAGTGGAAAATCAAGATTTTACAGGAAGCGAAAAAAGAATACTATAAGCTGGATGGTTCGGTTAGAAAGCAAGTATTAGCAGGAATTCTTAAAGTTTCCAAATCACCTTTACCAAGCCCTAATGGATATGGAAAACTGTTAGGGAATAAAAACGGAAATAACCTGACTGGATTCTTTAAGATAAAATACAGGGAAATTGGAATTAGAGTAGTCTATACATTAGTTCCTTCAGAACGAATTATGAATATTGTAGTTATATCAGAGCGGGATGAAAATTTTTGTTACGATGTAGCTGCAAAACTGTATAAAATATATGGTGAAAAAATATTTGAAAATTTCTTTGACGATTTTATGTAATATGCCAGAAAATGAGGAGAATTTAAAGGAGAGATGAAGCAGCGTTTTTACTGGATTGACAACATCAGAGCGATTGCTATGATCAGCATGATCATCTACCATGCGGTTTGGGACTTGGTCTGGCTTTATGGCATGGACTGGAGCTGGTACAGAAGTAATCTGGCCTTTCTATGGCAGCAAAGTATCTGCTGGACCTTTATTCTTTTGTCAGGATTTTGCTGGAGTTTCAGCAAAAATCCATTAAAACAGGGGCTGATTGTTTCCGGCGGTGGTCTGCTGGTTACGCTCGTGACAATGATCTTTTCTTATGACAGCAGAGTTATTTTCGGTGTCCTGAACCTGATCGGTGCTTCTGCATTACTGATGATTCCATTAAGAAAATATTTTGAAAAAATTTCCGCAGGAGCGGGGGCAGTTCTGATGTTTTTACTGTTTGCATTTACCTACGGAATCAATGACAGGGAGTTAGGCTTTTTCGGATTAAAATTACTGGAGCTTCCATGGGCTTTTTATAAAAATATGGTTACTACATTTTTAGGTTTCCCATTTCCATTATTTTATTCTTCGGATTATTTCTCCATTTTCCCATGGACATTTCTTTATTTTACGGGATATTTCCTGTACAGGCTGTGGAAAGAAGAAAAAATACCTGGGGCGAAATGCTTCAATAGAAAACTGCCTGTTTTAACAGCACTTGGCAAGAAATCACTGCTTATTTATATGCTTCATCAGCCGATCATTTATGGAATATTAGAACTTATTTTTGGTAGTTGAAACAAACTAAAGATAGGTGTATATTGGTGATGAAAGAAATGACTAAGCAAAGTTTGCCCGTTCTATTAGGCGAATGATGCAGATAGATAAGGAAGTGTACGAACGATGACATTAAAAGATTTGAAAATCGGAAAAAGTGCGGTAGTTACATCTGTAGGCGGCGAGGGCCAGTTACGTCAGCACTTTTTAGATATGGGTGTGATTCCGGGAGCAGAAGTTACACTGGTAAAATATGCCCCAATGGGAGACCCGATGGAGCTTCGTATTCATGGATACGAACTGACTCTGCGACTTGCAGATGCGGAAAAAATTGGAATTGAGCCAATTGAAGCCCCAAAGGATGCTTCATTGACATCCGCGAGAAATTCAGCGTCAAAACGTGAGCATCCGGGTCTTGGAGAAGGCGGCCGATTCCATGAAAAAGCAACAGAAAATCCGCTGCCAAAGGATACAAAACTGACCTTTGCATTAGCAGGAAATCAGAACTGTGGAAAAACCACACTTTTTAATCAGCTGACAGGAGCAAATCAGCATGTAGGTAACTTCCCTGGTGTAACTGTAGACCAGAAAAGCGGTCCGATCAAAGGACATTCAAATACATTGGTAACAGACCTTCCGGGAATCTATTCCATGTCGCCATACAGCAGTGAAGAAATTGTTACAAGACAGTTTATTATTAATGAAAAACCGACCGGCATCATTAATATCGTAGATGCGACAAATATTGAGAGAAATCTGTATCTGACCATGCAGTTAATGGAACTGAATGTGCCGATGGTACTGGCTTTAAATATGATGGATGAGGTGCGCGGTAATGGCGGCGCAGTTTATATCAATGAAATGGAAGAACTGTTAGGAATTCCGGTCATCCCTATTTCAGCAGCGAAAAACGAAGGTGTTGATGAACTTGTAAAACATGCAATTCATGTAGCAGCTTATCAGGAACGTCCATTGAGAACTGATTTTTGCGATAAGGATGAAGAGGGCGGTGCAGTACATAGATGCTTACATGGAATCATTCATCTTATTGAAGACCACGCGAATGCAGCAGGAATTCCAGTCAGATTCGCGGCAACAAAATTAATCGAAGGTGACTCGAGAATTCAGACTGCATTGAATCTTTCCCAGAATGAAGAGGAAATGCTTGAACATATTATCTGTCAGATGGAAGAAGAACGAGGACTTGATCGTGCAGCGGCCATTGCAGATATGAGATTCTCGTTTATTCAGAAATTAGTAGATAAAACAGTTGCAAAACCACAGGAAAGCAAAGAACATGCCAGAAGCCGGAGGATGGACAAAGTCCTGACTGGAAAATATACAGCCATTCCGATGTTTATTTTGATCATGGCATCAGTCTTTTATCTGACTTTTAATGTAATTGGTGCATGGCTCCAGGGCATTGTAGAGATGGGCGTGGAAGCACTGACAGTGCTGGTGGGGAACTGGCTGGTATCTGCTGGTGTCAGCCAAACATTACAGTCGCTAATTATGGATGGTATTTTTGCCGGTGTAGGAAGTGTCCTGAGTTTCCTCCCAATCATTGTTGTACTGTTTTTCTTCTTGTCTTTACTGGAAGATACAGGATATATGGCACGAGTAGCCTTTGTAATGGATAAACTGCTTCGTAAAATTGGACTTTCCGGCCGAAGTATTGTACCAATGCTCATTGGTTTTGGGTGTACCGTTCCAGGTGTTATGGCAAGCCGTACCTTGCCTTCTGAACGCGACCGTAAGATGACAATTATGCTGACCCCATTTATGAGCTGTTCAGCGAAGCTTCCGATTTATGGATTTTTTACACAGGCATTTTTCCCGGAACACAGTGGAATCATCATGGTAGGATTATATTTCCTTGGAATTGCTGTAGGTATTGTGACTGCATTGATCTTTAAGAGTACAATGTTTAAAGGAGAGGCAGTTCCATTTGTCATGGAACTTCCGAACTACCGTATGCCAGGTGCGAAAAATGTTGCGCAGCTTCTGTGGGAGAAAGCAAAGGATTTCTTACAGAGAGCATTTACAGTAATCTTTGTAGCCACAATTGTAATCTGGTTCTTGCAGAACTTTAGCCTGCATTTTAGTATGGTACAAAATACAGAAGACAGTATTTTAGCAGCAGTTTCCGGTGTTATTGCACCAATTTTCATGCCGCTTGGATTTGGAGACTGGAGAATCTGTACAGCGCTTGTGACAGGTTTCCTTGCAAAGGAAAGTGTTGTTTCCACACTGACTGTTCTTTTTGGAACAACAGCAGCTCTTCAGGCAGCAATCAGTCCATCGACAGCAGCAGCTCTTTTGGTATTCTGCCTGTTATATACTCCTTGCGCAGCAGCGATTGCTTCTGTAAAACAGGAGCTTGGTGGAAAATGGGCAGTTGGAGTAGTCTTTGAGCAATGTGCCATTGCATGGGTTTGTGCCGCAATCGTAAAAATTATTGCATTATTTTTAGGAATTTCATAGCCAGATTTTGACAATAGTCCTATAGTTTGTTATAATCTATAGGACTATTGCTATGTTGGGTCGACAGTGATTGATTAGGGGGTAATCATGATGGATAAAATGACGGCAAAGAATCTTATTTTAGAAGGAAAGACAGTCCTCGGCATTGAACTTGGTTCTACAAGAATCAAAGGGGTATTGTTAGATAATAATCATGAAATGCTTGCACAGGGCGGGTTTTCCTGGGAAAATCGTTTAGAAAATGGTATTTGGACATATCATATGGATGAAGTCTGGAGTGGGCTTCAGGCTTGCTTTGCAGATTTAAAAGCAAATGTGAAAAAAGAATATGATGTTGAATTAACGAATATCGGTGCCATCGGTATCAGTGCAATGATGCACGGATATCTGGTGTTTAATGAAAATAATGAGCTGTTGGCTCCGTTTAGGACATGGAGAAATACCATGACTGACGAAGCGGTGAAAATTCTTGTGAAAGAATTTGACTATCAGATTCCACAGAGATGGAGCATTGCCCACCTTTACCAGTCAATTTTAGATGACCATGATTATATCAAAGACATTCGCTATATGAGTACTCTGGCTGGCTATGTACACTGGATGCTTACGGGAGAAAAGGTTCTGGGTGCAGATGATGCTTCTGGTATGTTCCCAATCGATATTGATACAAAAGATTTTGATGCAGGAATGCTTGAAAAATTCGATGCTCTTGTGGCAGACAAAGGATACCCTTGGAAATTAAAAGAAATTTTACCAAAAGTATTATTAGCTGGGGAGTCCGCAGGTACTTTAACAGAAAAAGGTGCAAAACTTCTTGACCCGACAGGCGGATTGAAGTCAGGAATTCCACTTTGCCCGCCAGAAGGTGACGGTGGCACAGGTATGGTTGCAACAAACAGTGTCAAGGTACGTACAGGTAATGTCTCTGCAGGTACATCCGTATTTTCTATGATTGTACTTGAAAAGAAGCTTTCAAAAGTATATCCTGAGATTGACCTTGTAACGACACCGGATGGAAGTCTGGTAGCAATGGTACATTGTAATAACTGTACCTCAGATTTGAATGCATGGGTTGCAGTTTTCAAAGAATTCTGCGATACTTTCGGTGTGGAAATGGATATGGATACTCTTTATGGAGGTCTGTACCGTAAAGCTTTAGAAGGAGATAAGGACTGCGGCGGACTGCTCGCATATAATTATTTCTCTGGAGAGCATATCACCCATTTCTCAGAAGGACGTCCATTGTTCGTACGTGAACAGAACTGTAAATTTACTCTGGCGAACTTCATGAGGACTCATTTATGCACTTCTCTTGGTGCCATTAAAGTCGGAAATGACCTTCTGGTAGAAAATGAGGGCGTAAAAGTAGACTGTATCTATGGCCATGGCGGATTGTTCAAAACAGAAGGTGTAGGTCAGAGAATCATGGCAGCAGCTTTAAATACATCTGTTTCTGTCATGAAGAGTGCAGGCGAAGGCGGTGCATGGGGAATCGCAGTACTTGCAGCTTACATGCAGTGGAAAGAGGAAAATGAATCGCTGAGCGATTATTTAGAAAATAAGGTTTTTGCAGATGCGGAAAGTACAACACTTGCTCCAGATCCTGAAGACGTAGCAGGATTCCAGGTGTTTATCGAAAGATACAAAGCAGGTCTTGCAATCGAAAGAGCAGCTGTAGAAAGCTTAAAATAAATTTAACGTAATTAAGTCCCAGTTACATCAAGGGCTTATAATATAGGAAGGAAAAACTTATGGAGATTTTAGAATTACAGAAAATCGCAAATGAAGTCCGCAAAGGTATTGTGACTTCCGTACATTCTGCAAAAGCTGGCCATCCAGGTGGATCTTTATCAGCAGCAGATATTTTGACTTACCTTTATTTTGAAGAAATGAATGTGAACCCACAGGATGACAAAAATCCTGACAGAGACAGATTTGTTCTGTCGAAGGGTCATGCAGCGCCTGCATTATACAGCGTACTGGCTCATAGAGGATATTTTCCAGTAGAAGATCTTGTGACGCTTCGTCATATTGGTTCCTATCTTCAGGGACATCCGGATATGAAGAACATTCCGGGGGTTGATATGTCCACAGGTTCTTTAGGACAGGGCGTTTCAGCAGCAGTTGGTATGGCAATTGCAGGAAAGCTTGATAACAAAGACTATACTGTATACGCCTTATTGGGTGATGGTGAAATTCAGGAAGGTCAGGTTTGGGAAGCTGCTATGCTGGCAGGTCACAGAAAGCTTGATAACCTTGTAGTAATCGTTGACAATAACGGATTACAGATTGATGGTAATATCGCTGACGTAAACAGCCCATATCCAATTGACAAGAAATTTGAAGCATTCAATTTCGAAGTGATCAATCTGGAAGATGGTAATGATATGGCGCAGATTGCAGAAGCAATCAAAAAAGCGAAAGCAGTTGTTGGAAAACCAGCCGCAATCATTGCAAAAACTGTGAAAGGAAAGGGAGTTTCCTTCATGGAAAATCAGGCTGGATGGCATGGAGTTGCTCCTAATGATGAACAGTATGCAGCAGCAATGGCAGAATTAGAGAACGGAGGCATCGCATAATGGCAGAAGTAAAAACAATCGCAACAAGAGAAAGCTATGGCAAAACTCTGGCAGAACTTGGTGCTGAAAATCCTAATATCGTTGTATTAGATGCCGATCTTGCAGGCTCTACAAAAACAGGTGTGTTTGCAAAAGCATTCCCTGAAAGACACATTAACTGTGGTATCGCAGAAGGAAATATGATGTCTGTAGCGGCAGGTCTTGCAGCATCAGGAAAGACTGTATTTGCATCTTCTTTTGCAATGTTTGCATCAGGACGTGCTTACGAACAGATTCGTAACTCGATCGGTTACCCACACTTAAATGTAAAGATTGGTGCCAGCCATGCAGGTATTTCAGTAGGTGAAGATGGTGCAACTCATCAGTGTAACGAAGACTTTGCAATCATGCGTTCTATTCCAGGTATGGTAGTAATCTGTCCATCTGATGATGTAGAAGCAAGAGCAGCAGTTCGTGCAGCAGCAGAATATGACGGACCGGTTTATTTAAGATTAGGCCGTCTTGCAGTGCCAGTATTTAATGACCCTGAAAATTATAAATTTGAAATGGGTAAGGGCGTTGTAATGAAAGAAGGAACTGATGTATCTATTTTTGCAACAGGTCTGGAAGTAAATGAAGCAATCGGTGCAGCAAAGCTTTTAGAAGCAGACGGTATCAATGCAGAAGTTATTAACATTCATACAATCAAACCAATTGACAAAGAATTAGTTGCAGCATCTGCTAAGAAAACTGGCAAAGTTGTAACCGTAGAAGAACACTCTATCATCGGCGGTTTAGGAAGTGCAGTTTGTGAAGCACTTTCTGAAACAGTGCCAACACCAGTTCTTCGTATTGGTGTAAATGATGTTTACGGCGAATCAGGCCCTGCAAAGGCCTTGATTGCGAAATATGGCCTTGATTCCGAAGGTATCTACAAAAAAGTAAAAGAGTATTTAGGAAAATAATTAGGGGATTATGAATCGATTATCGAAAAAAGACAGGATATTGGTGGGACTTACCATCTTTTCCATGTTTTTTGGTGCAGGTAATCTGATATTCCCTCCATATTTAGGAAACCAATCCGGAATCCATGTATGGATTGCCACAGCAGGATTTGTTGTGACTGCGGTTGGATTTCCAATTTTAGGAATTATCGCACTGGCAAAAGCGGGAGGAATTGTGGAATTAGCAAAGAGAGTCCATCCACTTTTTGCCAGTGTCTTTGTTTTACTATCCTATATTTCTATCGGGCCAGGACTTGCGATTCCAAGAACTGCAAGCACTTCTTTTGAAATGGCTATTTTACCGTTTTTGACAGCAGCAGATGGGGTAAGAGCAGCTCAGCTAATGTATTCGGTGGTATTTTTTACAGTGGCATTTTTGGTTGTATTAAAGCCGGAAAAGTTGACAGAGCGTTTGGGAAAAATACTGACCCCATGTCTGCTTACCCTGATTGCAATCATTTTTATCAGAACAGTTTTAGGGGCTAAAGGAAATTATGGTATACCGATCGGAGAATATGAGACAGGCGCATTCCTGAAAGGATTTTTGGAAGGATATCAGACCATGGATGCGATTGCGGCACTGAATTTTGGAGCAGTCATTGCGATTGGAATATGTGCCAAAGGGATTGAAGAAGAAAAACAGCTGATCAATGAAACCACGAAAGCAGGAATTATCGCAGGCATTTTACTGCTTGTGGTCTATTGCGCATTGAGCTATATTGGAGTTTCAGTGAGTGGAGAATTTCAGTCAGGCTCCAATGGAGCAGAGGTTCTGACCTATACAGTAAAAACACTGTTTGGGCCGGTGGGACTGATTCTGCTTGGAATTGTGTTCGTAATCGCATGCTTTAATACTTGTGTCAGCTTATTGTGCTGCTGCAGTGAATATTTCCACAGATTAATTCCGAAAGTATCTTATACCGCATGGGCAGTGATTTTTGCAGTGATCAGCTGTATGATCGCAAACTTGGGTCTGAATACAATTTTAAGTATTTCTGTACCAATTTTACATGCGATTTATCCGTTGACGCTGGTGCTGATCTTATTAGCACTGATTCATCCATGGATTCAAAAGTGGAAATATGTATATCCATGCAGTATTTTATTTACGGGGGTTACAAGCATTGTTTATGTGCTTGATACATTGAATGTGAAGATTCCGGGAGTTACAGGAATTTTGTATAGCTTACCGTTGTATGAACAGGAGCTTGCCTGGATATTGCCGGCGGTCATTGGGATTCTGATTGGAATTTTATTATCAAAAGTGAAAAAGACGGTTTAAAGGGGCGTTATAAACGCCCCTTAAGTTATTTTATGAGAAAGAATGAAAAGGGATTAATCTTCACGTTTTTTGCCCCAGAAGAAAAGTGCAACAGTTCCAGGACCTGTATGGCTTCCGATGGTAGTGCCCACAGAGTTGATGAGGATGTCACCATCAATCTTCGGGAAGCGTTCTTTGACTAAGTCTGCCACAGCCTGTGCGTCTTCATAGCAGGCAGAATTGGAAATGTAACATTTTCCTGAATAATCTGTACCATTTTCAACGAGTTCAGCCATTTTATCTACAATCGCAAGAATTGCTTTTTTCTTTGTGCGAATCTTAAATCTTGGAATTAATTTACCTTCAGAGCTTACATTTAACAATGGACAGATATTCAAAAGGTTTCCAACAAAACCGGAGGTTTTGGAAACACGTCCGCCCTTAACGAAGAATGTAAGATCAGAGGAGAAGAACCATGCATGGCAGTAATATTTGTTTTCTTCAGCCCATGCAGCCAATTCTTCAGCTGACATTCCGCTGTCTCTTAGATCCGCTAATTTGTCCATGAAAAGACCATATCCGGAAGAAGCGTTTAAGGAATCAATCACATAAATCTTTCTGTCTGGATATTTTTCCATCATTTCATCTCTTGCAATGCATGCAGAGTTGTAAACGCCGGAAATACCGGAAGAGAGTGTTACATGAACAATATCTTTTCCTTCTTTTAAGTATGGTTCAAAATATGTCATAAATTCATCAGCATTGATCTGGGATGTCTTTGTGTCGGCACCATCGACCATGGCCTGATAGAATTTGTCGAAAGGCATGGATTCGCCTAAATCGTCTAAGTACTGTTTGCCATCTAATTCAAAATGGAAACAAATGTAAGAAATGTCTCTGTTCTGAAAATGTTCTTTTGTTAAGTCTGCGGTGGAGCAGCAGCTTAAAACATAGTTACTCATAATTACCTCCGAAACAACATGTAGTTTTAATTACTATATAACAAATGCGCCAAAACTACAAGATAAAAATGTAACAAATTTGATTGCAATTCTTTGGATATCTATTAAAATACTATACAAAGGAGAGAAAAGTTATGTCACAAGTCATAAAAAAAATACAAAATGAGCTGTTTTCTATGCAGGATTTAAAATACAGAGATTTTCAGAGCAAACTGATGCCGACGGTAGATAAGGAAAAAGTCATCGGAGTGCGTACACCACAGCTTCGAAAATTTGCCGGTGTATTTGCAAAAACGGAAGAGGCAGCAGAATTTTTAAAGGTTCTGCCACATGAATATTACGAGGAAAATAATCTGCATGGAGAACTGATTGTAAAAATGAAAGATTTTGATCAGTGTATCGCAGAGCTGGACAGGTTTCTTCCATATGTAGATAACTGGGCGACCTGTGATATGATATCACCGAAGGTTCTGAAAAAATACCCGGAAAGGCTAATGGAAAAAGTAAAGTTATGGATTCAGGCAGAGGAAACCTATGTGGTACGATTCGCAATGGGCTGTCTGATGAATTATTATCTGGAAGAACATTTTACAATGGAATGCCCGGAACTGGTGGCAGGTGTACATTCTGAGGAATATTATATTCAGATGATGCAGGCATGGTATTTTGCCACTGCGCTTGCGAAACAATATGATGCCATTTTACCGTATCTTTTAGAAAAGAAGTTAGATACGTGGGTGCATAATAAAACGATTCAGAAAGCGGTGGAGAGCTATCGTATTACACCGGAGCAAAAAGTCTATTTAAAAACATTAAAAATCAAATAGTTTTTTATTTGATACATACACAAAGCAAAAGCTGCCAGGTAGTAAATGCCTGACAGCTTTTGTATTGAAAAAGAGAATAAAAATTATTCATATCGCAAAGCTTCAATAGGATTTAATTTTGCAGCTTTATTTGCCGGATAATATCCGAAGAATACACCAATAAATACGGAGAATGTAACGGATAATATAATTCCGTTAATGGATGGCTGTACCGCAAATCCAAGTACATTCGTTGCAATTGCAGCGATTCCAATTCCCAAAAGGATTCCGATGATCCCACCGATGATACAGATTACGATAGATTCTACGATGAACTGTGTACGGATGGAGCTATTGGTAGCTCCAAGAGCTTTTCTCGTTCCAATTTCACGTGTTCGTTCAGTAATAGATACTAACATAATGTTCATAACACCAATACCGCCTACAAGAAGGGAAATTCCGGCGATGACTGCGATTGCCATGGAAATCGTAGATACCATTTCTGTAAGAGAGGAAAGCATGCTTTCCATACTGGAAGTGGAAATCTCAAAATCTTCATTGTTTCGATAATAGTTATTGTTGAAAAATGCTTCTATCGTATCGCAGAATTCTGTGGAATCAACACCGGTAGCGGTAGCTACAGTGAAGGAAGAAAAACCGGTTGTTGAACGGGTTTCTTCACGGGCTGCATACAATGGGAGGTATACAGTCGTAGGAAGCTCTGTAGAATCAGAAGTTGCTGCGATGGAAGAGCTTTCTTCGTATTCATAGACACCGATGATGGTGTACTGATAATAGCGATTCTTGATAAATACATCGATTACTTCACCGATTGCGTCGAAATATTGTCCTCCGAACATGGTATCTACCAGATCATCAGCGACAAACACGACCTTTCGGCTTTCTTCCTGATCTCTGTCAGTGAAGGTACGGCCAGCAACAATGGTAAGCTCTTCATTTTCAAGGTAATCCGAATTCACACCTGTAATCGTTACACTGCTGGATAAATCACCGTCTTCAGCGGTACCGCTTCCAACAGATTCAGATAAAAAGATTCCCTGAATGCTGTCTGTATACTCTGAACGGAATTCTGCAATCATTTCATCAGTGATATAATCATCATCACTCATAGAAGCGTTTCGGCTAAAAGAACCGAAATTTCGTCCGGTAGAAGTAATTTCCTCGTCCTCGCTCTCTACTCTGGAAACGCTGACAGTAATATTATTTGCACCAATACTTTCCATGGAGGAAGTAACAGTGCCATTGATGGAATCACCAACGGTCATGATGGCAATGACAGATGCGATACCGATAATGATGCCAAGCATGGTCAGAAGTGTACGCATAATATTGGAGCGAAGACCGTTCAGCGCTAAAATAATATTTTCCCAAAATAAAAATAACATACTATTTCACCCTTTCTGACACGATTCTTCCGTCCTGAATTGTAACGATACGTCCGGTTTCTTCTGCAAGCTCTTTGGAATGCGTGATCAGGACGATGGTCTTTCCCTGTTCATAATTTAATTTATGGAAAATATCCATAATGGTACGACCTGTTTCAGAATCCAGCGCACCGGTCGGTTCATCCGCGAGGATGATGGAAGGGTTATTGGAAAGAGCCCTTGCAATGGCAACACGCTGTTTTTGACCGCCGGATAATTCGTCAGGTTTGTGGGTCATACGATCTTTCATTCCTACCATTTCCAGAAAATGTTCCGCGCGTTCCCTGCGTTCCTTTTGAGGAACACCTGCATAAAGCATTGGGAGTTCCACATTTTTCAGAGCAGTTGTTCGACTGATCAGGTTATAGGTCTGAAAAACGAAGCCGATTTTCTGATTGCGGATGTGAGAGAGTTCTTTGTCCTTTGCATCTGCGATGGAAATACCATCTAAGATATAGGTCCCTTCTGTAGGACGGTCCAAAATGCCGATGATGTTCATCAGCGTTGTTTTACCGGAACCGGATTCCCCGACGATGGAGACAAATTCCCCTTCATTGATATCAAGGCTGATTCCGTGAAGAATTTCCAATTCATTTTCCTGGTGCTCATAAAATCGTTTTACGATATTGTCCAGATGAATCATAGAAGTAGTTTCCATAGGATACCTCCTTAAAATCCGCCTGGGCCACCGCCGGAAGGCATACCGCCGCCGCCATTTCCGCCACGGTCACCGCTGCCAGAAGGCATACCGCCACCGGAAGGCATACCACCGCCGCCGTTAAAGAGTCCGCTGAGGGCGTTCCTGTCTTCCTCGTCAGAAGTTCCTGTAGTATTATTCATGATCATTGGAGTGGTGAGATAAACAGTCATTCCTTCGGAGATTTCATCGCTGATAACTTCTGTATAGTAATCTGTTTCAAGGCCTGTTTCTACCTCAATTGTTTTCTTTTCTCCATCAACGTCAACAGTAATTGTCGATTTCCCGTCAGGAGTTGTGGTGACTGCATCATAAGGAACAGTCAATGCATTCTCGGATTCTTCAAGAGAAATACTGATTTTTGCGGTCATACCTGCGCGAAGGTTCTTATCGGCTTCATCAATAGATACTTTGATCGTATAGGAAGCACTGGAGCTTACAGCCCCCATTGCGCCACCTGTGCTGGCTGGAGCAATCGCTACATAGGTAACTTCACCTGTCATTTCCGCATCGCCGGTAGCATCGGTTTTGATGTAAGCAGGCATACCTTTTTCAATAGAAGCGATATCATATTCATCTACGGAAGAAGTAACGATGAAGTTTTCGTTGTCCTGAATTGTGTAGACATCGCCGCCTTCAAATACGTTTCCTTCTGTAACATTTAAGGAAGTGATCACACCGCTCATGGTTGCTTTTACCACACAATCATCGATAAGCTCTGTATATTCATTGATTGTCTTTTCTTCCTGAGTTTCAGAAATCAGCTGATCTTCAAGGGCTGCTTTCTGATACTGCAGATCAGCTTTTTCTACAGATTCATCGTAGGATTCCCATGCGGAATCTAATTTATCTTTGGCCTGTTCCAGAGTAGCCTCAGCTTTGTCTAAGTTTGCTTCTGCCTGTGAAACTGCTGATTTTGCGGATTCATATGTAGACTTTGCATTTTCGTAAGCTGATTTAATTGCCAATAATTCATTGTACCGGGTTGCAGCAGTATCATATGCCTTCTTTTTGGTATTAACGTTCCCCTGCGCTTCATCGACTTTTGCCTGAGCGTCAGAAACAGTAAGTTCATAGGAGGTGCCATTTTCTTCTGCTTTTTTAGCTTCGGATAATTTCACCTGTGCAGCAGCCAGTTCATTTAATGCATCGTTGTATTCTTTTTCATAAGTTGTTAATGCATTTGGTGTTGCATTTAACTCATCTGCAATTGCTTCATAAGCAGCCTTTGCCTTATTGTAAGCGGATGCTGCGCTGGATAAAGAGCTTTCAGCAGAAGAAAGTTCTTCCGCAGCTTCATCATAGCTGTCTTCTGCATCATTTTTTGATGCAGCAGCTTCTTCTAAAGGATCAAATGCAGCATCTAATGTATCATTATAGTCGTCTGTATAATCTCCCTCTAAAGCCTCAATCTGTGCGTTGATAGAAGCATTGTGCTGTGCTTTTGCAAGCTCTTCTTCATAATCAGAAGCATCAAACTCGCAGATAATGGTTCCTTCCTCTACGTAATCACCTTCTTTAACATAAACAGCCACAACCTCCAGGTCTTTTAAACTGGTATTAACTGTTTTAGTTTCAGCACTGGCAACTGTACCCGTAGCACTAATAGAGTTCGCGAGTGTCTGACGTTCAATGACTGCTGTTTCAGTAGTAAAAGCAGCCTCCATATTTTCCTTCATCTTATTTTTTCTGGAATTGAAGGAAACAACGACAGCAATTACAGCAATGATGATCACTGCAGCCACTGCCAGTAATATTTTCTTTTTCTTTGACATACTTTTCAGTGGATTTTTCAACTGAAAATTGATTTTTGGTAGGTTTTTCACCACAAATTCCTCCTATTTAAATTATTCTTAAAAATAGTATTGGAAAAATGTGTTCATTTTGTGTTTGAACTGTGAAAAAAGCCGAAAAATGTGTAAAAAGGACTGATCCGTTATCTGGACCAGCCCTCTAAATTACCGTCTTTGATTGCATGAAATAATCGTTTTTTTACTCCCGGATTATCTGTATTTAATTGTCTAATGAGTGATTTGATATATTCTCGTTTGGTAGAACCGTCTATTGGACATGGATTTTTTGCAATGGGTAGATGATATTTATGCTCAAATCCCTTGACCTCAGCTTCCGGTATATAGATCATCGGGCGAATAACAGTAAGCTCTGTTTTATCCAAAAAGGTCACAGGCCAGAAAGAGCAGAAGCGTCCTTCGTAGACCAATGCAAGCATCATGGTCTCAATTACATCATCCATATGATGTCCATAAGCCACTTTATTGCATCCCAGCTCCTTGGCAGCGTCATTTAAAGCCCCTTTTCTGAGTCTTGCACAAAGAGAGCAGGCAGAGCCTTCCAGCGTATCGCCTGTCACCATTTCACCGATTTTGGTTGATACAATGTGGTATTCAACCCCTAAATCATTACATAACTGTTTAATCTTTGATAAGTCAAAGCCTTCATAGCCCAAATCAACTGTAATCGCAATCAGATCAAACTGTTTGGGATAGAATTTCTGAAGGTTCGTCAGTGCATATAAAAGTGTGAGAGAGTCTTTGCCTCCGGAAATTCCTATGGCAATTTTATCACCTTCCTGAATCATTTCATACTCATCTACAGCCTGTCTTGTATAGCTTAATAATTTCTGCAATTTCATATTTAAAATCCTTTCAATTCTATTATAAGTGCTGGAAAGAAGAATTGTAAATATGAAGAAAAGCATTAAAAGAAAAATGAAAAAATTGTAAAAAATTTTGTTGACAAATTTATATCAATACTGTATGATATCACTTGTGTCACGCAGGACATGATAAAAACTGAAAACGGGGTGTGGCTCAGTTTGGCTAGAGCGCCTGGTTTGGGACCAGGAGGTCGCAGGTTCGAATCCTGTCACCCCGATTTTGTAAAAGCAGCATGAAAGTGTTGCTTTTTTTGTTGCCTAAAAATGATTGCTTATCAAAAATAGTAATGAATTAGGATGCTTTATCAAGATAGCTAATTAGTTTTTATAAGAAAGTCTACTTTGACTTATAAATAAGAGTGTGTATAATTGTATACATGCATTTGAATATTGGTCAAATGAAGGTTGCAGGAAAGTGGCGGCGAGCCCACCGAAGGAATAATGCTCTCAGGTATTTCTATAGAAGAAATAAGACTGTAACTGGATGACACGCTGGAGAAGCCCTGAAAAACGGGTGCCGAAGGTGAAAGCGAATTTATCGCGAATCTCTCAGGCTAAAGGACAGTGGAATATTTATCGTGAAAAGGTGGCCGCCTTTTGATGATATATATGCTGATGTCCGAAGAATAGTTCTTCGGATTTTTTGCTTTATGGACTTTTATCATATGCATAGATAAAAAAGAACATAAAATCAAAAGAGGATGGGATGAAAAAATGGCTATTATTGAAAAAATCGTTGCTTTAGTCAACACAGTGTTATGGGACTATGCGTTATTAGTTCTTTTAGTTGGAACAGGTATCTTTTATACTTTCCAGTTGAAATTTATTCAGGTTCGTAAGTTTGGGAAAGGGATGAAGCTTCTTTTTGGAAACTTTTCGTTAAAGGGAGCAAAGGATCAAAAAGGTCTCAGCTCTTTCCAGGCATTAACAACCGCAATCGCAGCTCAGGTAGGTACAGGTAATATCGCAGGTGCAGCAACCGCAATTGCAGCCGGCGGCCCTGGTGCAATTTTCTGGATGTGGGTTGCAGCATTCTTTGGTATGGCTACTATTTATGCAGAAGCAGTGATGGCACAGTACACAAGAGAAGAAAAGAACGGTACACTCGTGGGTGGACCAATCTACTATATTAAATATGTATTCAAAGGAAAATTAGGAAAATTCCTTTCTACATTCTTCTCCGTAGCAGTAATCCTTGCACTTGGATTCATGGGCAACATGGTTCAGTCAAACTCTATCGGAAGCTCTTTCCAGAATGCGTTTGGCATTAATCCATTGATCGTTGGTATTATCTGCGCAGTAATCGCAGGATTTATCTTTATCGGTGGTATTAAACGTATTGCAAGCTTTACTGAAAAAATCGTTCCTTTAATGGCAGTTGTTTATGTGGTAGGATGCTTGATTATCTTAATCATGAACCCGGCAGGATTCGTAACAGCAATCAAACAGATTTTTGAAGGTGCATTTGCTCCAAATGCAATTCTTGGTGGAGCACTTGGTGTAACAGTTCAGAAAGCAATGCGTTATGGTGTTGCCAGAGGTCTTTTCTCAAACGAAGCAGGTATGGGTTCTACACCACATGCACATGCAACAGCAGAAGTTGATCATCCGGCAGATCAGGGGCTTGTAGCTATGATGGGTGTATTCATTGATACATTTATCATCTTAACAATGACAGCACTCGCAATCCTTTCTACAGGAGTTTTAGGAAACGGAGAAACAGGTTCCGTGCTTGCCCAGAGCGCATTTAATGTAGGATTTGGTTCCTTCGGTAACGTATTTATCGCATTCTGTATGTTGTTCTTCGCATTTACAACAATCGTAGGCTGGTATTACTTTGGCGAAGTAAACGTACGTGCATTATTCGGCGACAAAGCAATCAAAATTTATGCAGTAATCGTAGTTCTCTGCGTTGCAGTTGGTTCTACATTAAAAGTAGACCTTGTATGGAATATGTCAGATATGTTCAACGGTCTGATGGTACTTCCAAACTTAATTGCATTACTTCCATGCGCAGGTCTTGTGAAAAAACTTACAAAGGAATACGAAGCAAAATAGAATATCGTACCCAATGATATAAGGGCGCTGCACATAACAGGTTCTGTTATGAAGCAGTGCCCTTCTTATTTTAATAAGGATATATTTCGAAAATCCTAAAGAATATTTCACAAAATAAACAAGATTTTTCTAGTAGGAAATGCTATATTAATGATAGAAAAACAGGGAGGTATAAAGTTGTGAAAAAATTCAGTCTGATATTTATGATGACACTTGTGCTTGGTCTGACTGCCTGTGGCAAAACAGCGGCAAAGCAGGAGACGAAACAGGAAACATCGGCAGAAGCAGAAAGTTCGACAGAAACAGAAATGAAAAATTATGAAAACGCTGTGAAAATCCAGCTTTCCAACAGTGAAATATTAGTGGACAGCGAACAGATTTCTGAGAATACAGAGGATGCAGTATACAAAGCAAATGACATTATCTTTTATCTGGAAGATCAGGGGATTGAGTATGGCGAAGGAACCTCAGAGGATGAACATTCTCAGATAGAGGCAGATGCCCATACCGTGGTACACATAACAAAGGCTGGAACTTATGAAATCAGCGGAATATTGGAAGCTGGACAGATTTTTGTGGATTTAGGTGAGGATGCCAAGAAGGATCCGGAAGCAGTCGTAACGCTCATTTTAAACAATGCAGATATTACCTGTACTGTAGCACCAGCGATCCTTTTCTATAACGTATATGAATGTGCGGAAGACGTAGAGGAAGAAGAGGCAGCGATGGATGTTGATACAACTGCTGCTGGAGCTAATTTAGTGCTTGCAGATGGAAGTACAAATAAAGTGTACGGTTCCTACATTGCGAAAATCTATGAATCCTGTGAACTGAGTGAAGATGGAACAGAGGTTGTAGATTCTAAAAAGCTTCATAAATATGATGGTGCATTGTATTCCAAAATGTCTATGAATGTATTTGGTGATACTGGTATTTTGGAAATCAATGCGGAAAATGAGGGGTTAGATACAGAAAAACATCTCACAATTCATGGCGGAAACATTCGCATTAAATCAGGAAATGATGCAATCAATGTGAATGAAGATAATATTTCCGTATTTACATTAAATAATGGTACAGTGGATATCGAAATTACAGGTACTACTGGAGAGGGAGATGGAATTGACTCCAATGGATGGCTGATCATTAACGGGGGAACCTTAAATGCTTATTCCTGTGCGACAAGCGGAGATGCTGGAATAGATGCGGATAAAGGCATTTATATTAATGGCGGTACAGTTGTGGCGACGGGAAATATGAATGCGGAGCTTGCAGGCGGAAAGCAGGTAAGTGTTTCTTTTAACAGCAAGGAGAAGCTGGAAGGCAGAAAGACCTACAAAGTGAAAGATGAAGATGGAAATGTGGTTATGGAAATCTTACCAGTCAATACATTTTCCGTACTTGTAGTTTCTTCAGCAGAACTTACAGAGGATGGAAACTATAGCTTATGGCTCGATGATACGAAGATTGCAGAAGGAACAAAAGCAGCCATGGGAATGGGTGGTCCTGGCATGGGTGGTCCTGCCATGGGCGGCGATAAGAAGCCTGATGGAGAAATGCCGCATGGAGGGCGTCCGGAAGGCATGGAGCCGCCTGAAAAACCAGACAGACAGAAAAAATAAGTGTACAATAAATAGAAACGCATAAAAGAAGAGCAGATGAAACATCAAATTTCATCCGCTCTTTCTTATTATGGAATATAGAAAATATGATTTCCATGTTCAATCACTCGTGTGAGTGCATTGTCGAACCATGTGCTGGTGCAGCGAACTGAACGGAAATATAAAGCTCCGTTGGAGTTGTCTTCACCCTGCATGACTCTGGATACGGCTTCCACTGTATATGGTGAAATTCGTACAGAATCGATTCTTCCGTCTACAGTCGGGGAAAATTGTGCTCTACCATTGTGTTTCTGGTAAACAACTTCTGTTACTGTGTCAGGGAAGGAGCCACTGTTCACTCGGTTCATAATGACATTGGCTACAAGCATTTTTCCGGCAAGGTCTTCAGTGCCGGCTTCAGCTTCTACTATTTTAAGAAGTGTTATATAATCTTTTTCGTTTAATCTGTAAATATATTGCTCCTCGACCCTGGAGGGATCGGGATCCGGTTCATCTGCTTGTACTTCTGTTTCGACGTTTTCTTCCCCTGTCTGGATGGTTGCTGTCTGAACTGTGCTTTCTGAAAGCTTTACTTCTTCAGCAAGAGCATCTTCTGCAGCGTATACTCCTAATGTTGTAAGGCTGCAAGAGTTTGAGAATGTATTGCTTGCAAAGAGGATTGCTCCAAGTGCAAGTGCTGCATTCCGATAGCATCTACGCATTCATACTCTCCTTTTCTTTTTATTCAATTATTGGCAAAATTGCCAGAGTTTATACAAAGGAAAATTTTTCCTCTGTCTTGCTACGAGTATGAATTATATCTTTTTCAGAAGGGGAATGCAATAGAGTTGTTACAAGTTTGTTAAGTATGTATGAAAAGTTTTTTTCGGAATGTAACGATAATGTGAATGGGTGTCAAAAAATATTGTAAAAAAGCAAAATAGTATATGCAAAATGACGAATAGGAGAAAAATGATTTTGTTAAATACTGTCAAAAATGTGGGAGGTAAATTGTGCGATATTACTTTTGAGAAATAAATTGCGACCATTTTGCATCATTTTTTGGATAAAAAAGGAGATTTAGAAAGAAATTGCTCTACGAATTAGTTAATTGAGAAATTGAACATTCAATTTGTTAAAATGAAAGAAATTGATAAAATACTTAAAATTATTACAAAAAAAGATTGACAAATAAAAATGTATCTGATAATATATAACTAACAAAAGAGAAACACCTAATAAAAAAGAAGAAACATCAGAATTGATGAAAAGGAAATTAGGTAAATAAGTCCAGGAGGTACGGTCCAATGGCTTCGGAGGTTTCAAACAAATAATCGAAATCTACAGATGAAAGGTTGAAAAGTAAAACAGGTCCAATGGCTTAGTTAAATAAAAATAAGACAATAGGCATTTTACATATCTTTGATAAAAATAGAAAGAGGTAGATTCCACCAGAAAATTAAATAATTAAATTAAAAAGCCTGTCGCGAAGACAGGCTTTCTTTTGTATGTATTTTAATTATTTGTCTAATTCGAAGAACAGACCGGATTTTAAAAGTGCCGGACGAAGTGCCATATAAACGGCTACAGAAACGATTGTAGAAGTTATCGCGTTGATACTTGTAGAAGCAACATTCCATGCAAGCGTCAATTCAGCAGCAGGCTTTCCTAAGATCAGAAGCTTATAATAATAGCCTACCAGAGGATCAAAAATGACATTGAACAGCAAACCTGCAATTGCAGCAATGAGTGTCCATTTGAATACGTGCTTTTTATCTGTTGATGTTGTGATATGTCCAAGCTTATGTGCCACAAATCCTGTAATCAAACCAATGCAAAGCTTTAAGATAAATGTTTTTGGTGCATACAGAATGTAGACAGGATCAAATAAATCACCGATTGTCATACCAAGGGCACCACCCAGGCCGCCGTAAAAGCCTCCAAGCAATAAAGCACCAAGCACACAGACTGCATTTCCAAGATGGATAGAAGTTGCATCACCGCCAGGAAGTGTGATCTTGATCTGGCAGAAGGTAAAGACAACGTAGGAGAGTGCTGCGATTACACCCACCATAACAGTTTTCTGAATTTTCATATTTCTCATAAGTAGTTCCTCCTCAAGTTGCTTGAATATAAGATATTCAATTCTCATGAGCATATTATAGCTTTGAGTGGCTGTTTTACCACTGCCAATTTTGGAAAATTTAACCATACCAGTTTGAAAAGAAGATTAGAGTGAGAACATTGATACAGAAGTTGATTTCAAGTATAATGATAAATAATTATGACTTAACTTTAGGAGAATATTGATTATGAGGTTTTTTCATTTGGCAGATTTACATCTGGGAAAATGTATTCATGGGTATTCCATGATCGAGATGGGAGATCAGCCGTTTTTTATAGAACAGTTATTAAAGAAGGCGGAAGAATTGAAACCGGATGCAGTTTTGATTTCCGGAGATGTTTACGACAGAGCAGTGCCGTCTAAGGAAGCAGTAAGATTGTTTGACGATTGTTTGACAGAGCTTGCCAAAAGAAAGATACCGGTGCTGATGATTGCGGGAAACCACGATTCCGGTTCCAGACTGGCATTTGGAGATAAGTTATTATGTCATCAGGGCATTTATATTGCGGGAGAGATAAAAAAGAATATGTCCTGTGTGACATTGCAGGATGCTTACGGACCAGTGCATTTCTGGCTGGTACCATACCTGTTTCCGGCAGCTGCGAATGTGGTATTGGACAGAGAGGATCTGAAGGATTATGACAGTGCCATGAGAGCACTGCTGGAAGCGCAGAAAATTGATTTTTCAGAGCGTAATGTGATCTTGTCCCATCAGTTTGTAGTAGCAGGTGGTGAGAAACCAAGTATGGGAGGTTCTGAAACAACCGTCGGAGGAATCGGACAGATTGATGCGGCAATGTTTGAAAACTTTGAATATGTGGCCTTGGGACATATTCACAATGCACAGCGAATGGGCAGTGAAAAAGTCAGGTATGCAGGTTCGCCTCTTTGTTACCATTTCAGTGAAGCTGAACAGAAAAAGGGGCTTACAGTCGTGGAACTAGGCAAAAAAGGAACGTTGAAAGTAACGGTAGAAGAGATTCCAATACTTCATAAGATGCAGGAGATTTCCGGAACAATGGAGGAATTGCTGAATACAGAAATTAAGAAAAACAGTTATATCCGTGCGGTCATCAAACAGGAGCTTTTGCCGCCGCAGGCAGTGGAAACATTAAGAACTTATTTTAGTTCAAAAGAATGTGTGCTGATGGAAGTTGTACGTGATTTTTCTTTTAAAAAAGGAAACGGGGAAATCAAAACAGCAAAAGATGTGCGAAAGCTTTCATTAGAAGAACTTTTTAATGAATTTTACAGTCATCAATGCGGTGGAGAACTGCCGGAAACTCATATAAACAGTTTGATTTCTTTTGTTGCTGAACAGAGCAGGAATGGTGCAGATGAAGACTCGGAAAAAGAA
Source organism: Lachnospiraceae bacterium (assembly GCA_017622875.1). Classification (GTDB taxonomy): domain Bacteria; phylum Bacillota; class Clostridia; order Lachnospirales; family Lachnospiraceae; genus HGM12587. Next base: position 72,833 of record JAGAQG010000012.1, read on the forward strand.
CGAATCCATGCAGCAAAGCAGCTGATTGAATATGCGGGAAAATGTCAGAGTGAGGGGGAAACTGTATGAGACCATTAAAACTGACAATGACAGCCTTTGGGCCTTATGCGCAAAAAACAGAGATAGATTTTAGAAAATTGAATCAGGGAGTTTATTTGATCACAGGGGATACCGGTGCAGGGAAAACGACGATTTTTGATGCAATCGTTTTTGCACTTTACGGGGAAGGCAGCGGCAGTGAAAGAAACAGCGACATGTTTCATAGTGACTATGTGGATAAATTTACTGATACGGAAGTGGAACTGGAGTTTTCTTGCCGTGATAAGGAATATAAAATCCTTCGTACCATTCATTATAAGAAGAAGCGCGGCGGAGGCGTGGGTTCGCTCAGCAAAAATGCTGTGCTGTACTGCAAAGAGGAGCTTCCTGTTGAAAAGGAAACAGCTGTAAATGAAAAGGTGACAGAGATTTTAGGACTGGACGAGAAGCAGTTTCGTCAGATTGTCATGCTTGCGCAGGGAGAATTTCGCAAATTTTTAGAGTCAAAGAGTGATGCGAGAGAACAGATTTTAGGAAGACTTTTTGACAATCGCATCTATGTGGATTTTCAGAATCGCCTGAAAGAGGCGGCGGAGCTGCTTAGAAAAGAGCGGGAGGAGAAAGAACGTGAGATAAACTTCTGCTTAAAAGATGGTATTAGTATAGAACAGTTAAAAGAGCAGAGAGAACTATGTGAAAATAAGAAATTAGATGTGGAAGAGCAGATTTCGGTACTTAATCAGGAATATGAAATCCTGCAGCATAGACAGCAAAGTGTTAGAACTTATCAGGAAAAGCTGGATGATTTAAAACGTACGGAAACGAATGAAGTATCTGCGATAGAAAAGCTCAGAGAAAAAACAGCTCTTAGCAGAAAACTTGAGAAAGAAATGCAGGAGAATGAGAAATTTATCCCGGAAATTGATCTGTTAAAGAATGAGATTCAAACGCTTCGAAAACGGACAGATGAATTTGAAAAGCGTATATATGAATATGAAAAACAAAGAACGGTTTTAGAACAGAAACAAAAGAGCTTTATCCAGTTGCGAAAGGAATACGAAATTTCTGAAAGCAGATATATGGAAAAGAATCGACTGTTTTTAAATGGACAGGCGGGAATTCTTGCGCGTGAACTTAGAAATCGATTGGAAACGGAGGAGTATGCAGTCTGCCCGGTGTGCGGTACTTCTGTGGGATATGAGCAGATTGCTCATCTGGCTGCTATGGAAAGAGGCATTCCATCTCAGGATGAGGTGGAGCAGATCAGGGCCCAGATGGAGCAGAAACGGGAAGCGGCTGTGAAATGTGCTGAAGAATGTAAAGTGGCGAAAAATACGTTGGAACTGTCCGAAAAAGAAGTGCATCTGATTGCGAAGGAACTGTTCGGTAAAGAGATTAAGGAAGACATTCTGGTATATCAGGAAAAGAAAAATGGATTAAAGCACAGAAAAAATGAATTGGAAATCAGGGTGCAGACTTTAGAAAATCAAATATCAGAGACAGAGCGAAGAACCATACGCTGTCGTGAGGAGATAAGCAATCTTCAGGGGCAGCAGAAAACATTGAGTCTGCATAAGGAAGAGATTCGAGGGTCAATAGAAGTAATTTTGGCAGCAGAGGGGTGGCTTACATCCTGCGAAGACTGCCAGGGTATGATCGGAAGCCTGGAAAAGGAACTGACAGAAAAGAGAACTTTGAGAACGACTTTGGAGAAAGAAAGAGAAGGTCTGTTAATTCTTCTGGAAAAATGCAAAAATGCATTAAAGATGATTACAGAACTTCAAGAAGAACTGAAAAGAACAGAAAGTGCTTATCAGAATCTTGGAAAGCTTTCTGCTATTGCGAATGGTCAGTCTGGGGAAGGCGGAAAATACAGCTTTTCAAGATATGTATTGGGTACATTTTTTGAGGAAATCATTGAACAGGCAAATTATCACCTGAACCACATGACAGGGGGAAAATATGAGTTGATCCGTAAAGCGGAGGCAGACCGAAAAAATGAATCTGCAGGTCTTGGTATGGTAATTTTTGATGCCTATACAGGGGAACAGCGAGATACGGCCTCTCTTTCAGGAGGAGAATCTTTTCAGGTATCTTTATCACTGGCGTTAGGACTTTCAGATGTAGTAAGGAGCCACAGTGGTGGTTATACACTGGATACCATGTTTATTGACGAAGGATTTGGTTCTCTGGATGAACAGGCACTGGATCAGGCGATGGAAGTACTGCAGGAACTTTCAGGAGATTCCAGACAGATTGGAATCATTTCCCATGTTGGAAAGCTTTCTGAAAATATTTCACAAAAAATTTATGTGCAAAGAAGCCCGAAAGGTAGTAGTATTCAGATTATGAGATAAATAATATAGAGGTGAAGCTATCATGTACAGTTATTCATTGACACAATGGATGTTGTTCTTTTTCTGGTATTGCTTTGTTGGATGGATCTGGGAATGCTTTTATGTATCTGCAAAACGTGCATGGAAGACAAAGAAGCTGGAATTCATTAACCGTGGATTCCTTCATGGTCCATTTATTCCAATCTATGGATTTGCGGCAATTACCATATTACTGGCAACGATCCGCTTGAGGGAGAATACACTGGCGGTGTATGTGTTAGGAGCATTGACGGCAACCTTGTTCGAACTGGTCACAGGAACGGCAATGGAACGTCTGTTTAAAGTGAAATACTGGGATTATAGCGATTTGCCGTTAAATTATCATGGTCATATTTGTTTATTTGTATCCTTGTTTTGGGGATTTTTTTCCGTACTTTTGGTACGGGTTATTCACGTGCCGGTAGAAAGGGCTTTGTTACGGGCGCCGGAACTGGCCTGTGAAATCGCTGCGTTTGCACTGATGGCAGTATTTTCCTATGATACTTCTGTATCTTTCAACGAAGCGATGGATCTGCGGGAACTGCTGGAGTCCCTCAGTGAAAGTAATGAAACGCTGCAGAAACTGGAGAGAAGAGTGGATGCAGTTGTGGCATTTGCGCCGATTACAGATATAGATGATCTGAAAGAAATCAAACAGAATATAAAAGAAACCGTGATGTATAATGTGGAAAGACTTCGAAAACAGAGTACAGAGCGTTTGAAGAGATTAAAAGAACATTTGGAACTTCCGGAATGGAAAAATGCGGTTGAGAGAGATGAGATTTTAGAGCAGATCGAACTGCAGATGCGTAAGATCTTTTCACGTCAGAATAAGCAATATCTGCGTGCTGCAAGACAATTGCGTCGAAATCCGACCCTGATATCATTAAAACATAAGGAATCTTTGGAAAAGTTAAAGAATTTGTTGAAAAAGTAGGGTTAAACATGTTGTTTTTTGCAAAATTTGCTTGTGTTTGTGTTGATTTGGAAGTATAATAAATCCAGGAATATGTAAAAATGTATCAATCCAATAGGGGGATTTTACTATGGCAGGAAAATATGATGGACAGGCCATTGGAATGTTTGAATTAGATAGTCTGGGGGCTTGCTACGTTGCTTTAGACGCAGCTGCAAAGACAGCAAATATTTCTGTACAGGGCGTAGAAAGAAACCGTTTAAAAAGCGGTGCATGCGTTAAAATCAGAGGCGGCATTTCTGACGTAAAAGCAGCGATGGAAGCTGCCATCTTGGCAGCAGCACCATATGGAAAAGTGACAGCACAGAACGTCATTGCTTCACCAGGCGAAGGCATTGATGTCGCTATGGAAATGACAATTAATAAATAGGAGGAAATGCAGATGAGATACGGAGCTTATGCGATTATAGAAGTATTAGGAAGCGCAAATGCAGTGATTTGTATTGATCAGATGTTAAAAACATCAGATGTGCATTTTCTTTCTAAGAATACGAAATGTGGTGGACATACAACCCTGGTTATGGGCGGCGAGGTTTCAGCAGCACAGGCAGCTGTAGATGCAGTGAAAGACAATCAGGTGTGTGAAGTGTTCATGTCAGCAGTGATTTCTGCACCATCTGATGAACTTAGAAGAATCGTCGAAGGTAAATAATTTAAGAAGCAAAATAATGAGAGGTGCTCGAGTTGAGCACCTCTTTTTTAGTCCATATCATGAAGTTCATTATAGAAATTGGTATAATCTGTTCGTTTTGCCTTCTGAAATGCAATCGCAGAGGATGGATGGGAGTTTAGGATTCCTGTCATCAGGTAAGGCAGGTCAAAGCCCCATGTGTAATTCTGCTTCATTTCAGTCATATGCTTTTCAATGAATCTCATCATTGGAACCAGATTGTATTTTGGGTTTTTTAAGAAGCCAAGCAGAGATTCCAGATAGCAGTTTCCTGCACCACGTCCCATACCGCAGACAGTAGCGTCCAGGATACTTGCACCATAGCGGAGCGCTTCAATCGTATTTGCGAAAGCGAGCTGCTGGTTGTTATGTCCATGATAGCCGACCAGTTTGCCATATTTTCCGGCAACCTCGGAGTAACGGTCTGTCAAATCACAAATCTGTTCCGGATAGAAGGAACCAAAAGAGTCTACCACATAAATACAATCAACACTTGTTTTGGAGAGAAGCTCTAATGCGCCCATGATATCACGGTCATTGACTTTGGAAACAGCCATGATATTGACTGTTGTTTCATAGCCCTTTTCATGGATATCTTCAATCATATCGATGGCTGTCGGAAGCTGGTGGATGTAGGTTGCAATACGGTACATATCAACAACGCTGTCCTGTTTTGGGAGAATGTCTGTTTTGTAGTCTGTACGTCCTGCATCAGCCATAACGGAAATTTTTAACGGAGAATTGTTTTCTCCAACGATTGCACGGATGTCTTCTTCATCACAGAATTTCCATTTTCCGAAATCCTCTACATTAAAAAGATTCTTGCTGGCTTTATATCCAAACTCCATATAATCGACGCCGGATTTAATATTGGCCTGATAAAGGTCTTTTACAAATTCATCGGAAAATTCAAAGTTGTTTACGAGTCCGCCGTCTCTTAAGGTACAGTCCATGACCTGCAGGTCCGGACAGTAGGAGAGTAATGTTCTGTCAATTTTTCTAGCCATAATAATATTCCTCACTTTAAATAACTTTAGCACTTTAAAGTGCAAATGTATAAATAATAAGATAAAGGGTTGACGTAAAATTGTCAACCCCTAGAATAACATATTTTTATAGGTTCAGCAAATCTTCATAGAAGTTCGGATAGCTGATTTTGACACAATCCGCATCCTGAATCTCAGTTTCACCTTCTGCAGCCAGTGCTGCGACAGCAAAGGACATTGCAATGCGGTGGTCTAAATGCGAATCAATTTCTGCACCGTGAAGAGGGTATCCGCCTTCAATGATCATTCCGTCCTCCGTGCCAGTGATATGTGCACCCATACGGGATAAATTGTCGACCATGACTGCAATACGGTCAGATTCTTTGACTTTTAATTCAGCTGCATCTTTGATGACTGTGGTACCTTCTGCAAAACATGCCATGACTGCAATCATAGGAAGCTCATCGATCAGTGTAGGGATGATTTCGCCTTCAACAGTCGTTGCTTTTAAATTGCTGTGACGTACAAGAATATCTGCTACAGGTTCGCCACTGTTTTCACGTTTGTTAAGTAAAGTCATATCAGCGCCCATAGCCTGGCAGACACGAATCAGCCCATCGCGGGTCGGGTTGATTCCTACATTTTTTACTAAAATTTCAGAACCTGGAACGATTAAACCGGCTGCGATAAAATATGCCGCAGAGGAAATATCTCCCGGAACCTCGATTTTTTGGCCGATCAATTCAGGATCAGGAGAAATCGTTGCAGTTTTTCCTTCGGTAATTACATTGGCTCCAAAACCGCGAAGCATCAGTTCCGTATGATTTCTGGAAACAGAAGGTTCTGTCACACTGGTAAGCCCGTCCGCATAAAGTCCTGCAAGCAGTACACAGGATTTTACCTGAGCAGAAGCGACTTTTGAGTGGTAATGGATTCCATGGAGCGGAGCCCCAACAATGCGAAGCGGTGCACAGTTATTTCCACGAATGCTGGTAATATCAGCACCCATCATGGAAAGCGGTTCCATGATACGCTTCATTGGGCGTGACTGAATGGATTCATCACCGTTTAAAGTCGTCTCAAATTTCTGCCCTGCAAGAATACCGGAAATCAGGCGGGTCGTTGTGCCGGAATTTCCGACATCCAGCATGGAGTTGGATTTTGTCAGCCCATGAAGTCCTTTTCCATGGACTAAAATTTTAGATGGTGTATTTTCAATCTCAATACCAAGGCGGCGGAAGCAGTCGATTGTAGAAAGACAGTCAGCACCCTGCAAAAAGTTCGTGACTTCTGTAGTACCTTTTGACAAAGCCCCAAACATGACTGCGCGATGAGAAATCGATTTGTCCCCCGGAACAGTTACTTCGCCTTTTAATGGATGTTCATATTTTAATTTCATAATAATTACCTTTCATAAACTGTATAACGGTGCTTGTTCAGAAGAGCAGCAGCCTTTTTGCATGGCTCTTCTTCGTAAAACTCGATCTTTAATACAGCTTCTTCAAACTCACGATTGTTGACGATACCGATATTTTTCAAGTTGATCTGGTTGCATGCCAGAATTGTAGCAACTGTGGCAATTCCACCGGTTTCATCCACCAGATCTACATATAATACGTAAGCCTTTTTGATCGGTCCATGAGAAACGTCGGTAATCGAGTTTCTGTAATCTCTGGATTCTTCAAACAGGTCATAAATATCCTGTCCTCGTTCTTCATCGAGAGAAGCCTTGATTTCCTTCATGCTCTCAATGTATTTATCCAGAAGTTCGGAAATGTTTTCATGATTCGTCATACAGATCTGCTCCCACATGACAGGAGAAGAGGATGCGATTCTTGTAATATCTTTAAATCCACCGGCAGCCACGGTCTTCATATATTGCTGCTCACAGTCGTTATGTTTTACCAGATTTACCAGTCCTGCGGCGATCAAATGCGGAAGATGACTGATAGCGGCAGTAATATAGTCATGCTGTTTATAATCAAGAACCAGCGGAAGGGCTTTTAAAGAACCGATAAATTCCACATAATCCTCAACTGCCTCTTTGGAAACTTTTTCAGTCGGAGTCACTACATAATAAGCATTTTCAATTAAATGTCTTTTGGAATTGTGAAGTCCCGTCTTTTCAGAACCAGCCATCGGGTGGCCGCCGATAAAGTTTTCTTCCATACCAAGCTCGGTGACTTTGGTATGAATATCTGTCTTTGTACTTCCTACATCAGTGATAATGCAGTCTTTTTTGATGACCGGTTTTAAATCGGCCAGATATTTCGCGTTATAGGATACTGGGGCGCAAAGGAAAATGTAATCGCATTTTGAAAATGCGTCTCCTACCTCATAGCATCCTTCATCAATCAGATTTTCGGAAAGTGCCAGGTCAACCGTTTCCTTGTGACCGGAGGTGGCAACGATATGTATCTGTGGATAGAAGTGGCGAACTGCCTTGGCGATAGAGCCGCCAATGAGTCCAAGTCCCACAAAACCGATAATTTCAGGCTGTTTTTTCATAAATATTGCTCCTTTATCACATAAATGTGCTAAAGCACGTACATTTCATTATAATTGAGAAAGGTAAAAAAAACAATAAAAGATGAGAAGAAAAATAAATTATGCAAATTAACGAAAAAGGTTGCTATTTTTGTGAAATTTTAGTACAATGTACCCATGTGGCGGTCATAGAGGAGTGTGGTTGTCATAATGCAAAAGTATTGGAGGATATCGACATGTATGTTTACACAACAGATCAGATTCGCAACGTTGTAGTTTTAGGACACGGCGGTTGCGGAAAAACAAGCTTAGTAGAGGCTATGGCTCATGTATCAGGTCTGACAAGTCGTATTGGTAAAGTGTCAGATGGAAATACACTGAGCGATTATGACAAAGAAGAAATTAAGAGAAAATTCTCTATCAGCACATCCGTAGTACCTATCGTTTGGAGAGAAATTAAAATTAACTTTTTAGATACACCAGGTTACTTTGACTTTGTTGGTGAAGTAGAAGAAGCAGTTGCAGCAGCAGACGCAGCGATCATCGTTGTTTCCGGTAAAGCAGGCGTTGAAGTAGGAACACAGAAAGCTTGGGATTTATGTGAAAAATACAACCTTCCAAGAATGTTCTTTATTTCTGAAATGGACGTTGACAACGCTTCCTTCCGTGAAGTTGTAGAAGACTTAACAGAAATGTATGGAAAGAAGATCGCTCCTTTCTATCAGCCAATCCGTGAAAATGAAAAATTCGTTGGTTACGTTAACGTTGTTAAGAACTCAGGACGTCGTTTCACAGAAATCGGTAAGAGAGAAAAATGTGAGATTCCTGAATATTGTAAACCAAATCTTGAAATCTACCGTGAAGCACTTATGGACGCTGTTGCTGAAACAAGTGAAGAATTCATGGAAAGATATTTCGCAGGCGAAGAATTTACACCAAGTGAAATCATTGCTGCATTAAGATTCAATGTAGCTGATGCAAGCATCATTCCTGTATCTATGGGTTCCAGCACAGAACTTCGTAACATTCATAACTTAATGAATGATATCGTAGAACTGTTCCCAAGCCCGGACAAGAGAAAATGCGCTGGTATCAATACAAAAGCTAACAACATTTTCGAAGCAAACTATGACTTCGCAAAAGCAAAAACAGCTTATGTATTCAAATCCATCGTTGACCCATTCATCGGTAAATACTCTTTAGTAAAAGTTTGCTCAGGCGTTTTAAAACCAGAAGATGTAATGTACAATCAGGCACAGGATATCGAAGAAAAATTAAACAAATTATACGTAATCCGTGGTAATAAAACAGAAGAAGTAAAAGAACTTCATGCAGGTGATATCGGTGCGATCGGTAAATTATCTGCAAAAACAGGCGATACACTTTGTACAAAGAATAACGTAGTGATGTACGCTAAGACAGAAATGTCTAAACCATATACATACAAGAGCTACAAGGCTAAGAATAAAGGCGATGAAGACAAGATCTCTCAGGCTCTTGCAAAATTAATGGAAGAAGACCTTACATTAAAGACAGTAAACGACAGTGCAAACCGTCAGACATTGATCTATGGTATGGGCGATCAGCACTTAGACGTCGTAGTTTCCAAACTTCTTGAAAGATACAAAGTAGAAGTAGAACTTGGAAAACCTAAGATTGCTTTCAAAGAAACAATCAAAAAGAACTCTGACGTTGATGCAAAATACAAAAAACAGTCTGGTGGACATGGTCAGTACGGTCACGTTAAGATGAAATTTGAACCTTCAGGAGACCTTGAAGAAGCTTACACATTCGAACAGGTTGTTGTTGGTGGTGCAGTTCCTAAGAACTACTTCCCAGCAGTAGAAAAAGGTTTACAGGATTCTGTAGGAAAAGGACCTTTGGCTGGATACCCAGTAGTAGGTGTAAAAGCCACATTATACGATGGATCTTACCATCCGGTAGACTCTTCTGAAATGGCATTCAAGATGGCTACTATCCAGGCATTTAAACAGGGCTTCATGGATGCGAAACCAGTTCTTCTTGAACCGATCGTTAACATGAAGGTTATCGTACCTGATAAATACACAGGTGACGTTATGGGTGATTTGAACAAACGTCGTGGCCGTGTACTTGGTATGAATCCAATCGGCGGCGGAAAGACTGAAGTTGAAGCAGATATCCCAACAATGGAAATCTATGGATACTCTACAGACTTACGTTCTATGACACAGGGTAGCGGAACATATTCTTACGAATTTGCAAGATATGAACAGGCTCCATCAGATGTTCAGGAAAAAGAAGTTGCTGAAAGAGCGAAAGAAGCTGAATAATCAATCTATAAAAAAATGGCGGGGACCGATTTGGTCCCCGTTTTTTAATGGTCAAGTATTTCCATAATAAATTTTTCACAGGCCAGAGATTTTTGTCTGTTCGGATCTGTCAATATACAGATAGAACGGTCTGGCAGTGGCTCTTTAAAAGTCAATTCTATGATTTTTCCGGAAGTAATTGCCTGTTCGGCAAAAAGTTTCGGTACAAATCCGATTCCCATATTTTGTTCTGCAATTGGTGTGATCAAGTCTGCAGAGGAGAGTTCAATATCTGGCATTAGATGAATCCCGTGACTGGAAAATAGCTGATTCAGATAAAATCTGCCGGAGGTTTCCTGCTCCAGTGTAATCAAAGGATATCGGGAGATTTCCTTAAACCCCAGAGGCTTTCCATCAAGATAGGAGAATGCAGTTCCTGCGATTCCTACCATGGAAAAGTTTGAGACAGGGCGGATATTCAGATCATTGTCGGGGAATGGTGTGGTCATAACAGCAAGATCAAGATCTCCGTTTTTTAAAGCCTCACCTACCAGTTTATAGGTCATATTGCAGATACGAAGCTGGATATTCGGATATTTTTCTTTGAATCTGCCAAGAACCGGAATTAAATAATTTCTTAAGGTAGTCTCAGAAGCACCAATCTTAATAATTCCTTTTCCTAAATGCAAATATTCTTTTAATTTTTCTTCCCCGTAAGAAAGCTCAGCAAAAGCTTTTGCAACATGTTCAAAGAGCAGTTCTCCCTCAGGGGTCAGCTGCATTCCTTTTTTGGAACGAATAAAAAGCTTACAATTCAGTTCCTTTTCCAGATTTAAAATATAGTGGCTGACTGTTGGCTGAGTCAGGAATAAAGACTTGGCTGCAATCGTAATATTTTGGTAATAGGCCACGTAGTAAAAAACTCGATAAGAATCATAGCTGGCTGACATTATTTTGTACCTCCCGTATATCAAAATTCATGGACATTTCTAAATTTTTACAAAAAAATTTTGGAAAAAATAAACAAACCATAGATATTTTGAATATTATAACAAATAAATATTTATTATACAAATGGTTTTCCCTAAAGTATAATGTCACCAATTTAAAAAAACAGGAGAGGATGTGGTTTTACGGAAAAGCTAACAACAGCTCTTATGGAGGAATTAAATTGTGAAACAGCATTTACCATTCCAATCTTCGGAGGAATTGACGTAGGAGAATCGGTGGTAGTCAGCTGGATTATTATGGCAGTACTCGTATTATTGTCCATTGTTCTTACCAGAAATCTGAAGGTAGAAAACCCCGGAAAAGGCCAGCTTTTACTGGAAATGGCAGTTGGCGGTCTGCATGGGATGGTAAATGGAATGGTAGGTGAGAAAGGTAAGCGATATGTTCCATATCTGATGACAGTGTTGGTTTATATCGGGTTTGCAAATGTGATTGGTCTGTTTGGATTTAAGCCCCCTACAAAAGATCTGACAGTAACCATTGCACTGGCGGGCATGAGTATTGTATTGATCGAATTTGCAGGAATCCGGGAAAAAGGTACAAAGAAATGGTTAAAGAGTTTTGCAGAGCCGGTTGCAATCATGACCCCGTTCAACATTCTTGAAATTTTAATCAAACCGTTGTCATTGTGTATGCGACTTTTCGGAAATGTACTGGGAGCATTCGTTATTATGGAACTGATCAAGATTATGGTCCCAATCGCACTTCCAGTTCCATTCAGTTTATATTTTGATATTTTTGATGGCTTGATTCAGGCGTATGTATTTGTATTTTTAACATCTTTGTTTATTAAAGAGGCAATTGAATAGAATTTTTGAAAAAATGTTTGCGTGAAAAGGATTACGCAGAAAGGATGGTTTTTTATGTCAACATTATTAGCAATTGGTGCAGGTATTGCAGTATTTACAGGTGTAGGAGCCGGTATCGGTATTGGAGTCGCAACCTCCAAGGCAGCAGAAGCAATCGCAAGACAGCCGGAAGCAGAGTCAAAGATTATGAAGATCTTAATGCTTGGTTGTGCGTTGGCAGAAGCAACCGCAATTTATGGTTTCGTTATTGCGCTTTTGATTATTATCTTTTTGAAATAAAGGAAAGGCAGGGAAAGACAAGTGCTACAGTTTAGTCCTTTTAACTTAATCTGCATCGTGCTGAACCTGCTGATTCTCCTGGTGCTGATGAAAAAATTTTTATATAAGCCGGTGCTGGGAGTTATTGCAAAGCGTCAGGAATTACTGGATAGTCAGTTTGAAAAAGCAAAGGCCTGTCAGGAAGAAGCCCAGCAGTTAAAAATGCAGTATGAATCTTCCCTCTCTGAAGCAAAAGAAGAAAAACGTAAGATTATCAGAGAAGCAAAGGCACAGGCAGATGCGGAAGCTGAAACAATCGTTGCACAGGCAGAGGAAGAAGCAAAACAGATTGTGATGGAAGCAAAGAAAACGGGTCTTGATGAATTAGAAAAGGCAATTAAGACTGCGGATACGGAAATTACAAAACTGGCAGTTGAAGCTGCATCAAAAATCGTATCACAGGCATCCTGTGAAAAAAATGATTATGAAATTTATGAGGAATTCCTAAAAAAAGCAGGTGAAAAAGAGTGAAACAGACAGTAATGAAATACGTGGAAATGCTTGCAAAACTGCAGATTCCGGAAAATGCAATTCTGCAGACCAGCGAAATATTCTCTTCAATTCCGCAGGTGAAAGAAACACTTGCTGATCCGGGAATTTTGCTTTATAAGAAGCATCATTTGATTGAAACAGTCTTCCCGCAAAAAGTGCAGGATGTTTTAAAACTCCTGTGTGATGATCAGGAGATTGCTCTTTGGGATGAAATCGTAGAAAAGAGAAAACAGAAGACACCTCAGAGTGAAGAATGTCTGGAGGTCATTTTAACTTACGTGACGGCACCTACTGAAGAACAGCTGGAAGGAATCAAAAACTTCCTGAAAAAGAAATATGGTGCCAAAGAAATCCATATGGTTGAAAAGAAAGATGCGTCCATTGGCGGCGGATTTAAGCTTCAGGTCGGGATGGATGAATATGACTGGAGTACAAAAGAAAAAACACGTCAGTTACAAGAAAAACTGTATACAGTCGCAAAAGAGCAGTCTGGCAGCGGTAAAGAGATTATTTCTATTTTAAAAGAAGAAATTGAGAACTTTGATGCACAGATTCAGGGAAGAGAAGTTGGATATGTAAACTTTGTAGGTGATGGAATCGCCAATGTTGATGGCGTGGAACATGCGGAATACGGAGAAATATTACTTTTTGATACCGGTGTGAAAGGAATGGTGCAGGATATCAGAAGAGATGAGATAGGTTGTATTCTTTTCGGCAGAGAAGGCGAATTAAAAGAAGGTACCCGCGTGGTACGAACAGGGAAAAGGGCCGGTATTTCAGTAGGTGAAGGATTCCTTGGACGTGTTGTTAATGCACTTGGGACACCCATTGATGGCCTGGGCGAGATTGAAGCTTGTGGATATTATCCACTTGAGCGAAAAGCACCGGGCATCGTGGAACGAAAGTCTGTAACAGTACCTATGGAAACAGGAATATTGGCAATCGATTCCATGTTCCCAATCGGACGAGGACAGCGTGAGCTGATCATTGGTGACAGACAGACTGGAAAAACATCTATTGCGATTGATACAATTCTGAACCAGAAAGGTAAGGATGTCATCTGTATCTATGTGGCAATCGGGCAGAAAGCGTCAACCGTTGCCAAATTAGTAAATACTTTAAAGAAAAATGATGCAATTAACTATACGGTAGTTGTTTCAGCGACTGCCAGTGAACCGGCATCTTTACAATATATTGCCCCTTATGCAGGTACCGCTATGGCAGAATACTTTATGCATCAGGGAAAAGATGTACTGATCGTTTACGACGATTTATCGAAGCACGCAGTGGCATACCGTGCATTGTCCCTTCTTCTGGAGAGGTCTCCCGGACGAGAAGCATATCCGGGAGATGTCTTCTACCTTCATTCCAGACTGCTGGAGCGTTCCAGCCGTTTAAGTGAGGAATATGGAGGAGGCTCTATCACTGCACTTCCGATTATCGAGACACAGGCAGGCGATGTGTCTGCTTATATACCGACCAATGTAATTTCCATTACAGACGGACAGATTTTCCTGGAAAGCAATCTGTTTTTCTCAGGAATGCGTCCTGCAGTGAATGTGGGTCTTTCTGTTTCACGAGTAGGCGGAGCAGCCCAGACAAAGGCAATGAAAAAGGCTGCCGGAAGTATCCGAATAGACCTGGCACAGTATCGTGAAATGGAAGTCTTTACCCAGTTTGCATCCGATCTGGATGATGCCACGAAAGAGCAGCTGGCATATGGCGGAGGGCTGATGGAATTACTCAAACAGCCTTTATGTCATCCGATGAGTCTGCACGAGCAGGTAATTACATTGTTTTTAGCTTCTAAAAAACAGTTTTTATTTGTGGAAAAGAAGCAAATCAAAGAATATCAGCAGGCATTTTTGAAGTATTTTGAAGAAGAGCATGCTGAGATTGTAAAAGAAATTGAACAGAAGAAAGATTTGTCAGAAGATTTGAAAGAGCAGATCTTAGAAGCAGCAGAAAATTTTAAAAGCAGGTGGAAATAAATGGCAGGCGCAAGAGAAATTCAGGTACGAATGAAAAGCATACAGGATACAATGAAGATCACCAATGCTATGTATATGATTTCTTCTGCAAAACTGAAAAAGGCCCGAAAGAATCTGGAAAATACAGAACCGTATTTTCGAATGCTGAAAGGAACTGCAGCACGTATTGTAAGACATCTGCCGGAATTGGAACATCGGTATTTTGAAAGTGAACAGACTGATGAAAAACCGAAAAAGAGAGGCTACATTGTAGTATCCGCAGATAAAGGACTTGCGGGAGCTTACAACCATAACATTGTAAAACTTACGGAGGAATGTCTGAAACAGGAAGGCGAAAATCTATTGTTTATCGTCGGAGAACTGGGCAGAGTATATTTTACTCAGCATGATATTCCAATTTATAAAGAATTTCATTACGCAGTGCAGGACCCGAACTTAACGAGAGCAAGAGATATTTCAGACTGTGTTGTTTCTTTGTACGATGCAGGAGAGTTGGATGAGATTTACATCATTTATACGCATGCTGTGAATTCCATGCAGGTAGAGGCGAAAGTCAATCGTCTTCTTCCCTTAAAAAAGAAGGCACTTGCAGCAGTGGATGTGTCGGATGTTTATGCAGAATATATCCGTATGGTACCGACGCCTATTGATGTTTTGGAAAATGTAGTTCCAAGCTGTGTTGCAGGATATGTTTATGGTGCATTGGTAGAATCGTTCTGCTGTGAACAGAATTCTCGTATGATGGCAATGCAGGCAGCCACAGATAATGCGAAAAAAATGTTGAAAGAGCTGCAGATTACGTATAATCGTGTACGACAAGGTGCAATTACTCAGGAGATTACCGAAGTAATCGCAGGAGCCAAAGCGCAGAAAAAGCGGAGGAAGAGGAAATGAAGCAAGGAAAGATCGTACAGGTACAAGGACCTGTTGTTGATGTGGAATTTATCGGTTCAGAGATTCCGCCAATCAAAGCGGCTTTAGAAGTAGAGAATCATGGAGAGCGGTGTGTGATGGAGGTTTCCCAGCACATCGGCGATGGCACAGTCAGATGTATTTTGCTGACAGCCAGTGAGGGCTTATGTAAAGATATGGAAGTGAATGTCACAGGAGAAAGCATTCAGGTTCCGGTAGGAAAAAAGACATTGGGAAGATTATTCAATGTCTTTGGTGATACGATCGATGGCGAAGAAGATTTGAAAGAAGAACCGCATTGGAGTATTCACAGAGAGCCGCCGGCATTTGAAGAACAGAATCCTGTGGTAGAGATTTTGGAAACTGGAATTAAGGTCATTGACCTTCTGGCACCTTACGCAAAAGGTGGAAAGATTGGTCTGTTTGGCGGTGCCGGTGTAGGTAAGACTGTACTGATTCAGGAATTGATTCGAAATATTGCCACAGAGCATGGTGGATATTCAATTTTTACCGGTGTCGGAGAACGTTCCAGGGAAGGAAATGATCTTTGGACAGAAATGAAGGAATCCGGTGTTTTAGAAAAAACAGCATTGGTGTTCGGACAGATGAATGAGCCGCCTGGAGCACGTATGAGGGTGGCCCAGACCGGACTTACGATGGCAGAATATTTCCGTGACGAGGAAAAACAGAACGTACTTTTATTTATAGATAATATTTTCCGATTTACGCAGGCAGGTTCTGAGGTTTCGGCGCTTCTTGGACGTATGCCTTCGGCAGTTGGTTATCAGCCAACGCTGGCGACAGAAATGGGTGAATTACAGGAACGAATCGCTTCCACAAAGAACGGTTCAGTTACTTCTGTGCAGGCAGTTTATGTTCCGGCGGACGATTTGACAGACCCGGCACCAGCGACGACTTTTGCTCATCTGGATGCTACCACGGTATTATCCAGAAAGATCGTAGAACAGGGCATTTATCCCGCAGTAGATCCGCTGGAATCAAATTCCAGAATTCTGGAAGAGGATATTGTGGGAAGAGAACACTATGAAACAGCAAGAAGAGTACAGGAAATGCTTCAAAAATACAAGGAACTGCAGGATATCATCGCTATTTTAGGTATGGAAGAGCTTTCCGAAGAAGATAAAAAGCTGGTTTTCAGGGCAAGAAAAATTCAGAAATTCTTATCCCAGCCATTCTACGTGGCAGAGAATTTTACTGGTATCAAAGGGAAATATGTACCATTAAAAGAAACCATCAGAGGTTTTAAAGCTATTGTAGATGGTGAGATGGATGAATATCCGGAAGCAGCATTCTTTAATGTTGGAACGATTGATGAGGTAAAGGAAAAATATGAAAACATTCAGTCTGAAGGTTCTGGCAAGTGATAAGGTTTTTTTTGATGACAGATGCAAAATGGTGATTCTCCCGGCCCAGGATGGTCAGCTGGGCGTTTTGGCGAACCACGGTGATATGGTAGTCGCACTGAATATGGGAGAAATGCGTATTCAGAGGGAGGATGAGACATGGGAGACTGCACTCATCGGGAAGGGTGTCATGCAGGATATTAACAATCGTATGGTCATTCTGACAGAATTTGCGGAACGACCGGAAGAGATCGATGCGAAACGTGCGCTGGAAGCAAAGCAGCGTGCCGAAGAGCAGCTTCGTCAAAAACAGAGTATTCTGGAGTATCATCATTCTAAAGCGGCCTTGGCAAGAGCTATGGCACGATTGAAAGAAAGCCATAAAAGTTCATAAACCCTTGAATATTCGGGAGCATTGTGCTAAACTTATTAGAGTTTTTGTAAGGAGTACAATGCTCTTTGCGCAAAATAAAAAATTTATCTGAATACTTAGACGAGGTGAGAAAGATGGCAGTTCCTTTTAATCATAGGGCAGTCGAAGCAAAATGGCGTAAGAACTGGGAAGAACACCCGGTAAACGTTGACGACGGAAAAAAACCAAAATATTACTGTCTGGATATGTTCCCATATCCATCAGGAAACGGACTTCACGTAGGTCATTGGAGAGGATATGTAATCTCTGACGTATGGAGCCGTTATAAATTAATGCAGGGACACTATATCATTCATCCAATGGGATGGGATGCGTTCGGTCTTCCAGCAGAAAACTACGCAATCAAAATGGGTGTTCATCCAGCGATTTCTACAGCAGAAAACGTAAAGAACATCAAAAAACAAATCAACGATATCGCAGCTCTTTATGACTGGGATATGGAAGTAAACACAACAGATCCGGAATTCTACAAATGGACACAATGGATTTTCGTAAAAATGTTCAAAGCAGGTCTTGCATATGAAAAAGAGATGCCAATCAACTGGTGTCCGGACTGTAAGACAGGTCTTGCAAATGAAGAAGTAGTAAACGGATGCTGCGAACGTTGTGGCGCTCCTGTTACTAAGAAAAACTTAAAA
>JAGAQG010000013.1 GCA_017622875.1 Lachnospiraceae bacterium
GTAATGCCGTGATTTTCATCCGTATTTTCCAATAAAATGTCCATCAGATACAACAATTTTAACTTTTGATTTGCTCCCTTTGCCATATTCGCTCCTTTCATCCCTTCTGTCTGTTTACTATATAAATACCACCTGCGATTAGTACAAGGGCAGCGATATATCTCACATGAAATGGTTCACCCAGCACAAGACAGGACATCCCCGTGCCAAATATGGGTATCATGGCATTAAAAACCGCCACCTGTCCAACCGGATTGTGCCGAAGCAACTGGTTATAAAGAACAAAGGCTCCTACTGAAATGAGGACAAGAATCACCATAATGCCAACGCCCCTGCCGGTTACAACAGATAATTTTGCACCGCCAAGAAGTCCTGTTGCCAACAGAAAAAATCCTCCCATGCACAAGCCATGTCCGGTGGCAACAACAACGTCCGTCTTCTTCGTAACAACTCTCGTCAGTATGCCGCCAAATGCAGAACAGATTGTGCTAAGAACAAGGAATCCATCTCCCGTGAAAGAAATCTCACTTCCGAAATTACCACTTAGGTTCGTCACAATCACACCTGCAAGAACAAGGACACATCCAATCCCTTTTTCCAAGGTGAATTTTTCCCTGAAAAACAGTCCGGCAAGCAAAATCAGCCAAAATGTCCCAAGGGAATTCAACATGGAAGATCTGCTCCCCTCGCAATTTGACAGTCCGATATAAAAGAACATGTAATGAATTGCCGTGTTCACAAGACCATAGAGCAGCAACCACGCTCCCTGCGGCGCACTTTTTATTCTGAGATTCTTTCCCATTCCTTTGGCTATCACAAGTGTCACAATTCCTGCCAGAAAAAATCGCACACCGGCAAACAGCATTTTTTCAAAGGGAGTCTCTATCTGAAACTCCTGCATTCCCAGCTTAACATAGGGGAACGCACACCCCCACAAAAACATCGCCACCAATGCAATGAACACTACAGATACTTTATTTTTAAACATTTTTCACACTCCAATCCGCGCCCTGACCTTCATTTCCTGTACGCTTTATCGGACACTTTTCACACTCTTCATCCTATCACAGAATTCTCTTTGCGTAAACCATTTTCACTTGTCATTTTTTTGAATACTTGTTAGAATGAGTATCAGCAAATGAGAGAAGGAGCGTAAGAACGAATGAACAAAAAAGAAATATCTGAAATAAAAAAACGCTTTACAAAAACAAAGTGCAGTTTCACAAGACTTTGCGGCTGTTATGTGGACGCCGAAAAGCAGAAACGTCTTACTTTGAAAGAGGCGTTCCTGGGGTTGCCTGAGGAAGAAATGTTCAAATACATAGACATTTTCCGCAAGACCTTGTCCGGTTCAATCGGAAAAACAATGCTCAACATGGAATTTCCCATGGAGCAGGAAACAAACGAGGATGGCACACAGCGTTTTCTCATGAAACTTCTGGACAGCAAACTGACAGACGACGAGTTGCTGAATCAGTTCTACGATAAAATCATCGAGAACTATAATTTTCCGGACCATTATTTTATCATTCTGACCCACGACACCTATGACATCCCTAAGATTACCACAGACGGCATTGTCAACGAAGACGCATCGGAATACGTCTACGACTACATCCTTTGCAGTATTTGTCCGGTGAAGCTGACCAAACCGGGTCTGTGCTATAATACCGAGACAAACAATATTGAGGAGCGCGTCCGCGACTGGCTTGTACAGCCACCGGAATCCGGATTTTTGTTCCCGGCATTTAACGACCGCAACATGGACATCCACAGTCTGCTGTATTATTCGAAAAACTCGGATGAAGTGGATGTTGCCATCACTGAAAACGTGCTGGGCTGCCAGCTACCACTTCCTGCGAAAAGCCAGAAAGAAACCTTTAACAACATCGTGGAAGAAGCACTGGGTATGGAATGCGATTATGAGGTGGTGAAAACCATTCATGAAAATCTGAATCAGATGATTGCCGAAAATGCAGAAGAACCGGAGCCACTTGCCCTCGGCAAAGAAGAAATGTCTCTTCTCCTGCAAAAAAGCGGTGTGGAAGAAAAGGAAATTGAGACCTTTGAAGAACGTTTTGAGCAGACGGTTGGTGCCGATGAATGTCTGATGGCTGCGAATATCTCCAGTCCAAGAAAATTCGAAGTCAGCACCCCTGATGTAAAAATCACCGTCAATCCGGAGCGAACTGACTTAGTAGAGACCAAAATCATTGACGGTGTTCCTTACCTGATGATAGAAATCAATGACATGGTTCAGGTAAACGGTATCCAGGTTGTATCTGATTTGGCAAAAGATCAATAATAAAACACCCCCAAGCGTTAGAACATGTTCTGTACCGACCCCAAAAAGTTAGACCCAAAATCTAACGATTGGAGGTCGGTATTTTTATGGCTAAATATAGCTATGAATTAAAAAAGGAAATAGTTATTGCATATTTGGCAGGTAAAGGTAGTACACGTTCTTTAGCTAAAGATTATGGAATTCCTGACCACAAGCAAGTACATACATGGGTAAACGCCTATCAAAAACTAGGTGATGATGGATTGCGTAGATCCAGGAATCAGAATAAATATTCTTTTGAATATAAGATTTCTGTGGTAGAGTTATATCTATCAAGTGAACTCTCATATCAGGAATTAGCTCTTCAAGAAGGTATTAATAACCCGGCTCTTATTACAAAATGGGTTAATGATTTTCGGATAGCAGGACCTGAGGCGTTGAGACCACGTAAGAAAGGTCGAAAGAAAACATTGAATTCAAAGGATATTAACAAAAATTCAACCATGTCCAAAACTGATGATATAGCTGTAGATACAAGTGCGGAGCATGTGCGTGAACTTGAAGATGAATTACTAAAACTAAGAATTGAGAATGCCTTTTTAAAAGAACTGAGGAGGCTGCGTTTAGAGGACGAAGCAAAAATGAGAGATGCGCAAGAGTCATCCACAGCCTCCGAAGACAGTTCAAACTAAAAGATCTTCTCTCATACGCAGGAATGCCTAAAGCAACATACATGTATTGGCAAAAAAGATTTGATAGAGAAAATCCTGACAAAGAACTTGAAGAAAAGATTCTTGAAATCAGGGAACAAAATAAGGATTACGGATACCGCCGTATGCTGGCGGAACTGCGCAACCAAGGCTATACTATCAATAAAAAGAAAGTTCAGCGTATTATGCAGAAACTTGGATTGCAAGTGACCTCATTTACACGCAAGAGCAGAAAGTATAGTTCATATAAGGGAAAAGTTGGAACAGTTGCACCTAATAGAATACGCAGACGTTTTAACACACACATACCACATCAGAAAATAACAACAGATACGACAGAGTTTAAGTATTATGAAGTAGATGCAAAAGGACATATGACCATGCATAAACTTTATCTTGATCCATTTATGGACATGTGTAATGGCGAAATACTTAGCTTTGGAATTGATAAACATCCCTCGGCAAAGAATGTAATGGACGCTCTGGAACAAGCTATAGAAATAACATCTGATTGCCCATATCGTAGAACATTTCATTCAGATCAGGGCTGGGCTTATCAGATGAATGCATACTCTCATCGTCTTAAAGAAGAACGAATATTTCAAAGTATGTCTCGAAAAGGCAATTGTCATGACAACGCTGTGATGGAAAACTTCTTTGGTTTGCTAAAACAAGAAATATACTATGGAGTGGTCTACTATAGCTATGAGGAACTAAAATCAGAAATAGAACGGTATATAAAATATTACAATGAACAAAGAATCAAAGAGAAACTAGGATGGTTGAGTCCGGTTCAATATCGGCTCAATCTCTTGGCTGCATAAAAACAGCGTAGCAGCCAATACAACTGCTACGCTTAAAAGTCTAACTTTTGGGGGTCACCTCA
>JAGAQG010000014.1 GCA_017622875.1 Lachnospiraceae bacterium
AATTGTTGACAATCAAAAAACAGCGTGATATTATAAGAGCCGTGCTAAAGAAACAGCTGAAAAGGATTTAAGCCCAGATAGCTCAGTTGGTAGAGCAAGGGACTGAAAATCCCTGTGTCGCTGGTTCGATTCCGGCTCTGGGCACTTACAACAAAATATGCGATAGTGGCTCAGTTGGTGGAGTACAACCTTGCCAAGGTTGGGGTCGCGGGTTCGAGTCCCGTCTATCGCTCTTATGCGGGTGTAGTTCAATGGTAGAACACTAGCCTTCCAAGCTAGATACGTGGGTTCGATTCCCATCACCCGCTTTTTTGTTATCCTAAATCCATCTGGGTTTAGGATTTTTTTGATTGCAAGCATACAATTGGGGAAAGGGAAGCAGATGAAGATTTTACTAACTGCGGTAAACGCAAAATACATTCATTCCAATCTGGCAGTGTATTCGATTCGGGCAAATGCAAGGGAATACAGAGATCAGATCGAACTTGGTGAATATACAATCAATCAATACGTGGAGGATATCCTGCAGGATATCTACAAGAAAAAGCCAGACCTGATCGCGTTTTCCTGCTATATCTGGAATATCAGACAAATTCGTGAGCTGGTCAGGGAATTAAAGAAGGTCTTGCCAAATGTTCCAATCTGGCTTGGGGGGCCTGAAAGCTCCTACGATGCGAAGGGACTTTTGGAAAAATATCCGGAAGTGACAGGCATTCTTGTGGGGGAAGGCGAAGAGAGCTTTTATGAACTGTGTAAGTTCTATGATGGAAAGATTGAGAGTTTAGCAGATATAAAGGGAATTGCTTATCGTGAAAACGGGGAAGTGGTGGTAAAACCTTATACACTGGTTTCGGATTTAAGTAGTTTGAAATTTGCTTATGAAGATTTTGAAGACTTTGAGCATAAGATTATTTATTACGAGAGCAGCAGAGGCTGCCCGTTCTCCTGCAGCTACTGTCTTTCTTCTATAGATAAGAGTGTCAGATTCAGAGATTTGGAACTGGTAAAAAAGGAACTTCAGATTTTTATTGATGCGAAAGTGCCGCAGGTAAAATTTGTGGACAGAACCTTTAACTGTAAACCGTCTCATGCGATGGAAATCTGGACATATCTGATGGAGCATGACAATGGAGTAACGAACTTCCATTTTGAAGTGGCCGCAGATCTGATTACGGAAGAGGAGCTGGCACTGTTTGCCAGAATGCGAAAGGGACTTATTCAGTTGGAAATTGGTGTCCAGTCTACGAATGAGGAAACTATTTGTGAGATTCGCAGAAAAATGAATTTTGAAAAAGTGGCAGAGCTTGTGACAAAAGTCAGGGAGATGGGAAATATACACCAGCACCTGGACCTGATTGCAGGGCTGCCGGAAGAAAATTATGAGAGCTTTGCAAAATCTTTTGACGATGTATTTGCCCTTCGTCCGGAACAGCTGCAGCTTGGTTTCCTAAAAGTATTAAAAGGTTCCTATATGTATGAAAACCGAAAATCCTACGGTCTGGTCTATCGCAGTGAGCCTCCATATGAGGTCCTTTCCACAAATTGGGTATCCTATGACGAAATGATTCGTCTGAAAGGGATTGAACAGATGGTGGAGCTATATTATAATAGTCACCAATATGACAGAACCTTAGAGGCTGTATTAGAGGGAGAAACAAGTGCTTTTGGATTCTTTGAAAGTCTGGCGGATGATTACAGATCAAAAGGTTATCATCTGGTGAATCATTCCAGAAAAGAGAAATATTATATCTTAAAGGAGTTTTTAGACAGACGATGTCCGGAGCAGAGTGAACATTACTGGGAACTGCTAAAAGAGGAATTTAATTCCAGAGAAGTCAGAAAAATAAAGTAGCATTGCTTTAAGGAGGAAAAAATATGATGAACTTTAACAATCCGAAAACAAAAAGAATTATTGCCGGAGTAATCTCAGCACTTTTAGTAATCTGTATGTTACTGCCTTTACTGTCCTACGCTCTGTAGGTTTATTGTACAATTTCAGAAATTATGGTATAATAATTGCTTAATCAAAAAGGTAATTTTGAAGGAGGTTAAATTATGAAAAACAAAATATTCACAGGCCTCTTGCTTTCCCTTCTAGGGGGAATGCTGATTTGTGGAACCACTTCTTATGCAAAAACGACCAGCGATGAGATTGCCATGGGTGTTTATGTAGAAGAAGTTAATGTTTCCGGAATGACAAAGGATGAAGCAAAAGCGGCGGTCAATGAATACATTGCCGGAAAAACAGAGGAAAAAATTACCTTAACTATCGGAGAAGAGGAACTGAATGTTTCAAGAGCTGACCTTGGCGTGACATGGAGCAATGAGGAGGTCATTGACGAGGCATTGGGCCTTGGAAAAAGCGGAAATTTGATCAGACGTTACAAGGCTTTAAAGGATCTGGAGTTTGACAATAAGGTGTTTGAACTGGAGTATACCGCAGATTCTGAGCTTGTTCAGACAGTCGTGAGTGAAAAATGTACAAAGTATAATCAGAAAGCAACCAATGTAGGATTAAAGAAAACTTCTTCCGGCTTTGAAGTGGTGGAAGGAAAACAGGGTGTTGTGGTAGATGAATCTGCAGCAACGGATGTGATTCTTAGCTTCATTGAAGGAGAATACAGTGCAGAAAATACGAAAGTTGCAGTTCCTACGATGATTACTGAACCGATTGGAAGTGCAGAAGAGCTTGCGAAGGTAAAGGATCTGCTTGGAAGCTTTAAAACTTCCTTTAAATCATCAGATTCTGACCGTTCAAAAAATGTCAGAACAGGTGCAGGTCATATTGATGGAACAGTTCTTTATCCGGGAGAAACATTCTCTACTTATGAATATGTAAATCCGTTTACAGAACAAAATGGTTATGCGATGGCAGGTTCTTACCTGAACGGCAAGGTTGTAGACAGCCTTGGCGGTGGTATCTGTCAGGTATCTTCAACCCTTTATAATGCGGTACTGATGGCAGAGCTTGAAGTGGTAGAGCGTTCTCCTCATTCCATGATGGTAACTTACGTACAGCCATCTGCAGATGCAGCGATTGCGGGAACTTATAAGGATTTTAAATTTAAGAATGACACAGATGCTCCGATTTACATCGAAGGCTATACAACAGATGACAAGCAGATTGTATTTAATATCTACGGGGAGGAAACAAGACCTTCCAATAGAACTATCAAATATACAAATAAAGTATTGGAAAGTACACCGGCAGTTACTCAGTTAGTGGCAGATTCTGCACAGGGAATCGGATATCGTCTGGTGGAAAGCGGACATAACGGATGTAAAGCAGAGCTTTACAAAGAAGTCTATGTGGATGGTGTTCTGCAGAGCAGTGAAAGAGTGAATAAGAGTAATTACCAGGTATCCAATCGTACGGTTTACTATGGAATCAATGGAGATCCGTCTGTATCTGCACAGTTGCAGCAGTGTATCGCTGCAGGTGATGAAGCAGGGGCGAATGCATTACTTGGAATTTAAAGGAGCAATTGATGAAGGTTGGGAAAATTTCAGAGGTGGCGCTTAGCCGCGCTGTATTGAAACAACTGAATAATAAACGAGACGAGGTCCTTTTTGGCGGAGCCATCGGAGAAGACTGCGCAGCTATGAAGCTTGCCGCGGGAGAAGTATGTGTACTTTCTTCTAATCCGGTCACAGGTACAGGAAAAGTCTTTGGGGCACTGGCCATTTATTCTGCGGTGAATAATCTGGCAGCGTCCAGTGCAGAAGCAGTAGGAGTCATGATTACAGCCCTTTTGCCGGAAGATTTCAAAGAAAGCCGATTAAAAGAACTTGCAGAAATGATTGAAGAAGTATGTAAAACTCATCACATTCAGGTGATGGGCGGACATACAGAAGTGACAACAGCGGTCAATGAACCGATTTTTTCCGTAACTGCTGTTGGAAAAGTCAAAGAGAAAGAACTGCTTCGGGCAAAATGCGCGAAAGCGGATCAGGATATTGTCATGAGCAAATGGATTGGCATGGAGGGTTCCGTGGCAATCGTGGCGGCAAAGGAAAAGGAGCTGCTTCAGCGTTTTCCGAAAGCGATGATCGATAAGATCAAAGCCATGCTGCCAAACTGCTGTGTGTTGACGGAGGCCGCACTGGCCGTTAAGTCTGGCGTTAGTGCAATGCATGACGTTTCATCGGGAGGCATCTATGGTGCTCTCTATGAATTGTCAGAGGCGGCTGGCGTCGGACTGGAAATCGATTTAAGGGCGATTCCGATCAGGCAGGAAACAGTAGAAATTTGCGAATACTTAGGATTAAATCCGTATTACTTAAAATCCGGTGGAAGCATGCTGATGGTGTGCGACCATGGACAGGAGCTGGTGCGTCTTCTTGAAAAAGAGGGAATTTACGCGGCAGTGATTGGAAGAACGACTTCGGACAATGCAAAGGCAGTGATCAACGAAGGAGAAGTTTCCTATCTGGAACGTCCAAAGGCAGACGAACTGCTGAAAGTATGAGATTAAGTAAAGGAGAATGAAAAAATGAGAGAAAAGATTTTAACTTATATTGAAAAAAACAGCCGTGTGAGTTTAAAAGACCTGGCAATCCTTCTTGGAACAGACGAAGTGACAGTGGCAAATGAAATTGTAGAAATGGAAAAAGAGCATATTATCTGTGGTTATCACACGCTCATTGACTGGGATAAGACAACAGAAGAAAAAGTAACTGCACTCATTGAAGTAAAGGTTACTCCGCAGAGAGGACAGGGATTTGATAAGATTGCTGAAAGACTCTACAACTATCCGGAAGTAGACTGTGTTTACCTTGTGTCCGGCGGTTATGACTTTATGGTCATGATTGAAGGAAAGACGATGAGAAGCGTTGCACAGTTCGTATCTGATAAGCTTTCTCCACAGGAATGTGTACTTAGCACAGCAACACATTTCATTCTGAAAAAATATAAAGATCACGGTTCTGTTATGGTTCGCAGCTCCAAAGATGAAAGACAGCTGGTGACATTATGAGAAACCCATTATCAGAAACCATTGTAAATATTAAGCCGTCAGGCATTCGTAAATTCTTTGATATTGTCAGCGAGATGAAAGATGCCATCTCCCTCGGGGTTGGTGAACCGGATTTTGACACTCCTTGGCATGTGAGAGACGAGGGTATCTATTCTCTGGAAAAGGGACGTACCTTCTATACATCCAATGCTGGTCTTATGGAATTAAAAGAAGAGATCAGTAAATACTTAGACAGACGTATCGGTGTTCATTATAATCCAAAGAATGAAATTATCGTAACTGTCGGCGGCAGTGAAGGAATCGATATTGCTATGCGTGCAATGTTGGACCCGGGCGATGAAGTGTTAATCCCACAGCCAAGTTATGTTTCTTACGAACCATGCTGTTTGCTGGCAGGCGGAAAACCAGTCATCATTGAATTAAAGGCAGAAAATGAATTTCGTTTAACAAAACAGGAACTTCTCGATGCCATTACAGATAAGACAAAGCTTTTGGTGCTTCCATTTCCAAACAACCCTACGGGGGCAATTATGGAAAAAGAAGATTTGGAAGCAATCGCAGAAGTGATCATTGAAAAAGACATTTTTGTGTTGACTGATGAAATTTATTCTGAACTTTCTTATAAGGGAGATCATGTGTCTATCACAAGCCTTCCGGGAATGCAGGAGAGAACTATTTTGATCAATGGATTTTCCAAGGCATATGCCATGACAGGATGGAGACTTGGTTATGCATGTGGACCAAAGGAAATTATTGAACAGATGTTAAAAATTCATCAGTTCGCAATCATGTGTGCACCGACAACAAGTCAGTATGCGGCAGTAGAGGCTATGAGAAATGGCGATAAAGACGTTGCACAGATGAGAGAAGCTTATAACCAGAGAAGAAGATATTTAATGCATGCGTTTAAGGAAATGGGGCTGGAATGTTTTGAACCGTTTGGTGCATTCTATGTATTTCCTTGCATTAAGGAATTTGGTATGACAAGTGAAGAGTTTGCTACCAGATTCCTTGAGGAAGAAAAGGTAGCAGTTGTTCCAGGTACTGCTTTTGGTGACTGCGGAGAAGGATTCCTCCGTATTTCCTATGCCTATTCTCTGGATAATTTGAAAGTAGCATTAAACCGTATGGCACATTTTGTTGACCGTTTACGTCAGGAGCAGAAAAAATAATGGCACTTAACATTGTACTTTTTGAGCCGGAAATTCCGGCAAATACAGGAAATATTGGAAGAACCTGTGTAGCCACAGGCACCAGACTTCATTTGATCGAGCCTTTGGGATTTCGTTTGAATGAAAAAGAGATTAAACGTGCCGGCATGGACTACTGGGAACACCTGGATGTGACCCGATACATAAATTTTGAGGATTTCTTAGAGAAGAATCCGGGTGCGAAGATTTATATGGCTACCACAAAGGGGCTGAATGTCTATACAGAGGTAAATTATGAACCGGACTGTTATATTATGTTCGGCAAGGAGAGTGCCGGGATTCCGGAAGAGATTCTGGTGAATAACAGAGAGAATTGCATTCGAATTCCAATGCTTAGTGAAATTCGCTCCCTGAATTTATCAAATTCTGTAGCAGTGGTGCTTTACGAAGCACTCAGACAGAATAATTTTAACCATATGAGGCTGCAGGGACAGCTTACAAAATACGACTGGTAAAGAAAAAGAGGTTTTTATGAAAAGAAAATTGCTAAAGACGTTGATATGTTTAACAATTTGTGGCTCCATGATCGTGGGGCTCTTTTCTGAAGGCCTTTTAGAGGTTTCTGCGGTCAGTGAAGAAACGCAGGAACAGATCGACCAAGCGGAAGATGAGAAAGAACAGCTGGAAAATGAGCTGGAGCAGCAGGAGCAGAATAAAGACAATTTAGAGGGGCAGAAGGCGACTGCTGAGGAAAAGCTGAAAAATTTAAAGGCACAGTATCAGTCCATTGCATCAGATCTCGAAGCGCTGGAAGAAAAACAGGCGGAAAAAGAGGCTGAGATCGAGACAAAAACCAGAGAACTGGAAGAAGCCATTGCAACTCAGGAAGAACAGTATGAGAATATGAAGCTGCGTATTCAGTATATGTATGAACAGCCGGAGGATTCCCTGTTTACATTGTTGTTACAGGATTTCAGCATTGTGGAGATTTTGAATCGTGTAGATAATACTGTAAAAATCCAGGAATATGACAGACAGCAGCTGGAGGAATATACGAAGGCGGCAGAAGAGATCGAGCTTCAGAAAGAGGAGCTGGAGACTGCAAAGGCAGAGCTGGAAGCGTTGATTGCAGAAGCTGAGGAGCAACAGAAAAAGGTTGCCGCCATGCAGAAGGAAACCAGTACAAGCATTAATAATTACTTAAATCAGATTGCTGAAGCAGAAGAAAAAATCGGAAATACGGAGGCGGCGCTGGAGGCAAAGTCCAAAGCATTAAAGGAATTATATGCGAAGGCTCAGGCAGAAGAGGCTGCGGAACGCAGACGTCAGGCGGAAGAGGCTGCAAAACGATTACAGGAAGCGCTTGCCAATGGTACGATCAAACCAGAGGATTCCGGAATCGTATATGGAGAGTTAAATCTGACACAGGCAGAACTTGACATGTTAACAGCTATGATCTACTGCGAGGCCAGAGGGGAGTCCTATGAGGGACAGTTGGCGGTAGGATATGTCATCATGAACCGCGTGCGAAGCAGTAAATTCCCAAATAATCTGGAATCTGTACTTCGACAGAGTAAACAGTTTGAACCGGCGGGTTCGGGAAGATTTGATATTGTACTGACTGCGTATTGGGGCGGTATTCCGGGAGTTATCGGAGAGAGTGAGTGGAATTCCTGTCAGAAGGCAGCGCTTGTATGTGTAAACAGTGACAGTAATGTTGGGGAGAGTCTGTTCTTCCGTACTCATGCGCCAGTACCACAGTTGGCAGAGAATCTGGAGGCTGCAGGGGTTCCTTACTGGATTATTGGAAATCATATTTTCTACTATTCATGGGTAAATTATTAGAATTATTAGAGCTTAAAAATACTTGACTTTTAAAGCAAAGCGAGGTAAGATAATATCGCTTTGTGACGATGCGTGGCTCAGCTTGGTAGAGCGCTGCGTTCGGGACGCAGAGGTCGCAGGTTCGAATCCTGTCGCATCGATTCTTGGCAGGGGCGCCGCTAATTCTTGACTTGTTCGGAATTGGCGGTCTTTTTTTATGCGAGTAACGAGAAAAAATGTTTGCTTCGTAATGCAACGA
>JAGAQG010000015.1 GCA_017622875.1 Lachnospiraceae bacterium
ATTTACAGGTGTATTAGGTCTAGATGCTTTATCACTATACAAAACAGCAAAACGTTCTTCATCTATGGCAGGAAAAATTTCATCCGCAAAAATCTTAGCCCAGGATTTATCCAAAGCTTTCTTTTCACGTTCGGTAAGATTCGTTAATTTGTCATTTAGCGATATTTGTTGGCAATCATTGGTACGAAAAGACATAGGATTTACCACCTTTCATAAGTTACTTTTATTATAACTCATTAAAGAAGGTTTTTGAATTTACTGTAAAATATTAAATTTTCAAGGTTCAATAGGGGCTTTTGACCCCGGCATCATGCCATTGACCTAATTCTCTACCATTTTCGACAGTAAGGTCACAGTCTACAAAATAAAACATTTCGCTAGCTAAATCCTTCATCTGCCACGTTGCATCAGAATCATTCAGTACGCACTCTTCAGAGCTAAATCCTATCTTCACATCACAACTCGCAATCGTCTGCGTCAGCTCATAATGTTCCACCGCGATCATCGGTGTCTCATACGCCATTTTCATTTTTATAACCATTCCTTTCGCTTTGCTCAGGCACAAAACGTTATGAAAATATTTTCCTGAGCTTATTTCTTATTTATAATTCTTCTTATAGGGAACTCGGTATACTACAAATCACGGGGAGGTGAGTGGGCTGTCTGGTTCGCCAGATGACCGTATTTTTATATGTGTAGTTCGCCTTTTCAAGCACAAATAAGTGTGACAACAAGCACGTAATCTTATCTTTGTATAAACTACTTCGTTTATGGCTCTGGCGTTCAGTCAATGCCGTCTTTCCCTATAATTCTATCGAACGTTTCCGTTCTGAAAGGAGTCCCTATGGCTTTAAAAATCGTGTACAAAATTTGTTGTGGTATTGATGTCCACAAAAAATTTGTAGTGGCCTGCATTGCCAAAACTAATAATCAAGGCGTGACCACTTATGAGAGCCATCACTTTTCGACCTACACGAAAGGTCTGAAACAGTTGCTGAAATGGCTTCTCGAACATAATTGCAAGGATGTCTGTATGGAATCTACTGGTAAATACTGGATTCCTGTTTACAACGTCTTAGAAAAAGACTGTTCGATTGTCCTTGCTCATCCCAAATATGTTAAGGCTATCCGTGGTAAAAAAACTGACAAGAAAGATGCGAAATGGATTGCTGACCTTTTTAAGCATGATCTTGTTGCCGGTAGCTTTATGCCCCCTGCTGACATCCGTCAGCTCCGTGACCTTATGCGTTACCGTTTTAAATTGACCTGCTTTAAATCAAGCGAAAAGAATCGTTTGCAGAATTGTCTCACGGTTTCCAATATCCAGTTGGGAAACGTTGTTTCTGATACTTTTGGCAAATCTGCTCAGGCAATACTGGATAAAATTTTGGAAAATCCCGCTGATACTTCCTTTGATCTTGAACCTCTTGTTTACAAAAATTTAAAAAAGAAGCTTCCTGAACTCCGTGATGCCATTGACGGCTATATTACTCCGGAACAGGCTGGCAAACTTAAAGTAATCAAGACTCATTATGAAAACCTGGAATCCCGGAAATCTGAGCTCGAAGAACTCATTCTTGCGCTCGCCGCTCCTTATCAGCAGGAACTTGCCATTCTTCAAACCGCTCCTGGCATCAGCAGTGACTTCACTGCCATCGGAATCATTTCCGAAATCGGTACCAACATGGAGGCTTTTCCTTCGGCGAAACACTTATGCTCATGGGCTGGGCTTACGCCAACCAATAATGAAAGTGCAGGAAAGAAAAAATCTGTCCGGGTTTCCAAAGCCGGATGCTACATCAAACCTCTTTTAGTACAGTGCGCCAACGCTGTTGTAAAGAGTAATAAGCATCCCGAAGTACGTAACCGCTATCTCCGTCTTAAAAAGCGTCGCGGTCATAAGAAGGCAATCATTGCTATTGCAAGAATGCTTCTGACTGCATTGTACCATATGCTGAAGAACGGTGAAAACTATAATGCGGAACTTTATTCAAAATCCGACATACCACCTGTCGATCGTGAAATCACCGTGGAATAGGCTCTTATTATTGCAAGAAACCAAGGTTATAAAATCAAGTCAGCAACTACGTAACCTTAACATAATCAATATTTAATTTTTAAAGCTGCCACCGAAAGATGGCTTTTTTGTCATGCGATTAAGGTAATGGTTTACCTCTACTTTTCATTTTCAATCTTCTTCCTCTCCTTCTACTCTTCTAACAAACCATTCGCCCGTACCACTTCCACAAATGCATCCACATCTGCTTCTGCAGTCACGGCATCTACATCATATTGTTCCAATAACGCTTCCACGAGAGACTCTTTCGTCTGCTCTGTCTGTAAAAGTTCAAACAAAAATCTCCCCGTTCCATTCATTGAAACAAGTCCCGAAAGGCAGCGCGCTGCTTCCTGAGTCGGGATTGCTATTGTTTCATCCATAATCTTACGCACACAAAAACCTGCCACAATTCGCATTCACGCACCTCCTAAAAACTTACAGGTATTTTAGCAACAACTCGCCTAATAACCCATAATGTATCTTGACTTTAAAATTCCGTATCTTTATTAGCAGATTTCTGCTCCTGCCGGCATATTCTTATCCGGTGTCATCAGAGCAAGAACTCCGTTTTCATCTTCTGCGCAAAGAAGCATACCTTCTGACATCACGCCGGCAAGCTTTGCAGGTTTTAAGTTAACTAAAACCATAACCTTCTTGCCTACCATCTGCTCCGGTGTGTAGTTTGATTTGATACCGGAAACGATCTGTTTTACCTGGCTTCCGATACGTACCTGAGAGCAAAGAAGCTTCTTGGACTTCGGGACTTCTTCACATTTCATGATCTCACCAACCTGGAACTGTAATTTCATAAAGTCATCAAAGGTAATCTCAGCCTTTGGTTCAATGTCGATCACTGGTTCAGTTGGTGCATTTTTTGCTTCTTCTTCTGCAGCTTTCTTTGCAGCAACCTTTTCAAGCACTTCATTTACATCAAGTCTTGCAAAAAGAATTTCAGGTTTTTCTACCACCTTGTTTCCTGATGGGTAGAGGCCAAATGTCTTCGCATCATCAAGGCTTCTAAGTGTTGTGTTAAGCTGTGCTACAACCTTTTCGGCTGTTTCAGGCATGAATGCTTCTAAGAGAGATGCACCGATTGAAATGCTTTCTACTAAATTGTAGAGAACTGTTGCAAGTCTGTCTTTCTTAGCTTCATCCTTTGCAAGTGCCCATGGCATTGTTTCATCAATGTATTTATTGCAGCGTTTAAACAGTGCAAAGATATCAGTCATGGCATCTGCTACACGAAGCTGATCCATCTTAGCGCTTACTTTATCTGCTGTTCCAAGAACAACTGTCTTTAAGTCTTCGTCAACTTCTTCAGCCACACCTGCGTTAGTTACAACGCCGCCAAAGTATTTATTTGACATAGAAATTGTACGTTTTACAAGGTTACCCAATGTGTTTGCAAGATCAGAATTTAATCTTTCTACCATGAGTTCCCATGTGATCACACCGTCGTTTTCAAATGGCATTTCGTGAAGTACGAAGTAACGAACTGCATCTACGCCAAAGAATTCTACTAATTCATCTGCGTAAAGCACGTTTCCTTTGGATTTACTCATCTTGCCGTCGCCCTGTAATAACCAAGGATGACCAAATACCTGTTTTGGTAATGGAAGATCAAGTGCCATTAAGAAGATTGGCCAGTAAATTGTATGGAAACGAATGATATCTTTACCGATCAGGTGTAAATCTGCAGGCCAGTTCTTGTTAAATAATTCAGAGCTGTTTCCTTCGCAGTCGTAACCGATACCTGTGATATAGTTGCAAAGTGCATCTAACCATACGTATGTTACATGTTTTGGATCGAAGTCTACAGGAACGCCCCATGTGAAAGATGTTCTGGAAACACAAAGATCCTGTAAGCCCGGAAGTAAGAAGTTGTTCATCATTTCATTCTTACGTGATACAGGCTGGATAAATTCCGGATGTTCATTGATATAATCGATCAATCTGTCCGCATATTTGCTCATTTTAAAGAAGTATGCTTCTTCCTTTGCAGGCTGAACTTCACGTCCGCAGTCCGGACATTTTCCGTCTACTAACTGGCTTTCTGTGAAGAAAGATTCACAAGGTGTACAGTACATACCTTCATAGTATCCCTTGTAAATGTCGCCTTTGTCATACATGTATTTGAAGATCTTCTGAATCTGTGCTTCATGATCTTTATCTGTTGTACGGATAAATTTATCATAGGAAGTGTTCATTAAATCCCAGATTTCCTTGATCTGACCTGCAACACCATCTACGAATTCCTGTGGTGTCACTCCAGCTTCTTCGGCATTTAATTCAATTTTCTGGCCATGCTCATCTGTACCTGTCTGGAAGAATACATCATAACCCTGATATCTTTTGTATCTTGCGATCGCGTCAGCAAGAACGATTTCATAAGTGTTACCAATGTGTGGTTTTCCGGATGTATACGCAATGGCGGTAGTCATATAATACTTTTCTTTTTCCATGTCTAATCCCTCATTTCTCTCATATTTTAAAAGTTTTTTCTTTTTACATTACTACTCAGAACTCTAACACAATCAAAAATATTCGTCAAGGATTGGGCTGTCAAATCATACAATGTAACAACTGTAGTTTGGAGGTTTTTATGAAACGTCACACCAAAATTTTCATTCTCTCTCTGTGCGGACTTACTCTGGTTGGTCTGCTTTTGCTCATCTTCACCTCCCAATCGAGGTTTCAAAAATTTTGCAATGAATTTTTTCAGGAGGAAATGTCAGGAAATACGCTGACTTTGCATTACACAGTCACCGATCCCGAAAAATATGGCATCGCCCCCTCGAAGATCACACTTGGAAGTTATGATTTCAACATATCTGCACAAAAAAGATCCCTGATTGGAAAAACACTCACTTTACAGACCATTTCCCGGGAGCAGTTATCAAAAGATCTGCAAAAAACTTATGATTTATTAAAATACAGTTTAAAAACTGAACTGGAACGGCTGGATTATACCCTTTTGGAAGAGCCCCTGGTGCCATCCATCGGCATCCAGTCCCAGCTTCCGATTCTGCTTGCAGAATACTCTTTTTCTCACGAAGCAGACGTTATCAATTATCTGACTCTGCTGGGCTGTGTTCCGGAATATTTTGACTCCCTTATCGCATTGGAAGAAGAAAAAATTGAAGCCGGACTGTTTATGGACAATGTCACTGCAAACGAACTCATTATCTACTGTGAAGAATTTCTCTCAGAGAAGGAAACTCATTTTCTTGTTGAAACATTTGCAGAACGATTAGATTCACTCAATCTCGATTCTCAGAAAAAAACTTCCTACATAACAGAAAATGCTTCTGTCTTAGAAAACAGCGTTTTTCCTGCTTACGAGAAGCTTAAGAGCTTCTTAACAGAAAATCAGAATGCGGGACATAATTCTGACGGACTCTTTTATTCTCCTAACGGGACTGATTACTATGCATGGCTGCTGAGGTCTGAAATTGGTGTGGATCATAGTTTTGAAGAAATTGAGTCCATGCTGGAAAATGCATTAAAGAAGGATGCCGAAACCATTGCAGCATTAACAAAGGAGAATCCTGATGTTTTATCAGAACGACAAAATATCACTTTTGACACATCCAATCCTGCAGCACTGACTGCCTATCTTGCCAAACGTGCAGAACACGACTTTCCTGAAATTCCAGAAGTCCCTGTAGAAATCCGGGATGTTCCTAAATCTATGGAACCTCATCTAAGCCCTGCATTTTATCTGGTTCCGCCAATTGATAACAGTGATGAAAATGTGGTCTATTTAAACAATGGTTATCTAAAAGACAATCTTTCCTTCTTTACCACTCTGGCCCACGAATCTTATCCAGGGCATTTATATCAGACTGTTTTTGAAAACAGTACAGATCCTCATCCGATTGAGCGCTTACTATACTTCGGCGGTTATACGGAAGGATGGGCCACTTATGCTGAACAATTATCTTATTTTTATGCACCGATCTCAGAAGATCTGGCAAGCCTTTTATCCGCTACCCGTTCTATGACATTGAACCTGTATTCTCATCTTGATTTATATATTCATGCTTATGGATGGACAGAAGAGGACTGCAGTGCTTACCTGAAAAAATTCGGTATCACAAATGCAGCCTCCATTCATGATATGTTCCTGCTGGTAAAACAACAGCCTGCAAATTATTTAAAATATTACCTTGGATATCTGGAAATTTGTAATCTGAAAGAAAAGGCGCAGAGCTTCCTTGGAAATGACTTTGACCTTAAAAAGTTTCACGAATTTATTTTATCCTACGGGCCTGCACCGTTTGAGCTTTTAGAAAATTCTTTAGAAGACTGGTTAAAAACCAGTAATTAACGAATTTAAAAGGGATTTTCCCAACCGGAAAATCCCTCGTTAAATGAATTTTGAATAAAAATTCAAGCACTCTCTTAGTTTCCTTAAATAAATGACAAAATAGCAAACCACACTACTGGCACTAACAGGCATGGCAGCATATTTAATGTTTTGCAGTTCTTGATTCCCAAAATGGAAAGTCCCGAGCTTGCAATCAAAAAGCCACCTACCATCGAAATCTCTGTCATCATATCCGCTGTCATAAAATTACCCAGTAACAATGCTAAACAGTAAATTGCACCCTGCCACACAAACAGCACCGGAGCAGCCAGCGCCATTCCAATTCCATAAGTAGATGCAAGCACTGTAGATGTCACAAGATCCAGTGTTGCATTGGTAAATAAGTAAGTATGGTCTCCATATAATGCACTATTGACTGGTCCTAAAATCGATAAAGTCCCGATGCAATACAGTAAAATTCCTGTAGATAATCCTTCTCCCAATTTACTGGATGAAAATCTGGAAGATAATTTCTGAAATTTTCCATCCAGATCAAGGATTGTTCCAAGCAGACTCCCCGCTGCCAAACTGATAATAAACAGCACCGGATAATTACTTTTTGGCATATTCTGCACTACCGAATTAATTCCAAGCCCTGTTGCCGCAAGGCCCATGGCAGTAAATAATGCGCCCTGATATTCTTCTTTAATCCCCTTTTTTACAATACTTCCAAGAACACTTCCTGTAAGAATTGTTCCCGTATTCACAATTGTTCCTAACATAATCTTTCTCCTCATCATACTTCATCAATGCGGTATCTTCTTCGCAATCTCCATCGCTGTCGGAGTTGTCGCAAGACCGCCCTCGGCAGTCTCCTTATATTTCTTTGGCATCTCATTTCCGATTTCGCCCATAACGTCAATGACCTCATCCGCAGGAATCACACTGACAACTCCCGCCATGACCATATCCGCTGCTGTAACAGCATTCACAGCCCCAATCACATTTCTCTTCACACAAGGGACCTCCACAAGACCCCCGATTGGGTCACAGGTAAGTCCTAAAAGGCTCTTCAAAGAAATCGCCACACCTGAACAAATTTCTTCATTACTGCCTCCCTGCAAATGTACCAGTGCACCGGCAGCCATAGCACTTGCGGAACCGATTTCCGCCTGACATCCACCAGAAGCACCTGAAATAGAAGCTCTGTGGGCAATGATCTGGCCGATACCCGCTGCGGTATATAATGCCTCTACAATTTTATCCTCATCTGCATCAATCTGATCCGCATAAGTCAACAGTACCGCAGGCAATACCCCACAGGAACCCGCTGTCGGTGCTGCTACGATTCGTCTCATGCAGGCATTGGACTCTGCCATTTTCACAGCACGCTCCATTACCTTTCCCACAAACGGACCGCTCATTGCCTTTCCTTCAGCCACATACTGCTCCAGACGTTTTCCATCCCCTCCGACCATACCGCTGGTAGACTTTCTCGTTCCGGTATAAGCTTCATCAGCATGTTTCATAGCTCTGTACATGGCACGCATCTGTTCAAAGGATTCACTCTCCTCCACATTACGCTCCGTGCAGTCATCCCTCTGAATCACCTTCCAGAATGGAATCTGCCCTTCCAAAGCCATCTCACAAATTTCCTTCAAAGATTTATAAATCATCTTAAAACTCCTGCTCCATACTATAGTAAGTAACTCTCTTGATTCCTGTCTGATTCCTAAGCCAACAGATTGCTCCATATGGCACTTCTCGGTCACACTCTACTACCATAACTGCATCGCCGCCTCGGCTGCCGCGATACAGCTGCAGAGTCGCAATGTTGATTCCTCTGTCACTTAACATCGTAGTTACCGTTGCCACACATCCCGGCTTATCCAAATTCTGTACAATCAGCGTCGGATATTCTGCACAAAAATTCGCTTCCATTCCATCAATCTGACAGATTTTCATACGTCCGCCGCCTAAGGATGCTCCGATTACTTCCAGTTTTTTTCCTGATTCCCCAGTCATCAAAAGCACCACACTGTTTGGATGCGCTTCTTTTAAATTAGCCTCTCCAAATTCAAACTCCATGCCGGCCTTTTTCGCCTCCTCAAAAGCAAATGGTACTCTCTCATCATCCGGCTGCATTCCCAAAAGACCCGCAACCAATGCGCGGTCTGTACCATGGCCCTTTCCAGTCGCTAAAAAACTTCCATATAATAAAAGCCGCACTGACTTTACCGGCTCTCCCAAAAGTTTTCTGGAAACAAATCCAATTCTTACTGCCCCTGCTGTGTGAGAGCTGGATGGACCTACCATGACCGGTCCTACAATATCAAAAATGTTCATTGATTTCTCCTTAACATTAGATTTCCCGAAACGGACATTTCCATTCCAAAATCCCATGATTTTCTTTTTTCATAGTAACATAATTTTGCTTTTTTATACAGATAAAACATTTTCGAACAACAAATCGGGCAAATTGTGTATTGCGGTAAATGGGAAATCTAGGTAAACTAAAAGAAATAATAATATTCACAGAGAGGTCGGAAAAATTATGAAATATACAACACTTGGCAAAACAGGCTTAAAGGTTTCTGTTGTGGGCTTAGGCGGAATTCCAGTTCAGAGAACAGACAAAGCAGGCGCTGTAGAAATCGTAAAAGCATGCATGGGACAGGGCATCAATTACCTCGATACAGCCAGAGGCTATACAGTATCAGAAGAATATTTTGGCGAAGCCATCAAAGGAAACCGTGACAAATGGATCATCGCCACAAAGTCCATGTCCAGAACTTACGATGCGATGAAAGCTGACATTGAAATCAGTTTAAAGAATCTCCAAACAGATTACATTGATCTTTACCAGATTCATAATATTAAAACTGACGAAGAATTTGAAACTTGCTTTGGCGAAAACGGTGCCTACAGAGCCCTCGCAGAAGCAAAAGCAGAAGGAAAGATTGGACACATCGGAGCAACTGCTCATGGTCTGGAGGCCTTCGAAAGACTGATTCGCGAATACGAAGACAAGATTGAAACCATGATGTTCCCATACAATATCGTAGAAAATCAGGCAGATGCTTTGATGAAAGAATGTACAGAAAAAAACATCGGATTTATCGCCATGAAGCCAATGGCAGGCGGCAACTTAGACGATACAAAACTGGCTCTCCGCTATATTTTCAATAATCCTGACTGTACTATCGCAATTCCTGGTATGGGAAATGAAGAAGAAGTTTTATCCAACACTTCTGAAGAGATTTTCCAGCCGCTTTCTGATGCAGACAAAGAAGAATGCGTAAAAATCAGAAAAGAGCTTGGCAGTCAGTTCTGCCGCCGCTGCGGTTACTGCGCTCCATGTCCACAGGGAATCAATATTCCGCAAAACTTCTTAATGGTAAACTACTTAAGAAAATATGGTCTCGCTGACTGGGCAAAAGCTCGCTACTATGCAATGGAAAAGACTGCAAAAGACTGTGTAGGCTGCGGCACTTGCGAAACAAGATGCCCTTATGATTTACCAATTCGTGAAATGTTAAAGAAATGTGCCGCCGATATGGCATAGCAAAAAAAGGTATCGTGGAGCTCCACGATACCTTTTTAAATTATTTGCCCAAAATCATCATACTCGCTGCACCATAAATTCCGGCATCATTACCCAATGTTGCAAGAGCAAATTTAATTCCTCTGCAGCCCGGCCATACATATTTCTTGAAATATGCCTGCACACGATCAATCAATACCTGACCAGCTTTGGAAACACCACCGCCGATGATAAAGATTTCCGGATCAATGACCGCTGCTGTCGCTGCAAGAGAGTATCCAAGATAGTCACAGAATTTATCAAAGATTTCATCTGCCACTGCATCCCCTGCCTTTGCTGCATCGATTACATCCTTTGCTGTTACTTCTTCCAAATCGCGAAGAGTTGTCGCTCTGTCGGTTTCTGTAAGTGCTTTTTTCGCCATACGAACAAGACCTGTTGCAGATGAGAACTGCTCTACACAGCCCACTGCTCCACATCCACACGGCTGTTCAATCTCATCATCCACATGGATATGACCAACCTCACCGGCTGCACCCTTTGCACCTGTGATAATTTTTCCATTACAGATAATTGCTGCACCAACGCCTGTACCAATCGGAACAACGACTACATTTTTATACCCCTTTGCTCCGCCTCGCCACATTTCTCCAAGACCTGCTACATTTACATCATTGCCGCCTCTGCAAGGAAGCCCTGTCAGTTCACTTAATTCCTTCGCAACCGGTTTGTTTTCCCAGTCAAGATTTGCAGGACATACAGCCACGCCGTCCTCTGTCACAGGGCCTGGTGTACCAAAACCGATACCCGCAACATCATTCTTTGAAATTCCTTTTTCCTGCAGCTTTGCTTCTAAGCTTTCTGCAATATCAGGCAGAATATGTGAAGAATTATCTTCTCTGCGGGTTTTGATTTCCCATTTATCCAGAAGTTCTCCTTCCGCTGTAAAAAGCCCTAATTTTACAAAAGTTCCACCAATATCAACACCAAAACAATAGTTCATAAAATACGCCCCTTACATTAAATCTCATACCACTTAATTTCATTTGCTTCCATATGAAGTTCAAAGCTGCTTCCATCGCCTGTATAAACAACCGTATCCTGTGGTTCGTAGGTATTATTTACCACGCAATATTTTCCGTTCTTCACATAAGCATGAACTTCTACATTGAAGTTTGTGCTGAACCATTTGTGAAGTTCTTCCTCTCCATGAGCACTCCAGAGAATACTTCTGTATAAGATTCGGCTGTTTTCAAAGCTGTATGGAAGTCCGCTGATGTAAACGCTTCGTCCCTTTCCGAAGGAATTCACTGCCATCTGTACTTCTTTTTCTCTCTGAACAAGGATTTCTGTATTTTCATAAGCAAAAATACTCTTCTTTCCTTCGCCGAAATCTACAGGCTTTGTAGTATCTGCCAAAATGAAATGTTCCGGATGTTCTTCCCAGTTATATTTATCATAATTCAATGTAAATCCGGTTTCTTTTTCTACACCAAGCATGCTTGCCAGCTGCAGGAAATGTCCCTGATGCTGATGTCCGGATGGCTCTCCGACACCGATAAATCCACCGCCATTGTATACGAAACTGCGGATTGCAGAAATGATTTCTGCATCTTCCCAGTAATGTCCGCCTGTGTGAGCAGTATCTGCATCACCAACATTAATAATAACATCCACATCATCCAGTACATGAACATCTGCTTTGATATCATCAAAGGAAATAAATCTTACATCAAATGGTGCACCTGAGAGTGCTTCAATGATGCCCGCATAGCTGTAGTTCTGTTTCTGATATAACGCATGGTGAACCATATGGCATCCCCAGCTTCTGATCTTGCCCCAGCTGTTTAATACCGCAACAGTTTTTACACAATGTGCAGTCGTTCCTTTTGCATTTTCATATAATTCGCGGAATTCATTACATACGCTTTCCACATAATCAATAAATTCAGGGAAATCTAAAGCCAGCTTTAAGTATCCGCCATATCCGATACGGTCGATCGGTTTACGAAGGATGGCACGTCTTGCAGTTACCCAGTTTTCCTTTGCTTCCTTCACTGGATCTCCGCCTTCATGGAAAGTATCCGGGAAGAAATATGGAAGGAAACGTCCTTCTGTATATTTGACTCCCGGAATATCGGAAATCAGACGCAGTGTACTTCCGTTTCCTACGCTTCCTACAACAGCATCCAGTCCGATCGTAGCAAATTCCGGCATAAATGGTTCTGTACCAATCCAGTGATCTCCAAGGAACATCATTGCTTCCTTACCGCATTCATGGGTAATATCTACCATTTCTTTGGCAAGCTTTGCTACCTCACGGCGCTGGAATGCCTGGAAATCTTTAAATTCCTTACTTGGAACACGATACTGATTGTTATAATATCCCTGGTCAATAATATATTCCGGACGGAATTTGTAGCCTACTTCCTGTTCGAACTGTTCCAGAATATATGGACTTACAGAAGCGGAATATCCATACCAGTCTACATATCTTTCACGTTTCATCTCATCAAACATTAATGTAAACTGATGGAAAAATGTTGTATAACGAATTACATTCACA
Source organism: Lachnospiraceae bacterium (assembly GCA_017622875.1). Classification (GTDB taxonomy): domain Bacteria; phylum Bacillota; class Clostridia; order Lachnospirales; family Lachnospiraceae; genus HGM12587. The sequence continues at coordinate 12,479 of JAGAQG010000015.1, forward strand.
TATGGATGATCTTCGCAGAATTTGCGAAGTCTCTTCATTGTAAATTCGTGTGTTTTTGGCTGTCTGACATCAAAAGTAATCTGATGTTCAAAATCCTTCCAGTCATTTGTTACTGCATTGTACATATGTACAGGATCCCAGATCAGATAAGCCAAAAAGCTTACTGTATATTCATGGAATGCTTCCGGATTTGAAATTTCAACACATCCTGTTGTTTCATTATAGCTCCATGCATCTGTAGAAATAACTTCTCCTGTTGTACGATCAACAACTTCCCACCAGCGTTTGATGTCATCTCTTGTATTTACCTGCATCAGTTCATCAGAAATACCTTTCATCAGAGGAATTTCCAATGTTTCTCCCGTTGCAGTATAAAATCCTGTCATGATGTAGCACTGCTGTACTTCATCCGGATTTGCCTTTGCCCACTCATTATCCTTACGTGTTGTATAATAAGTAGAATAAATTTTAGCTCCAACTTTTGTCAGTTCTTCCGGAAATTCTGTACCATCACAATCACGGATTGCATCCGCCCCCCAGCGTTTTAAAATTTCGATTGTTTCCGGAACAACATCTAAGTTTGTCGGAATTGTAACTCGACCTGTTTTCAGCACTTTTTCCTGTTCTGTCATATTTACTCCTTCTAGCCTATCTGCTTGGTGTTTCAAACGGCTTATTATAAATAGATAAAGCTACGAGAAGGAATGCTACGCCCAACATCATAATTCCAAGTCCTGCAAGTTCTCCGGTCATTTTCCATCCAGCAATAACCATTACAAGACCAACAATAAAGAATGCCGCAATCAGTAGTACGCGTAATTTCACATGTTCTTTCCAAAATTCCATCGTATCACCTTATCCTTTCAATCCGCCTACAGTCATACCTTCTGTCAGCTGTTTCTGTACGCACATATATAAAATTAATGTTGGCAGCATTACAAGCACAAGACCGGCATACATCATACCGTACTGAGCTGCAGACTGCTGCGCCTGCATGAGGTTCAACAAACCTACAGGTAATGTTTTCTGTCCTGTTGCAGAACTCATAAGAGTCATGGAAATGATATATTCATTCCAGAAGGACAGGAAATTGAATAAAATTACTGTAATGATAGAAGGCTTTGCCATCGGGAAAATGATGCTCCACATTGCTTTAAAGTAACCGGCACCATCAATGTAAGCTGCTTCTTCATAATCGTGAGGAAGTGTCTGGAAATAACCTGATAACAGATAAATTGTAAATGGCAGCGCTGTCGCAGCATATACAACTGCCAGTACAACCAGATTGTTTAACAGGAAGCCTTCACCGAAAACTTTCTTTAACCAGATATCACCATCTCTTAACATTAAGAAAATAGGTACTACAATGTAGTTTACGTTAATAAATAATCCAGCCATAAAAGCTGTATTTAAGAATTTACCGCCTTTGAATTTAAATCTTGCAAGACAGTAAGCTGCCGGAAGCGCAACAATCAACAGGATCAGCAGAGCCAATGCAGTGACTACTACAGAGTTGATCATGTAGCTTCCCATGTTTGCAGAATTCCATGCATCCACAAAGTTCTGCCAATAAAAACCTTCCGGCAGTGCCCATGGATTTCCATAAAATTCGCTGTTCTGTTTTACAGAAGCCATAAATACCCATGCCACCGGCACAAGGATTACAACTGCCAATGTGATCAGTGCCACATAGACAAACGCTTTATACAGACGTTCTCCGGAATTTGATGAACTATTTGTTTTTCCCATAATCATCCTCCTTAGTATTCCAAAGTTTCACGTTCTGTGACTTTGTTTACGAGTGCAGAAAGTGCAAATGAGAACAGGAAGATTACAACACCGATTGCCATACTATATCCATACAGACCTGCATCCTTCTGACTGTACATATAGTTCAGCGCTACATCAGATGCGCCGTTTGGGCCTCCTGATGTCATCGCCTTAACAAAAAGGAATGCCAGATTGATATTGGAAATAATAAAGAATGTTAATGTTGTACGGATGTTCGTCCAGATCAGTGGAATTGTAATCTGGAAAAACTGTGTTAAACGTCCTGCACCGTCCAGGCCGGCACTTTCATATAAGCTTTCCGGTACTGCTGACATGGATGCCATATACATTACCATGTAATAACCGATTGCCTGCCATACCATAGCGATAATAATGCTGACAATTACAAGCTGCTGTCCTTTCCAAAGAATTGGATCAGACATATCACGGAATAATCCGATGATACTGTTCAACATACCATTCTCCGGCTTGTAAATCGCAGAGAAAATACCTGAAATAACTACAACTGACAGAATATTCGGAATGTAGAATACAATTCTAAAAAAGTTCTGTCCCTTAATTTTTTCTCTAGTCAAAATACCTGCAAATACCAATGAAAATCCGAATGTGATCAGTGTTGTAACAACAACCAATAAGATCATATTCTGCATGGAACGAATAAAGTTTGGGTCAGCCAAAAGTGCTTTGAAGTTTGCCAGACCTACAAAAGTTTCGTTCGGATTGTAAGCCCCTTTTTCATACAGAGACATTCTGAATACATTGAAAGTAGGTACGATCATAAAAATAAAGAAAAGAAGGGTTGCCGGTGCCACGCACAATGTGAGGAAACCGATTAATCTCTTATCCTTTTTCATAATTATTTCGTTCCTTTCTTGAAACTCAAATCCTTTTATAAAACAAAATACGGCGAGCAGTGTCCCTGCCCGCCGCCTAAATAGTGAGTGCTATTATTTTAATTATTTTAAGTTTGCTCTCATCTGATCAGATGCTGGAATGATGCTTGCAATCCAATCTTCCATTGTTAAATCTCCTGATACTAAAGAGTTAACTGGATCGAAGAATACTTCACGAACTGTTCCTAAACCTGCAACTGATTCGTATGCAGCAAAGTTACCCATAGCTGCTTTTGCACCGTTGTCATAGATTGAGTAGAACATTACGTTGTCACCTTCAAGTTTGTCAGCGATGCCAAGTACTGGCTGGATAGCGCCTGCAGCTGCGAAGATTTCGCAAGCAACATCACTGTAAAGGAATGCAACGAACTGTTTTGCAGCGTCAATGTTTTCAGCGCCTGATGGAATCCAAGCCTGTTCAAACCATGTGTAGCTGTATCCGTCTCCGCCTGCTTCAACTGCTGGAAGAGCTGTCATACCCCATGTAAAGCCATCTGCGCGTGGAGCTTCTGCCATTTCACCAACAATCCATGTACCGTTTGGCATGAAGATTGCTTTGTTGTCAAGAACTAACTGCTGGTTCTGTGTGAAGTCCTGATCGTTAGCCTGAGCTGGTGTGATTGGGTTTGTGTATGTAGCTAATTTAGCAACGATTTCGAAGCATGTCTGAGCTTCTTCTGTTTCCCAGATACCTTCTTCATAGTTTGTAGCTGCGTTGAAGAATTCTGGTCCGCCTACAGAGTACATTAATGCATAGAAGAATGCATCGAAGTAACCTGTTGTTGGGTATGTGAATAAGTAGATACCCTGTTCAAGAGCTTTGTCACCTAATTCCCACATTTCATCCCATGTTGTAGGAACGCTCCAGCCGTTTTCTTCTAACAATGTTGCATTGTAGAATAATCCGCATGGAGAGTAGAACATTGGAGCGAGGTAAGTTTTACCATCACCGTATGGGTTTGTTAAAGATGTTTCTGTGAAACCACCAGCGATTTTATCAGATACTACTGCATCTTCGCCTGGTACTGTCATAGATAATACATCTGTGATATCAGCGATCATGTTGCCTTTGATGAACTGTTCTGTAAGAGCAGCTTCACGTCCTGTTGCAAGATGAATTACGTCTGGATATTCACCACCCTGCATAGATGGTCCGATAACATCTTCCAGATTTTTATCTGTTGTTAATTCAACCTTGATACGTGTTTCAGCTGTGAATGCTTCACAAACCTGTGTCCACATGTCAGAGCCGTAAGCTGTTTCGATTGCTGCAACTTTGATTGTCACTTCTTCTGCTGTTGCTTCTTCGCTAGCAGCGTCTTCTGTTGCTGCTGGAGCTTCTGTTGCAGTTTCATTAGAACCGCCACATCCAACTACTAAAGAGGCAACCATTGCTACACATAAAAGTGCACTTAAAAGTTTCTTTTTCATTTTAAATTCCTCCCTTTTTTATTTACGGCATACAAGCCGTCGTTCATTTGGTAATTTTAGTATAATCCTTTATCGGTTATATTCAATCTGATTATTGCACTCTTTTTTATGTTTATTGCGCTCACATCCATTTTTAGTTAATTTATATAAATTGTCAAAAATTGTTTTGTGCAATGTTAACAAATACTTTTTGTTGTAATTTTACTATATTCCATATTAAATTTAATTTTTTTTATGCAAAGTGTTGTATTCCCTACTTTATTGAATTATAATGATATTGCTATATATAAACTATTTAACAGCAATAATTTGCAATTCTAGGAGGGTATCTTATGAGTAATAAACGTTATGACTTTGTTGTCCACGAACAAGCCAGCGTACGAAGTGCTACAAAATTGTTATATGTGACCTCCGCCAAATACAGTGGAGACTGGCACAGTACACCACACACCCACAACTGTTCAGAGCTCTTCTATGTGACCGGCGGCGCTGGCCAGTTCTTTATCGAAGGCGAAATTCACCCTGTATCTCCGAATGACCTTGTCATTGTGAACCCAAACGTAGAACATACCGAAATCAGTTTGAACGCCAACCCACTGGAATATATTGTATTAGGAGTTGATGGTCTTGAACTTTCTGCTGCTGACCAGGCCGACGATTCCTATTGCATTGTAAATTTCCGCGCAGTCAAAGATACGATCCTTTTTTATCTGCAAAATATGTTAAAGGAAATCGAAGCGGGCACCCCGGGCTATGAAACGATCTGTCAGGATCTGATGGAGATCCTGATCATTTTACTGATGCGTCAGACAGATTATTCTGTCACCCTGACACCGATCCGTAAAAAAGCATCCAAACTCTGTGCTTCCGTGCGCCGTTACATAGATATCCATTATAAAGAAAACATCAATCTTGATATGCTGGCACAAATCTCTCATGTCAGCAAATATTATCTGGTACATGCCTTTACGAAAGAATATGGCATCTCTCCGATGAATTATCTTCTTGAAAGGCGTCTTGAGGAAGCAAAACAGCTTTTAAAAAATGATGATTACTCTTTATCGATCATCAGCCAGATGCTTGGTTTTTCTTCTCCGAGCTACTTTTCTCAGATTTTCAAAAAGAATGAGAATATGTCACCAAATGAATACCGCAAAGCCAGCAGAATGCGTAACGAAGAAGATGCTTCCTCTTCATTATAATACTAATTAATAAAAAACCGTTCATCCAGTATTCTCCAGTTTGCCCGGAAAAGCTGCATGATCGTCCAGTAGCCTGCCCCGCGCAGGCTATATTCTTCTATAAGGGAAAATGTAGAATTCATACTGCGGGAATCTTCGAACCAGACTTCGTGTTCTGTCTGATCTCTCCGGTAACGGTAGAAGGGTGCCTGCGAAATATCATCGAATTGTATTGGCACTCTTTCTGTCACCGCACGCTGGACAGCCTGAATATTTCCAAGAGTCTCCGCTTTTGTCTTTCCCTGTACAAATGGCAATGGCCAGTCATAGCCATAGTTCGGTATTCCAAGGTTTATTTTCTCCGGCGGAATCTCTGTGATGGCATATTCAATTACTTCTCTCACCTTATTTAATGGAGCAACTGCCATAGGAGGACCGTAAGTGTAGCCCCATTCATAAGTCATCAAAAGAACATAGTCCGCTGCTGCTCCAAGAGCAGGGTAATCTTTTCCTACGGTCAGAATGCTATCCTGATTCGCAGAAGATTTAGGAGCCAGTGCCACAGATACCGGATAACCCAGTGCATTGACCGCCTCTCTCATGTACTTCACAAAATCTACAAACGCCTGTCTGTCACTTGCCAAAATATACTCAAAATCAATATCCAGTCCTTCAAATCCCCGTTCCACAATCTGTCCAACAATCTCGTTTTTCAACCGTTCCCTTGCCGCAAGGTCATTGACCACCGCTGAGATCAGGCGATTATTGAACTGCCCATCAGGTCCAAAAGGTGTCAATGTCATTACCGGCGCCACCCCATACTGTTTCGCCAGAGTAATCATCCACGTATCATCCAGAATCGGTGGAATCAGCATCCCCTCCGTCGTAAAACCATACGAGAAAATATACAAATCCGACAGATAAGGCAGTGTTTGTTCTAATACATAGCGGCTGATAAAGGGATATGCATATCCGCCCACAAACACAGAACGCTTTTCGTTACCTGCAGAAATAGGCATCTCATTTTCCGCCCCATAAACGATATCCGTCTCCAACAAAAGTGCCTGCCCAACCACAAGGGTATAGGGTTCCGCCAATTGATTATCAAAAATAATCATTTCCGCCGGAACTCCATAAACGCCTGCAATAGAACTTACTGTATCACCAGCTTTTACTATATAAATCAACATATCACTACACCAAAAGCATTGTTATATTATCATATGAAAAAAGGCGGCAATTGCCGCCTCTTCAATCGATATATAATTATTTTTTCAAAGCTGTTTTCAAAAGTCCGGTAACTTCTTCTGACTTTGCCCCTTCTATTTTCAATTCTCCATTCAAAAGTCTTATAACAATTTTCCGATTCACAACTTCCACAGATAAAATATCTTCCAACGCAAAGCTTTCCACGTCATAAAATATCATGAATCTTCCATGAATCGCCTCACCACAAACCAGCAGCCGCTTTTCCGTTACCGCCAAAGTCACATGCCATGGCTGCCAACTGTCACTCCAGCTCTCATTCACAATAAAAGTCTCTGCCACCATGGAAAACATAGCTGCTTCTTCCGGCAACAGCTTTTTTGCAATCGCCTCAAAACCTTTTTCATATTGTTTTAAATCAGCCTTTTGACTCTTTTTCGCAAACTGCAGCATTTCTCCGGCAGTTCTCATTTTCGCAAACTCCCCACTGCTTGACAAAACATCCAACTCTCTATCCGTATATTTCCGTTCCCTGCTATTATAGTAAAAGCCTGCTGCTTCAAACAAAGTCCCAAGCACCAGCAGCACTCCCACCAAGGTCTCTGGCGCCTTCGCAAAGTCTAAAATCCCAAATTGTCCGTGGAGAAGAACAAATCCGATACTGATGATTCCGGACAGAAAGCACTGATTTACCAGTTTCGCCTTTCTCCTCTTCTCCCAGTCAGACAGCTCAATCATCATATTTAGACTTTCTTTCACATCTGCTCTTTCATTCGCTTGCTCCCCATTTAAAAGTTCCGAAACGCTCACGCCCAGTTCCTTACTGATCAACGGGAGTAACGACAGATCCGGCATTGAATTTCCATTCTCCCATCTAGAAACGCTTCGATTACTTACTCCCAGCCTTTCCGCAAACTGCTCCTGTGTCATCTTCTTTTTCTCCTTTCGCAAGGTCGCTATAAATTTGCCGATTTTTTCCTGATTTATCATAAATAACGCCTCCCTTCTGTAAGAAAAATACCACACAGAGTTCTAAATAAACACGACACAGCCCGAGAATCTGTAATTATTTTTTATAATATAATACATTTTCACGAAAAAAAGAAGAATACTAATTTCTCAATACTCTTCCTCTAGTTAAATGAAAATAAAATTTCGCCAAAATGACTACATTTTGAGAACTTCCATGAAAGGAGTAGATTGAAATGGAAAATCTAACGAAAGGGTACGAAAGTACATACGATGCTCGAAGCAATTCGAATTATCGGAATCGTAGTATCTGTTATCGGTACAGTTGTCCGCATAATAGATATTTATACGAGAAAGAAAAAATAGACATCAAAAAAGCAGCTGCACCGACCAAAGTTAGCTGCTTTTTGATTATCAATTAGCAAATATAAACCGAGGTCAACCGATTGCACGGTAGTACCTCTTTACAAATCTATAATAGCAATTCTACTATGGTAAAAATCTGCTGATTTAAAACTTTTAGAATCTAATCACTTTGGAAGGAAACGATTAACAATTGGATACTTCATCATATGCCTATCGCTTACTTACTCTGCTTGCACTTTCTGGTGAAGTAAGCACTGATACTATATTTCATCTGGGGATGAGTAAAAGTTATGGAGAAAAGCTCATTACCAGATTGAAGAATGAAAAGTACATAAAGACCCACTATAAGGACCGTCTTCGTGGATACCGTCTTACCAGAAAAGGAAAAAATCTGCTTCTGAAAGAAAATCCCAAGCGGTTCTCTTTTTATTTAAGCGGCAGCACTGACACGAACCGGCCGCGAAGCGATTATGCAAGAAGACTTCGCCTTCAGAATGCATGAAGAATATATCTCTAACCAGATTGCTGTTTATAAAAACAGTAAGACCTTGGTAGAATTTCAGGACAAATTAAAATATGCCAGTATGTACTCCTATGCTCACATCCATGCTGATGGCGAAGAGGATGACGACGGAAGAAAGAAACATTCTTTGATCGGCATCCTGATGAAAGACTATTCTAAAGGAACCGGACAGAACGCAGTTACCGTTAAAGCAAATATTTCTCCGGAAGAGGCAAAATTTATTTTGACACGTCTTACTGCAGGTTTCCAGTCTTATACCTTCCAGCAGGAAAAAATCTTTGGTGAAAAAGATGATAAAGGATATTCAAAAGTATCCAAGCTTAGAATCATTCGCGCCACCAAGGATACAAAAGGGAATGATAGAAAGCTTCCATGGTATATCAAAAACAGTCGCAGCCAGAAACTCTTAACATCAAAGGAGCTTGGCTTTTCAATCTGTCCTTTCATGGCAGTATCTTCGGATGCAACAGAAGAATCTCTGTCACAGGATATTAAAGCAATGACTGATCTTGCAGCATCTATGGATATCCCGATTGATGGAATGGTTCTTCGCTTTGATGATCTGGCATATTCAAAAAGTCTTGGCGGTACCGGTCATCACAATCATGACGGCATTGCTTTCAAATTTGAAGATGATGTTTATGAAACAGTCTTCCGTTCTATCGAATGGCAGACGGGACGTACTGGTGAAATTGCTCCAGTTGCAGTCTTTGATACCATCGAAATCGACGGCTGCGAAGTAGCAAGAGCAAGTCTGCACAATTTAAGCTTTATCAAAGCATTGGAATTGTTTCCTGGATGTCGAATTATGGTATCTAAGCGCAACATGATTATCCCTCATGTGGAGGATAATATGGACCGCGGACATTATCAGAATATGGTTCCGGAAACCTGTCCTTGCTGTGGTCAGAAAACGCGTATTTACAGCAGAAAAGTAGATAAGAATCGTATTGTTGAAACGCTTCATTGCGACAATCAACTATGTCCTGATCGCATCTTAAAACAATTTGTTCACTTTGCTGAAAAGAAAGCAATGAACATTGTAGGGTTATCGGAAGCAACCCTGGCAAAATTCATTGAACTTGGGTATTTAAAGCGCTTCCATGACCTTTATCACTTAGACTCTCACAAGGAAGACATCATTGCATTAGATGGCTTCGGACAAAAGTCCTATGAGCGATTACAGTCTGCAATTAATAAGAGCCGCAATACTACCTTTTCACGTTATCTGGTCGCTATGGATATTCCAATGATTGGTAGAACTGCCAGCAGAGAACTGGAAAGATATTTTAAAGGGAACCTTAGAGAATTTGAACTTGCTGCCATGGATAGATTTGACTTTACATGTTTGAATGATTTTGGTGAGACCATGCGTGACAATATCCATGAATGGTTCCACGATTCAGATAACATCATCTTATGGCGTACATTACAGAAAGAATTTAATTTTGAAGAAAGAAAAGAGGATAATACAATGACAAATATGAAAAACAACCCATTTGAAGGACGTACAATCGTAGCAACAGGAAAACTTATGCACTTTACTCGTGACGGAATCAACAGCAAGATTATCAGCTTAGGTGCAACTGCAGGCAGCTCCGTTACAAAAAAGACCGATTATCTCATCTGTGGAGAAAAAGCTGGAAGCAAACTGGCAAAAGCCAAAGAGCTCGGTGTAACAATCCTGACTGAGCAGCAGTTCCTTGATATGATCTCTGCATAAGGGGGTTACCATGAATAAAGAATTTATGCGCTCTTTCTACAGAAAATACTATGCTCATCCTTATGACAAAGCAGTTTCCCGTTCAAAGAGATATCGACGTTTACAAAAAATCCGATATCAGCTTGATGACGAACTTGCAGCAATGATGGGCGGAACCAACACTGCGCTTTATAGAAAATTTGATGAATATATCGGTGCTTATGCTGATGAAATGGATGTCATGCTTGAGGAAGTTTATCTCCTCGGCGCATTGGACCGAGAAAAGATGTTACGATAGTCACTTTAATCCTAACCAAAACTATTACAGTCTCTATTTTTCTTAATGACAATAGAGACTGTAACTAATCAGTCAGTTTCACTTGACACTTAGTTAAACATAAAATATAATTTTCTTAGAAACAAAGAAACAAAGCTTCTTGGAAAATTGGTTATTTTCAAGAAAGTGCATATAATATAAAAAGGGGATATGATTATGCCAACATTCGCTATTCAAGGTGGTTTAATGGAAAAAAAGAAAGTAAGTATTTCTCAAAAACGCCAGATAACTATTCCACAAAAGTTTTTTACATTACTTGGTTTTGATAAAGAAGCTGAATGTATTATGCGCGGAAATGAACTTGTTATCCGTCCTGTTAAAGAAAATGTCAGCGGAGAGTTTGCCACTGAAATTTTAGAAGATTTGATAAAAAAAGGATATAACGGTCAGGAACTACTTAATGAATTTAAGATTATGCAGGCAAAAGTCCGCCCAGCAGTAGAACTTATGTTGTCAGAAGCTGAACAAGTCGCAAACGGTGACGGAGAATATTTCACTTATGATGATGTATTTAATTCGGAGGATGATGAATGACAGAAGTAAGATTCCTTCCTCCAGCTGCTAAATTTATTAAAAAAGTAAAAGATAAAAAGCTTAAAGCACTATATCAGGAAGCCATTGATAAAATACGAGAAAATCACTTAATCGGTTCCCCTAAAACTGGTGATTTAGCCGGTATTTATGGGTACGATATTTTTTACAATAAGACAAATTATGAATTAGCTTATAGAGTAGAATACCGTGATGACAAAATTATCGTTGTAATTATGGCTGGAACACGCGAAAATTTTTATAATGAGTTAAAAAATTACATAAAAACACTTTAAAATTGTTTTGAGCCGCCCTCATGGACGGCTCTTTTATTATCTCTCAATAAAATATTCGCAAATATCATCTTTACAAAAATTTCTTTATTTTATTAATATTCTTGCATTTACGTGGCAATATTCTTATCTTTTCAAAGAAATATTCGCAAATATCGTCTTTGCGAATATTTCTTTGATTTCACTCCAATCATCAGTTTTACTCTTTTAGTGAAACTAAGCCTATCATTGAAACCATTCCTTGGAAGCCAATTCTCTCATGCATGCAATGACATCTTCATACGAAATATAATCCGAAGTAAAGTAACTTGTAATTTCTTGATAATCTTCTTTATAAAAAGAATTATCACAAAATTCCATAATAATTTTAGGCACATTTACACTTTCCTGAACTGATGGACATACCGGCAGTTTCGCACGATGCGCTCTTACTTCACCTACCAACTCTGCAAATTTGTCATCAAACACCATTTGCGAAGTTAATTTATAAATATCATACAAATGGCGGGAAAATCTTTTCGATTTCCCTTGCATATAGTAATCACATAACGCAAAGACCTTATCAATATATGTTCTTTCTAAAGATTGAAGATTCATGGAAAATCTATCTAAGAAAAATTTTTCTGCAAGATCTTTTCTATCCTTTTCCAGTAAATATTCTCCAATATAATTCTGAATCTCTACCTGCTGTGTTGGAAAAGAATACGAACCAAGTGCCGTTTCCAGTTTTACACTCTGGAGCATTCTATCATCTTCCACTCCAAATACGGAAGTATAAGAAAACAAATATGCGTTATAGTCTCTATCACTTTGCGTTTGATTCCAATTAGAAATCGGCATTTCTAATTCTTCGCTAATTCCTTTTAACACTACATTCTTCAATTTTTTGCGTCTGGCTTCCCCGATATAGTAAAATGTATATTTAAAATAACATTTGCAAGACTAAAGTTACACTATTTTATCATGTGTCACTTTACCTTTGCAAACATCCTAATTTTATCAAAAAATAAAGGAATCTAATCTATTGTTAGATCAGATTCCTTATTTTTTATTCTTTTATTAGATATAAAATTTACTTTTCCAAAGAGATTGACAACTTGGAATTTGACGCTCCATCAAACTGAACATTTCGCTTGCTTTTGCCACTTGGAGTTTGTACGTCTGGTACTATCTATTGCCAGAAGGTAACAATTCTCTAAATTCATTTGGAATATCTTCCCATTTATTATCGTAAGATATTGCACAAACTTCGTGTCCACACTCTTTATCATATTCCCAACTGCAAATATTACAAATATCTTTCATATAATTACCTCCATCATTTATTTGAATTTGTTAAGTTCTTTTTGTTGAATTTATTATATGAAAGTACTGAAATTATTTCTGTGACTTTCTCACGGTGAAACTGAAAGTTGTCAGTCTTTCATCTTTTTTATCACTCACTAATTAACTGTAATCCATTAGGATTTAGCTGATATATTTTATCACACACCTCTTCAATGTACTTTCTATCGTGAGAAATGCTAATGACAGCCCCTGGAAATTCTCGGAGCATTTTTCTTATTACCGGGCCGGATAATGGTGAAAAATTTCTTGTAGGCTCATCCAGAATAAGAACATTCGCACCACTTAAACTCATCCTCAAAAGAAGCACTTTCGCCTTTTGTCCACCAGACAACTCCCGAATAGGATGCTCCATTTCATCTGGCGTGTATTTAAGTGAACCTAGGTATGTTCTAATTCTTGTACGCTCTTCTTTATCTCCTGTTTTATCAAGGTAATCAACCGGTGTAACAGATAGCTCCAACAAATCTTCATAATTTTGGGGCATATATTCTGCTTTAATATCATTCCGATTCATAAGTTCTTCCGCTATCTTTTTTAGAAGAGTCGTTTTTCCTGCCCCGTTGGCTCCTATAATACAGATTTTCTCTGATCCTTTTATTTTCAAATAAATTCCTTCTGCCAAAATTCTTTCGCCTTCTGGAGTCATTAGCTTTGAAAGTTCATATTCTATGACCGTTTTCCCTGTTGGAATGTATGCGTTTTTATCTCCTAATTTAAAAAAGATTGCTTCTTCCTGCTCCGGCATTTGCGTCATATTTTCGTCTTCTCTTTCAAATCTTCGCCCCATAGCCTTAACTGTGTGCATTTTGTCCTTCAAATTCTTTGCCACCGACGGCGCTTGTCTGGAACAATTTGCTAATGCGCTTTGCACACTCTGAGACACTCTTTGATATTTCTCATCTCGAATCTTTTTTTCCCTACGATCACATAGTGCCCTCTGTTCTTGAAGTTCAAATTTATGAAGCCGTTCCTCCACATAGTTTCTATAGGGAAGCTTGGCCACGGTATATCTCGCTTCTGTTTTTCGCTTAATCTGCTCGATATGTATTACCATGTTGGCGGTACGCTCTATCAATGTTTCATCGTGCGAAATAAAAAGCACAATATGCTTTCATTCATTTATGGTTTTTTCCAGTAATGTAAGCGTCGCAATGTCAATATCATTTGAAGGTTCGTCTAACAATAGCACAGAAACATCGCGAATAAAAAGCCGCATGAGTTGTACCTTGACTTTTTCTCCTCCTGAAAGGCTCCCCATCATCTGACTACTGTAGAAAAAATCATTTTTTATTCCAAATTTCCCTGCAATAACAGACAGTTCTTTTGGCGTTTTCTCCCAGAATATTTCTTCCTCAGAAAAATACTCGTATACGGTTTTTTTCTTATCTTCATCGGGCATCTCTTGCGGAAGGTAACCAAGACGTTCGTTTCCCATTACTCTTTCCCCATCCGCTTCTATATAGTTTTCTATAAGCGATGGATCATATATCCACTTCATTAATGTTGATTTTCCGTTCCCTTCTTCTCCAATGATAACTGCTTTATCTCCATCATTTAGCACAAGGTTGAAATCATCAAGAATTACTCTCAGGTCTTTTTTATGTGTCAATTTTAATTTCTTTATCTGTAACATAAAGTTCCTCCTTTTCGAAACACGAGTCAATTATTTTTGTACACACAAAAACGAGCCTTTTTTGCATACGCAAAAATAGACTCGCTAAATAGACCTTTATTACTTTCCCTAAGGAAAAGCAAAGGAAATGCCTCTTGCGATAATCCAACTTAAGCGTACACAAAAATAAACCTATTTTCTACAGGCTCAATAACTATATGTGTCTTACTTAAATTAAATTATCTATTAATCATTTCCTCACCTTACACGAAATGTGCCTTCCTTTTTTCTAATGACAATACTATCATACTGTATTTTTTGTGTCAACACATTCCACCTTATAGAAGCGCAAATTCAAATTCTTGCATGCTTTCAACTCTTTACACAGTCAAAAGTTATGCTCAACTATTTCTAATTCGAGCAACATTTTTATTCATCAAATTGGCATTGTTAAGTTCTTATTCATCTTTTTGAAATTCCAGTATATCTCCAGCTTTGCAATCAAGCACCTCGCAGATTGCTGCAAGGGTGGCAAAGCGAATAGCCGTTACTTTGTTGTTTTTGATTTTGGAAAGGTTAACGTTGGAGATCCCCACACGCTCAGCAAGCTCGTTTAATGACATTTTTCTCTCAACCATCATTCTATCCAAGCGGAGAACTATTTTACCCATAGTGACCTCCTTACAGTAAACCGTCTACATCATTTTCAAGTGCCACACCGTGAGCAAAAAACTGCGACAGACACAAAACAATAATACCCATAAGGATACCGCTCATATCAATGCTGATTTCAGCTACTTCAGAACCTGTTACCAAACGAGCAATGATACTCACAAAGAGTCCGATGACGGGGATTGCAATGGTAAAGATACCAATCTCTCTTATCAAGCGCACATTATCTTTTTGGAACGGAGTAGAATTCTCAGATTTCTTGAAAATCTGATTTAAGTTACGGAACACCATAGCTACCAAAGAAATGATAATCATCGAACCAATACCAAAGACAACAAAAGTAGCGGTATCAATCATACCATCAACAACGGGAGCATTTACTTCAAATCCGTAAACTTCGAGATTTGCTCCGCAGCACTCCTTAGCATCAAAGCCGACAAAGTATCCAACCAAGTTCGGAGCTGCAATAGAACAGATGATAGCGGCTAACATCAGCGCTACCCCAACCCATTGGAACACTTCGATAATTTTTGTAAGAACCTTTCCGAGTTTATTAAGACCTTTCATTACTCATACCTCCTGAGTGTTTTAATGGCATAAGTATAGCACGTTTCTTAATGTTTGTCAATGGGTTTTTAATGTATAGCATTAAATTATATATTCTGCACATTAACAATTTGCCCTCGTTCCACTCGGAACGAGGGCAGTGCTATTTTGTATTCAGAATTATTGGGGGTCACATCCGTATTTTAGTGCGGTGTTCCCAAAACGCAAAAATATAATATCATCGAAATAATATCTACTACTAAGAAGACAGCTAAAATAATACCGATGATTTTAAGAATCTTTTTTGCTTTACCTTTATTTTTATCGGTCAATACTTTTTTACTGATCTCTGTAACCTTTTCTGTAAAATATGATTCCGAAACCGAAGCGCCTGTTTTTTCGGCAACTTCATCTTTAAGTAGATAATCCATAGAACACTCAAAGATTTTCCCAAGTTCAATCAGTTTTTCAGTTTCGGGATATGCGATATCCGACTCCCATTTACTGATCGACTGACGAGATACACCAAGAATGTCAGCAAGTTGTTCCTGCGTGTAATTCAGTTCTTTTCTTTGTATTGCTATTTTTTCACCAAGTGTCATTATCTTAACTCCTTTACTTTTTCTAACGCTGCGTTGATTAGATTATAGAACACTCAGCAAAAACCTACTACCAATTCACCGTTTCTAAATGTAAACTTTAGGTTGCATTGTTCGATTTTAGGGGTAAGTTCATTGAAAACTTCAACTCATCTCATAGTCTTACTGAAATTTTCAATCGAAAATTGTTCTCCAATTATCACCGGCACGATATGCGTCAAAACACATTCTTATTTGTTCCTCGTTATTTTTCTCTGCTGCAAGATTAGGGAGAACATCCTCAGAAAAATAATCGAATCCTACTGTTTCAATATTCTCCACGAACTTCCCACCATTAACAGAACATAACATAAATATTTTGCATACACCGTATGCATATATTGGCAGATTATGTTTTGCTCTATCTTGAATTGCTATAACACTTTTTACAACAACATCTAATCCAGATTCTTCTTTTACTTCCTTAATTGTATTTTCTGCAACTGATACATTCACATCACACCAACCACCCGGAAGTGACCACTTTCCATTGCTTTCGTGAACGAGAAGAATTTTCCCATCCTTAAAAATTGCTGCACGAGTGTCTATTTTTGGAGTTTGATACCCCGTCTCATTACAGAATAATGTTTTTACTGTTTCCGTTGGAATATCAGCCATATGAGACATTATCTCCGCCGATATTTCACGAATACGCTCATAGCGTTCTTTATCATATAAATCCTTGCCATAGGTCAAACCTGCTTGTGCAAGGCTCTGTAATTCTATCGCCCATTGTAACCATTTCTCACTTTTATCCATTTCAATCTCTCCACCAACTTCAAAATTTCTCGTGTATTTTCTCAACTTTCCAGTATTTACGGGCTTTCTCGCCCATCAACATCTATGTATTTTGCACTTTTCCCTTATTTTTTCCCTTGTGAGGAAGCTATAAGGGAAAAAGTGTTGTTTTCGTCTTAATCGTTCCCTACTACCTTATCAAGAAGCCTTGCTGAATTCTTCTTGGCTTCCCTTGTAG
>JAGAQG010000016.1 GCA_017622875.1 Lachnospiraceae bacterium
TCGAGCCCTGTAGGTCCCATACTTTTAAAAAATCATATGGCGAGATAGCTCAGTTGGCTAGAGCACACGGTTCATACCCGTGGTGTCGAGGGTTCGAATCCCCCTCTCGCTACTTTTTGTAAGAGTCGTAAAATCGTTGATTTTACGATTTTTTCTGTTGTGAGAGACATCTTTTTGTGCTATAGTGTGAATACACATATCGATGAAAAAAGAACTGGAAGAATGTGAGATACAGCTTAGGGGAGAGCAACAAATATGCAATAAGTGTACAGGTGTGTATGAAAGGAGAAAACTATGTTAGAACAAAGAGACTTAGAAGCGATTGCGTTGTTGCTTGACAACAAACTGGAGAAAAACAATGAACAGATGAAAGCGTACATTGATGAGCGGTTCGAAAAGACTTATGGATACATTGATGAGCGGTTCGAAAAGACTTATGGATACATTGATGAACGGTTCGAAAAGAACAATGTATCGATGAAAGAATTTGTTCGTGAAGAGATAACCACGCAGATTACAAGAAGTGAAAGCTTCCTGCTTGAAGAAATGGAGCGCATGAACAAATCCACAAATTCCAAAATTGAATTTTTACAGAAAAAGATTGACGATTTGACACAGTATTACAGAATCACAAAGCTGGAAAATGATAATACAACTTTATTATTACAGCTAGTCTCAAGACTGCAGAAAGATGTAGAAGAGTTAAAAAAGAAAATAGCATAGAGTTATGAGGACAGTCGGAAGACTGTCCTTGTTTGTTATAGTGACAAAAACAATAAGTTGCTGGTAATTCGTAAGTCTTTATGCTAATATATATTTTAGGTTTTTATGCACTTTCGTAAAAAAACAAAATAATTTATCATCAGGGGGATTCATTTATGAGTACAGTAAGAGTAATGGAAAATGATTTTGTAAAAGTAGCAGTTTGTGATTTCGGCGCAGAGCTTTTTAGTTTCTATGACAAAGAAACTAAAATAGAAGCAGTTTGGCAGGCAGACTCGAAATACTGGGCACGCCATGCGCCAGTTCTCTTCCCATTCGTAGGAAAAGTAAACGGAGGCTACTATACTCATAAAGGCGTACAGTATAAAATGGGCCAGCACGGTTTCGCACGTGACATGGAATTTGATTTCGCAGGACAGACAGAAAAGGAAATCGTTCATGTCCTCAAATCCACAGAAGAAACATTAGCAAAATACCCATTCCCATTTGAGCTGAAAATCACTCATAGATTAGAAGGAAAAACATTATCTGTCATCTGGGAGGTAAGCAATCCTTCTGATGAAACCATGTATTTCTCTATCGGCGGACACCCGGCATTCAATGTTCCTGCAAGAGAGGGCGAAAGTAAGTACGATTACTTCGTAACATTTAATGGAGAAAAAGAATTAAAATATGTTCTCATTGACTTAAGCTGCGCAGCAGTTGACATGGATAACATCCATACTTTAACAATCGAGGATAATAAAATGCCGATTACAGAGCATACATTTGATAATGATGCCCTGATTTTCGATGATTATCAGGTAGAAAAAATTGGTCTTGCTTATCCGGATGGAACCCCATACCTTACAATGTCCTGCGCAGGATTTCCAAGTATGGGTGTATGGTCACAGCCAAAAACAGATGCACCATTCGTGTGTCTGGAACCATGGATCGGCAGATGTGACAACCGTGGTTTTGATGGAGAATTAAAAGAAAAATATTATGAACAGTCGTTAGAGGCTGGCAAAACATTTAAAGCACAGTATGAATTAACACTGGGCTAGGAGGAGTTTTCATGAAAAAAATCAGTTTATTGGTTCAACAGCTGGAATACGAGCTTTTACAGGGAAATCTGGAAGGCGAGATCAGCGAACTGGTATATGATACAAGAAAGGTAAGCAAAGACGCTATGTTTGTCTGCATCGTAGGAACTGCATTTGACAGCCACGAAAAAGCAGCAGAAGTAGCAGCGGCAGGCGCGAAAGTACTGATTGTAAGCAAAGAAGTGGAAGTGCCGGAAAATGTGACAGTCATCAAAGTAGCTGATACCCGTTATGCATTGTCTTTGATCTCCGCAGCATATTTTGACTATCCGGCAAAGACACTTAAAGTGATTGGTATTACAGGGACAAAAGGAAAAACAACCACAACCTTTATGATAAAATCCATTCTGGAAAATGCCGGCTATAAAGTAGGGCTGATCGGCACGATTGAAACGATCATCGGAGAAAAGCACATTCCGGCGAACAATACAACACCGGAATCCTATATCGTGCAGGAATATTTCGCAGAGATGGTAAAGATGGGTTGTGATATCTGTGTTATGGAGGTATCTTCTCAGGGCTTAATGATGCATCGCACTGCAGGCATTCCATTTGAAATCGGTATCTTTACGAACCTTGCACCGGATCATATCGGACCTAATGAACATTCAAGCTTTGAAGAATACGCAGCATGCAAAGGGATGCTCTTTAAACAGTGTAAAGTTGGCATCGCCAATGTGGATGATGAAAACTTTGAACTTGTCATGAAAGATCACACCTGTAAACTGGAGACTATTGGTTTCTCAGAAAAAGCAGACCTTCGTGCGGGCAATGTAAAACTGATAGGCAGACCAGGTTATCTTGGGGTGACCTATGATTTAACAGGACTTTTAAATTTCCCTGTGGAAATCGATATCCCGGGTAAATTTAGTGTATATAACTCCCTTGTAGCAATCGCGGTCTGCAGACATTTTAATATCCAGAAGGAAAATATTCTGGAAGCATTAAAACATGCAAAAGCAAAGGGAAGAATCGAACAGGTAAAGGTTTCCGACGATTTTATGCTTTTGATCGACTATGCGCACAATGCAATGAGTCTGGAAAGCCTTTTATCTACTTTAAAAGAATATCATCCGGAAAGACTTGTATGTCTCTTTGGATGCGGCGGAAACCGTTCTAAACTTCGACGTTATGAAATGGGTGAAGTTTCTGGTAAAATGGCGGATCTGACAATTGTGACCAGCGATAATCCAAGATTCGAAGAGCCGCAGGATATTATCGATGATATCAAAGTTGGTCTTGCAAAAACTGATGGTGAATATGTGGAAATCGCTGACCGTAAGGAAGCAATCAAATATGCCATTGCAAATGGAAGACCAGGGGACGTTATCGTATTGGCTGGGAAAGGACATGAGGACTATCAGGAAATCAAGGGAGTAAAATACCCGATGGATGAACGAGTTCTTATAAAAGAAGTATTACAGGAGCTTAAGCAGAAATAAAACGTATGGCAAATTATGCGGGAGTCATTGTAGACATTTCACTGGAAAAACTGGATAGGGTATTTGACTATAAGATTCCCGCACATCTGGAAGAAGTGGTTCATCCGGGAGTGCCGGTGTGGATTCCATTCGGCATGGGAAACAGAAGGATTAAAGGATTTGTAGTAAGTCTGTCAGACACTTGTGATTATGAAGAATGCAGGGTCAAAGAAATTATAGGCATCTGTGAGGGTGTGATTCCTGTGGAAGGACACCTTATAGAGCTTGCAGCGTGGATGCGTGAAAAATATGGCTGTACCATGAATCAGGCAATGAAAACAGTCATTCCTGTCAAAAATAAGGTCAAAGAGCAGACGAAAGTGTTGATATCGTTGAACACAGATAAAAAAATTGTGGAAAACTATATCAATGATAATAAACGCTGTAAAGCGAGAATCAGGGTGCTGCAGATCCTGACTTTAAAGGGAACATTAGAAAAAGAAAAGCTTTTAGAGAAAGCGGCTACAACAGCAGCAACACTGAAAGAACTTCAGGAAGCAGGGCTGATTATCCTGCAAAGTGAGACGATTTATCGCTTGCCGAAAATCGCAAGAGAAGAAAAGAAAAATATTACTTTAAATAAAGAACAGCAGACAATTTTAGATACTTTTCAAAGTGCTTACACACAGGGAATCTGTGAAAATTACCTGATTCATGGTGTGACTGGAAGTGGAAAAACAGAAGTTTACATGGGAATGCTTGAAACCGTGTTAAAAGCGGGCAAACAGGCCATTGTGCTGATTCCGGAGATTGCGTTGACTTTTCAGACTGTCATGCGCTTTTACGGAAGATTTGGAGAAAGGGTATCCGTCATGCATTCCAAAATGTCTGCGGGAGAACGATATGATCAGATGGAGCGAGCCAAAAAGGGTGAGATTTCCGTAATGATCGGACCGCGCTCTGCGGTATTTACACCGTTCTCGAACCTGGGAATGATTATCATTGATGAAGAACATGAAGGCAGTTATAAAAGCGAAACGACCCCAAAGTACCATGCAAGAGAGGTTGCAAAGAAGCGCTGTGAAATGAGCGGTGCCTCCTTAGTGCTTGGCAGTGCAACTCCTTCCATAGAAACCTACTTTAAGGCATCCTGTGGGGAATTGAAGCTTTTAAAACTTCCAAACAGAATCGGTGATTCACGTCTTGCAGCTGTACAGGTGGTTGATCTTAGAAAAGAATTAAAAGAAGGAAATCGTTCTGTGATCAGCCGAACTTTACGAACACAGATGCAGAATGCATTAGACAAAAACCAGCAGATCATGCTGTTTTTGAATAGAAGAGGGCATACAGGATTCATTTCCTGTCGAAGCTGCGGTCATGTGCTGAAATGCCCTCATTGTGATGTGTCACTGACACTTCACAGAGATAACAAAATGCGCTGTCATTACTGCGGATATGAGCAGCCAAATGTAAAGAACTGTCCGGAATGCGGTTCTCCATATATCGGAGGCTTTCGCGCGGGAACGCAAGCAATTGAAGAGGTGGTAAAAAAAGAGTTTCCGCAGGCCAGAATCCTTCGTATGGATATGGACACCACCCGAAAAAAAGGAAGCTATGAAGCAATTTTAGAAAGTTTTGCAAAAAAGGAAGCAGATATTCTGATCGGAACCCAGATGATCGTGAAGGGACACGATTTTCCAGATGTAACATTGGTTGGGGTTCTGCTTGCAGACTTATCTCTGCATACATCAGATTATATGGCAGCAGAGCGAACCTTTCAGCTTCTTACGCAGGCAGTGGGAAGGGCAGGCCGAGGAAAGGTACCGGGAAATGCGGTCATACAGACCTATCAGCCGGAGCATTACGCAGTGCAGTCAGCAGCGTCCCAGAATTATGAGAGCTTTTATGAGCTGGAAATTGCTTATAGAGATTTGATGTCTTATCCGCCAATGTCAGGAATGCTGGCAATGCTGTTACAGGCAGAGGATGAAGCATTATTGGAGACTGAGGCAGAAAAGATTAAGACAAGTATTTTGGAAATGGAAATTCCATTGCTTCGAGTGACAGGGCCGACACCGGCAGTCATTTCGAAATTAAGCGACATTTACCGAAGAGTCATTTATTTGAAGCACGAAGATACAAAAGAACTGTATAAAGTACGGGAAATGATTGATGAAGCGGTAAAATGTGAAAAGATCAGAAAAGAAATCCGAGTGGAATTCGATGAAAATCCGCTTTATGCATATTAAAGGAGGAAAGAAAATGGCATTAAGAAAAATGAGAATTATGGGCGAGGATGACTGCTTAAGAGAAGTCTGCCGCGAAGTTAAAGAAGTGACACCAAAGATCGTACAGTTAGTAGATGATATGTTAGATACCATGTATGAAGAAAATGGTGTAGGGCTTGCAGCACCACAGGTTGGTATCTTAAAAAGAATCGTGGTAATCGATGTTGGGGAAGGACCGCTTGTAATGATCAACCCTAAGATTTTAGAAACATCGGGAAGTCAGACAGGCAGCGAAGGATGCTTAAGTGTACCTGGCAAAAATGGTACAGTGACGCGTCCAATGTATGTAAAAGCAGAATTTTATGATGAAGAAATGAATAAATGCATTGTAGAAGGAGAAGAACTCCTTGCAAGAGCAATCTGCCATGAATTAGATCACTTAGATGGAAAACTTTACGTTGATTTCATAGAAGGCAAGCTTCGTGATAATGAGCTTGACGGATACGGTGAGGAAGAAGAGGAGTAATTTGATAGATGAAAGTTATTTTTATGGGAACTCCGGATTTCTCTACAGGAGTCTTGGAGAGCATCATTGAAGCAGGACATGAAGTGACAGCAGTAGTGACACAGCCTGACAAACCAAAGGGACGCGGTCATGAAATGCAGTTTACACCAGTCAAAGAAGTAGCTTTAAAGCATAATTTAACGGTTTTACAGCCAAAGAAGATCAGAGACCCGGAAATAGTAGCGCAGCTTGAACAGATTCCTGCAGATATCTGTGTAGTAGTGGCTTTTGGTCAGATCATTCCGAAGAGCATTCTGGAAATGAAAAAATATGGATGTATCAATGTACATGCGTCTTTACTTCCTGCATACCGCGGCGCTGCACCGATTCAGTGGGCAGTTGTAGATGGTCTGAATGAGACTGGCGTTACCATTATGCAGATGGATGAAGGTCTTGATACAGGCGACATGCTGACAAAGGTCGTTGTTCCATTGGACAAGAACGAAACCGGTGGTTCCCTGTTTGATAAATTAAGTATTGCAGGTGCAAAGCTTTGTGTGGAAACCATGGAACTGATTGAAAGAGGTGAAGTAACACCTGAAAAGCAGGGTGAAACGACCACTGAATATGCAAAAATGATTACAAAGGATTTGGGAAAGATTGATTTTTCTAAATCAGCAGTGGAAATTGAAAGATTGGTTCGTGGATTCAATCCATGGCCAAGTGCTTATACAAAACTTGGCAATAAAACTTTAAAAATCTGGGCAGCAGATGTTTTAGAAGAAGAATATGAGGGAGTATTTGGAGAAATCATAAAAGTATCCAAGAATGAAATTCTTGTAAAAACAGGCAAAGGAACTCTGAGTTTACAGGAAATCCAGTTAGAAGGCAAGAAGCGTATGACTGTGGACGCCTTTTTACGTGGATATAATTTAGAGTGTGGAACAGTGCTTGGCTAAGAAAGCGAGGAATTTAAAATGCCATACGGTTACTATTATTATGATTGGACTTATTTTTTAGTGCTCATTGGAGCAGTGATCTCCATGATAGCATCATCAAAGGTAAAAACGACTTATGCAAAATACGGGAAAGTAAGAAGTCATTCGGGAATGACAGCTACAGAAGCAGCAAGAATGATTTTAGATAATGCGGGACTTCGTCATATCCGCATTGAGAGAATCTCTGGCGACCTGACGGATCATTACAGCCCGACAGAGCAGATTTTAAGACTTTCTGATACGACAATTAATTCAACAAGCATTGCAGCGATTGGTGTTGCAGCTCATGAATGTGGCCATGCTATCCAGCATGCAGAACACTATGCGCCACTGACAATCAGAAATACCATTGTCCCGGTAGTAAATTTAGGAAGCAAGCTTTCCTGGCCGTTAATCTTGATCGGCTTATTATTCAGTATTACTGGCTTTTTGAAGGCGGGCATTCTGTTTCTTTCGTTCAGCTTACTTTTCCAGCTCATTACTTTGCCGGTAGAGTTCAATGCATCATCCAGAGCGTTGCAGATCTTAGATCAGTCCAATATGCTTTATGATGATGAATTAAAGGGTGCGAAGAAGGTGTTATCTGCAGCAGCAATGACTTATGTAGCAGCAGTGATTTCTTCACTTTTATCACTCCTTCGTCTGATCATTCTTTTTGGAGGAAGAAGACGCGATGACTAACAGTCAGAACTTAAGAGAAATGGCACTGGAAATTTTGCTGGAAGCAGAAAAAAACGGTGCCTATCCAAATGTTTTGTTAAAACAGACACTGGATAAATATTTATATATGGAAAAGCAGGAACGAGCATTTTTAACACGCCTGATAGAAGGTACGGTGGAGCGAAAATTGACATTGGATTATTATATTAACAATGTATCTAAAACTCCTGTAAATAAAATGAAGCCTGTGATTCGATGTATCATGCGCATGGCGGCGTATCAAATCTTCTACATGGATGCGGTACCGGACAGCGCAGCCTGCAATGAAGCTGTAAAATTGGCTCAGAGAAAGGGTTTTCAGACCTTAAAAGGTTTTGTAAATGGTGTGCTTCGCAATTTATCCCGTCAGAAAGATACCATTTCATTGCCGGATGAAACAAAAGAGCCGGTTGAAGCATTAGCTGTACAGTATTCTGTACCGGAATGGCTGGTAGAGAAAATTATAAAAGATTACGGTATGAAAAATGCGAAAAATATGTTCGCATCCCTTTATGAAAATGTGGGTGCAACTACCATTCGTGTGAATAACAGCAAAATTTCTACAGAAGAATGTGTAAAACTTCTGAAAAAAGAAGGCATTCATGTGGAAAAAGCGCCTTACGTGGATAATGCGCTGGAAATTTCCGGCTATGACTCCTTGAATTTTCTGGATAGTTTTGAAAAAGGATATTTTCAGGTGCAGGATGTCAGCTCTATGCTGGTAGGACTTGCGGCAGACCCAAAAGAGGGGGATGTTTGTATTGACGTTTGTGCAGCACCTGGCGGAAAAAGTATTCATGTGGCAGATTTATTAAATGGAACCGGTCATGTGGAGGCAAGAGATCTGACAGATTATAAAGTAGGGCTCATTGAAGAAAATATTTACCGCTGCGGGTTTAAAAATATCACTGCGAAAAGAGCCGATGCCTGTATTCTTGATGAATTGGCAAGGAAAACCGCAGATATCGTGATTGCAGATCTGCCATGTTCGGGGCTTGGTGTTTTAAAGAAAAAAAGTGACATTAAGTATCGCATGAGCCAGTCTCAGATTGAGGAGCTGGTGGAACTGCAAAGAGAAATCTTGAAGAATGCAGTGACCTATGTAAAAGCGGGCGGTACATTGATCTACAGCACCTGTACAGTTGCAAAAGAAGAAAATGACTTACAGGTGGACTGGATTTTAGACAATTTACCATTACAGCTTGTATCCTTAAAAGGCTGTGTATGTGACAAATTATTAGAAAATACTGACCGGGAAGGTGTTTTGCAGCTTCTTCCGGGAAGAGAAAAAACAGATGGATTTTTCCTTGCAAAATTCCGTAAAACAGAGGAATCTTATTGAACGCTTACTGTTCAATAAGCATGTGTAACATATGAAAGATATAAAATCATTAAACTTAGAACAATTAACAGAAGAACTGCTTTCTATTGGGGAAAAGAAATTCCGTGCAAAGCAGATTTACTCCTGGATTCATGAAAAGCTGGTGGATTCTTTTGATGAGATGACAAATTTATCAAAGGATCTGCGGGAAAAGCTAAAAGCAAATTATAATTTGAACAGTATGGATGCGGTTGCAGTCCAGACTTCCAAAATTGATGGAACACAGAAATATTTATTCAGGCTTCATGACGGTCATGTGGTGGAAAGTGTACTGATGAAATATCATCATGGGAATTCTGTATGTATTTCTTCACAGGTAGGCTGTCTGATGGGATGCCGTTTCTGTGCATCTACGATTGGAGGAAAGGTCAGAGACCTTGCAGCATCAGAAATGCTGGGACAGATTTATAAAATTCAGAAACTATCAGGCGAACGTGTCCACAATGTGGTCGTTATGGGCACGGGAGAACCATTAGATAATTATGATAATCTGGTACAGTTCATTAAGATGCTTACAGATGAAAATGGCTTAAATATCAGTCAGAGGAACTTAACAGTTTCCACTTGTGGAATTGTACCGAGGATCCGGGAACTGGCAGGAGAAAAATTCCAAATTACATTGGCGCTTTCTCTTCATGCCACGACTCAGGAAAAGAGAAAGCAGTTAATGCCGATTGCAAATAAATATGATTTAAAAGAGGTATTGGACGCGTGCCATTATTATTATGAACAGACAGGACGAAGAATCACTTTTGAATATAGTCTGGTGGGTGGCGTCAACGATACAAAACAGGATGCAGAGAAACTGACCAAATTAATAGGGAAATTTCCTTGTCATGTGAATCTGATTCCTGTAAATCCAATCAAAGAACGGGATTTCGTTCAGCCAAATAAGCAGGAATGTCAGGCTTTTCGAAATAAACTTGAAAAAAACGGAATTAATGTTACTATAAGAAGAGAAATGGGCAGGGACATTGATGGTGCCTGTGGACAGCTTCGTAAAAGCTATTTAGATCAGGAGAAAGGAGAACATGAATGTTAAGTTCATATGCCATGACGGATGTGGGCAGAACCAGACTGGTCAATCAGGATTATGTGTTTTCCTGTCTTGAGCCAATTGGTAATCTTCCAAATCTGTTCATCGTAGCAGATGGAATGGGTGGTCACCAGGCAGGAGATTTTGCTTCCTCTTACAGTGTGAAGAAGTTTCTGGAATCAGCTTCCCTAAGTCTCCAGAAAAATCCCCATAAAATCTTTGCAGATGCAATCCGGTATGCCAATAGAGAGCTGATTGAAAAATCAAGAGCAAATCCGGAGCTAAAGGGAATGGGGACGACGATGGTAGCACTTACCATTATCGGAGAAAAAGCTTATGTTGCCAATGTGGGTGACAGCAGATTATATTTAATGGAAGATACGCTGACTCAGATAACAGTGGATCATTCTTTGGTACAGGAGATGATCAAAATCGGAGAGCTTACCAAAGAAAGTGCAAGATTCCATCCGGACAAAAACATCATAACAAGAGCAGTTGGAGCAGGAAAGGATATCAATGCAGACTTTTTTGAATTTACACTGACGAAGAACAGTATCCTGTTAATGTGTTCTGATGGCCTTAGCAATATGGTGGATGATGAACAGATCGCTGTTTTGCTAAAGAGTGCAAAGACTCCGGAAAAGATAGGTAAAAAATTGATAGAAACAGCAAATAAAAATGGTGGAAAAGACAACATTGCTGTGATTGTGATAGATTTGAATTCAGGTGAGGTATAAAGAATGATTAAATCAGGAATGGTTATCGGTGATAGATATGAAATTCTTAATAAAATTGGTTCCGGCGGAATGTCATTAGTTTATAAAGGAAGAGACCAGAAGCTGAACCGTTATGTTGCGGTAAAGGTGTTAAAATCCGAATATCGTGAAGATAAAAATTTTGTACGTAAATTCAGAGAAGAGGCGCAGGCAGCAGCATGCCTTGCACATCCAAACATTGTAAATGTATATGACGTTGGAGAAGAAGCCGGCAATCATTACATTGTCATGGAACTGGTAGAAGGAATTACTCTGAAAAACTATATTGAGAGAAAAGGAAAACTGACGATCAAAGAAGCTACAAGCATTGCGATTCAGGTTTCTATGGGACTTGAAGTGGCTCATAACAATGATATCGTACACAGAGATATTAAACCACAGAATATCATGATTTCCAAAGATGGAAAAGTGAAGGTCATGGATTTTGGTATTGCCAAAGCTGCAACCTCGGAGACCATCGCATCGAATGCCATGGGTTCCGTACACTATACATCTCCGGAACAGGCAAGGGGCGGTTACAGCGATGCAAAGAGCGACATTTATTCTCTTGGTATTGTGATGTATGAGATGGTGACTGGACGTGTGCCGTTTGATGGCGAAACAACCGTTGCGGTGGCAGTAAAACATTTACAGGAAGAAATGCCGTCACCAAAGATTTTCTGCCCGGAGCTTCCAGTCAGTCTGGAACATATTATCTATAAGTGTACAGAAAAGATTGCTGCAAGACGTTATGCAAATATGGCAGAACTGATTGCGGATTTGAAGCAGTCTCTTCAGACACCGGATATTAATTTTGTAAAGTCTGTAAATGTAGATGAGGCAGCTAAAACTGTAATGATCACAAAAGACGATCTGACTCAGATAAAAAAAGAAACAGGCCGCATCCATCTTCCAGAAGATGATAAAGAAGAATATGACTTCGATGACGATTATGAAGAAGATGACTATGATGATGAAGACGACTATGACGACGAAGAAGATTATGATGATGACGATGAATATGACGATGATGAGGAATATGACGACGATGACGAAATGGACCCTCGTTTGGAAAAAATTATGACAGTTGGCGGAATCGCGGCTGCAATCATAATTTTGATTATTATTCTTATGCTTGCAGGAAAAATCTTCGGATTAGGCTTCTTTAGTGGTGGAGATCAGAAGGAAGAATCCAAACAGACAGAAGAAGAGGCAGAAAATACGGTTCAGATGATCGATGTCAAAGGAATGAGCTATGAGGATGCGAAAACAAAGCTCAATGAAATGGGACTTGGAATCAAATCCGGCGGCAGCGAAGAATCTGAAGAATATGAAGAAGGCCAGATCATGAAACAGAGTGTTGATCCTGAAACAGTGGTAGAAAAGGGAACAACGATAGAAGTAGTGATTGCTATCGAAAAGGTTGAAATGGTGAAAGTGCCGGATATCGCCGGCCAGACATTAGAAGATGCAAAATATCGCCTGGAACAGGAAGGATTCATCGTAGATTATACAGAGCTTTATCATGATACTGTAAAAGCTGGTAAGGTTATCAAGACTTCTCCGGATATTGGAACGGAGCAGGCAAAAGGAACAACAATCATTATGAGCGTCAGCAAAGGTGCAGAAACAAAGATGACGACAGTTCCAACAGTTACAAATACCACAAGAGAAAATGCGCAGGTAGCAATTAAGAATGCAGGACTTGAAATCGGAAGTATTACAGAGGCATACAGCGATACAGTTGCATCCGGAAGTGTTATCAGCCAGAATCCGGATGGTGGTTCTTCTGTAGAGGAAGGTGTAACCGTAGACCTGGTAATCAGCAAAGGCCCGGAAAAGATTACTATGCCAAACCTTTGGGGTAACCCAAAAGACAGAGCAATCGAAAAACTGCATGCACTGGGACTTAGTGTAGAAGTATACGAAGAATATAGTGATGAAACGGAAGGCCGCGTGTTTAAGACAACGCCGGCAGCTGACGAAAAGGTCGAACCAGGTGCAATGGTTCAGATTTATCTCAGCAAGGGACCTAAGCCGGAAGAGAGCACTTCAACAGATAACAGCCAGAATGCGGGATCAGGATCTGAAAGCAGCGAGTCTACTGGAACGGAATAACAATTCATGCAGGGAAAAATTATTAAAGGAATCGCCGGATTCTATTATATACAGACAAAAACCGGCATTTATGAATGTAAGGCAAAGGGCAGTTTCCGTAACAGGAAACTGAAACCCTTCGTAGGGGACAATGTAGAAATAACAGTCCTGGACGAAGAAAATAAAAAAGGAAATATGGAAGAAATTCTGGAACGAAAAAATTTTCTCATTCGTCCGGCAGTGGCTAACGTAGATCAGACACTGGTCATTTTTGCAGCAGCCAAACCGGATCCAAATCTGAATCTTTTAGATCGTTTTCTAATTATGATGGAGCAAAAGAACGTTCCGGTAGTATTGGTTTTTAACAAAACAGATGTAGCAGAGCAGGGAAAATTAGCAGAATTGGCTGCAACTTATGAAAATTGCGGTTATCAGGTATTGACGGTTAGTGCACTGCAGGAGGAGGGGATTTCTAAGATCAAAGAAATTTTAAAAGGAAAGACCAGCACAGTAGCAGGGCCATCCGGCGTTGGAAAATCCTCTATCATTAATCTTTTACAGTCAGATATTCACATGGAGACTGGAAATATCAGTGAAAAAATCGAGAGAGGAAAGCACACAACGAGACATTCTGAATTGATTTCAATCGCGGAGGATACCTATATTTTCGATACACCAGGATTTAGTTCTCTTTATGTGACAGATATGGAAAAAGAGGAGTTGAAATCTTATTTTCCAGAATTTGCAGAATATGAGGGGGAATGTAAATTCTTGGGCTGTGTTCATGTGAATGAACCGGTCTGTGGTGTAAAGGAAGCCTTAAAAGCAGGAAAAATCAGTCAGAGCAGATATGATAATTACAAGCTTTTATACGAAGAATTAAAAGAAAACGAAAAGAGGAAATATTCATGAGAATTTTATCACCATCCCTTTTGTCAGCAGATTTCTGGAAAACAGGTGAGCAGTTAAAAGAGTTAGAAGAAGCGGGCGTAAAGTGGCTTCATTTAGATGTTATGGACGGGGATTTTGTGCCAAGCATTTCCTTTGGAATGCCAGTGATCAAGGCATTAAGAAAACAGAGCAAGTTATTTTTTGATGCTCATATGATGGTAACTGAACCGGTAAGATATATTGATGCGATGGCAGATGCAGGTGCAGATATGATCACAGTACACGTAGAAGCATGTAAACACCTTCATAGAACCGTACAGGCAATCAAGGCAAAAGGCTTAAAAGCAGGAGTTGTATTAAATCCGGCCACACCTTTAAGTTCTCTGGACTATATTTTAGAAGATATAGATATGGTACTTTTAATGACTGTAAACCCAGGTTTCGGGGGACAGAAGTACATTCCTACAATGACAGCAAAGATTAAGGCTTTAAAAGAAATGGTAGATGCCCGTGGATTGGATATCGATATTGAGGTAGACGGAGGTGTGACTCCTGACAATGTGAAAGAAATTCTGGAAGCAGGCGCCAACGTGATCGTAGCTGGAAGTGCAGTATTTGGTGACCATATTACAGAACAGGTAGAAAAATTCCACAAAGCATTTGAGGAAGTATAAATGAAATCATGTGTGATCATCAGCGGAGGCAGACTGGATTATCAGTTTGCCTCTGAATTTATCGAAAAAGAACAGCCGGAGTTTCTGATTACAGCGGATAAAGGACTTGCTTTCTGCGAAAAATCAGGGATTGTTCCTACGCAGATTGTAGGCGATTTTGATACCTTAGGGGAAGCGCTTCTGCCCAAATATGAAGCGATGGGAGTACCGATCCGCAAATTTAATCCGGTAAAAGATTATACGGATACTGAGATTGCAGTCCGTCTTGGCATGGAACTGGGAACTGAGAAGATTACAATCTTAGGGGCTAGTGAAGGAAATCGCCTGGATCATTTGTTTGGCAATGTGCTGACCATGATGATTCCGCAGCAGGCAGGTGTGGATTGCTTTTTAGTGGATGTCCATAATCGTGTGCGTATTCTTATGGAGCCTCTGGAAATCAGAAAAAAAGAACAGTATGGAAAATATATTTCTCTTGTTCCATTAACGACAGACGTCCATGGAGTTACGTTAACAGGTTTTAAATATCCGTTATGGGATTATCGATTTAATGTACAGACCAGTGGTTCTTTAGGAATCTCCAATGAACTGACAGAGGAGATCGGAAAAATCGACTTTCGCTCTGGTATTTTACTGATGTTAGAATGTACGGATTAAAATACAAAATTTGAAGTTGAATTTTAAAGTAAATGCAACTTTCCTAAAGTAAGTGCAACGTATACAGTCCCGTTTTATAAAAAAAGAAAAAATGGGACTGTATTTTTTTATATTTCGGTATAAAATAAAAGTGATCCCCATCAAAAACCACCTAA